>NZ_JBEAJG010000007.1:0-141157 GCF_040065235.1 Klebsiella sp. GB_Kp047 | reverse complement strand
CCCCCGCTCGCACCGCGCTTAGCGGGGCTACGAACGGAGCGGTTATGATTTTATGTAGGTCGGGTCAGGCGTAAGCCGCCACCCGACAAATAGCTGCATCACCCGGTAGCCCGGATAAGGCGCCAGCCGCCATCCGGGAACTCCCCCGCTCGCACCGCGCTTAGCGGGGCTACGAACGGAGCGGTTATGATTTTATGTAGGTCGGTTCAAGCGTAAGCCGCCACCCGACAAATAGCCGCATCACCCGGTAGCCCGGATAAGGCGCCAGCCGCCATCCGGGAACTCCCCCGCTCGCACCGCGCTTAGCGGGTCTAGCTATTGCTCCGTACGCGGGTAAACCACATCTTCAGTAGCCGCTCAAAGCCTAAGATGCAGTAGCCGAAAAACGGGTTGCTCCAGTAAATATCATCGTCAAACTTCTGCGGGTCGTGAATAATAAACGCCGTATCTGCAGCCTGCGCCAGCGGGCTCTGATAATCACCGGTAAAGCAGACCAGATTAATCTCCTTCCCCTCCAGGGCCTTCACCCAGTTAAGCGCTGAGCTGCTGCGCCCGGATTTCGAAATGATCCAGATGGAGTCGAAGCGAGCGGCGTTTTTCTGTTCAAGAATTTCGTAATCCGGCCACAGCGCCAGGCTGGCATTCACCCCAGTGACGAGAAACTTGTTATAAATATACTGGGCGATCAGCTGCGAAAAGCCGCTGCCGTGGATCAGGACGCGCTGCTGCGCGAGGCTTGCCAGCAGTGGCGTCAGCGCCTCCGCCGGCTGAATGCTCATATAGTCGATATCGTTGGTGACATCGAGCTTCGGCATGGTGATATTGAACTTGATGAAATAGACCAGCTCCAGCCAGCCGCTGAACTTAAGCTTTTTCGCCAGCCGTACCAGCGAGGAGGGATTACTGTAGCACTGCTCCGCCACGGCGCGGACCCCCTGGCGGATACACTGCTCCGGGTCGTTCTGGATAAAGCGCAGCACGGTCATTTCCGTTTTGCTTAGCTTCACGTCACGAAAGATATTTTCTACGTCCATGGCGGGCTCCTCTCAGCGGCAGAATACGCTATCACCGTTCAGCAACGGCGTCTGCGGCCTGAGTCACCAGACTGAAATGAATATTACTTTTTGTACAAAAATGGAATAAAAAACCCTCTCCGCCAGGCGAAGAGGGTCTCTGCCGTTAACGCAGTCTTTTACAACGTAATCGTCAGCGTATTGCCCTGGGCGCTCACCACCACACCCCATTCGCTGCCGGTCTGCGTGCCGCCCTGAACGCCGGCTATCTGCTGGATATTGCGCAGGCACAGCGTCCAGCCGCGGGCTTCGCCTTCGCCGCTCACGGCGATGGTGTTGCCCTGGCGCTTCGCCTTCAGGGTGAAGATCGTGGAACCGTCCGCCGCCGGAACCTGACAGCGCGCCTCGCGCCCCTCTTCGAGGTGGAACAGCTGGAAGGCGGTGCCTTCATGCCAGGCATAATCGGGTTTCTGGTCATTGTTGCCCAGCGCCAGCAGAGTATTGTCGCGAATGTAGACCGGCAGACTCAGCGCATTATGATTCTGCTTATGCCAGCGGCTACCCGGCAATTCATCGTTATGCCACAGATGCGTCCAGCGCCCTTCCGGCAGATAAAACTGCACATCGCCCGCTTCGGAGAACACCGGCGCGACCAGCACTGAATCACCCAGCATATACTGGCGGTCGAGATAGTCGCAGGTCGGATCGTCCGGGAACTCGAGCATCATCGCGCGCAGCATCGGGGTGCCGTACTCATTGGCCAATGCCGCCTGACGATAGAGATAGGGCATCATGCGGCATTTCAGCTGCGTGAAGTGGCGCACCACGTCGCAGGACTCTTCGTCGTAGGCCCATGGCACACGATAGGATTTACTGCCGTGCAGGCGGCTGTGGCTGGAAAGCAGGCCGAAGGCGCACCAGCGCTTGTAGACGTGGGCCGGGGCGGTATTCTCGAAACCGCCGATATCGTGGCTCCAGAAACCGAAGCCAGACATGCCGATCGACAACCCGCCGCGCAGGCTTTCCGCCATCGATTCGTAATTGGCGTAGCAGTCGCCGCCCCAGTGCACCGGGAACTGCTGTGCGCCCACCGAGGCGGAGCGAGCGAACAGCACCGCTTCTTTCTCGCCGACGGTCTCTTTCAGCACGTTCCACACCAGTTCGTTATAGATGAAGGCGTAATGGTTGTGCATTTTCTGCGGGTCAGAACCATCAAACCACTGCACATCGGTCGGGATGCGTTCGCCGAAGTCGGTCTTGAAGCAGTCGACGCCCATCGCCACCAGGCCTTTGAGTTTGTCGGCGTACCACTGACAGGCTTCCGGGTTGGTGAAGTCATATATCGCCAGCCCAGGCTGCCACTTATCCCACTGCCACAGCGAACCGTCCGGGCGCTTCAGCAGATAGCCCTTCTCTCTCAGCTCCTTGAACACCGGCGAGCGCTGGCCGATATACGGATTGATCCACACGCAGATCTTCAGCCCTTTCGCCTTCAGGCGCTTGATCATCCCTTCCGGGTCCGGGAAAGTCAGCGGATCCCATTCGAAATCGCACCACTGGAAGGCCTTCATCCAGAAACAGTCGAAATGGAAGACGTGCAGCGGCAGCTGGCGCTCGGCCATGCCGTCGATAAAGCGGTTCACCGTCGCTTCGTCATAGTCGGTGGTGAACGAGGTGGTCAGCCACAGACCAAACGACCATGCCGGCGGCAGCGCCGGGCGACCGGTGAGCTGCGTATAGCGGTTGAGCACCGCTTTCGGCGTCGGGCCATCGATCACGAAGTACTCAAGGTATTCGCCTTCCACGCTAAACTGGACTTTCGAGACCTTCTCTGAGCCCACCTCGAAGGAGACGCGCTGCGGGTGATTGACCAGCACGCCGTAGCCGCGGTTGGTCAGGTAGAACGGAATGTTTTTATAGGATTGCTCGGTGCTGGTGCCGCCGTCTTCGTTCCAGGTTTCTACCGTCTGGCCGTTGCGCACCAGGGCGGTAAAGCGCTCGCCGAGACCGTAGACGGTTTCGCCGACACCGAGGTCGAGGCGCTCAAACAGATAATTGCGCTGGGTCTGACTATCCTGCACGTAGCCGTTGTTTTTCAGCTGACTACCGGTGATACGCACGCCGTCGCGCAGAAAATCCAGCGCCCAGAATTCGCCTTTAGTAACGCGCACGCTAAGGCTACCGCTTTTCAGCTCGGCGAATTCGGCCGTATCCTCTATGGTGACATTGACGTCGTTCTGCACGTTCAGCGGGTAGTGCGGACCGTTATCCAGCGCGCCCTGGAAGTGCTCCATACGCACCCCGATCACCCCTTCCAGCGGGGAGAAAAAGCGCAGGGTGAATAACGGCGTATCCAGCTGCCAGGCGCGTTCGCGGACATCGCGCGGCGCGGCATAGACCACCATTTCATTCCCCTGCTGCTCCACCTCATAAACCTGTACGGGTTGGATCAGGGTGAGCCCTGGTTGAATGAGCCAGTTTCCATCACTGATTTTCATTAAAACGTCCTCTTAGTTTTGCCATTCTTTGTCGATCGGGGCTGTTGCGAAATCTTGTTCATTACGACGCGCGCCCTCGGCCAGCTCGGCCATCATTTTTTTCAGGAACGGCGTTTTCAGCGTGTAGTAGCGTTTGGCGATCGCCGCGCTCAGCAGGTAGCACACCGCTGGAACGAGGGTGAACAAGGCGATAATAATGGTGAGAGTGGCGCCGTTCTGGGTTTTGGCTGCGGCGTCGTAACCGCCGCCGGCCAGCATCCAGCCGATGAGCGCGCCGCCCAGCGCCAGGCCCAGCTTGAGCACAAACAGGGTGCCGGCAAAGCTGATGCCGGTCAGGCGTTTGCCGTTGCACCATTCGCCGTAGTCGACGGTGTCGGACATCATCACCCACTGGATTGGCGTCACCAGCTGGTGCAGTACGCCAATGGCGAAGATAAAGACGAACATGGTGATTTCGGCATTCATCGGTACGAAAAACATCGCCACGCTGAGCACCGCCAGGAGGGCGTTGGTCCACCAGAAGACGCTGACTTTGCATTTCCAGTCGGTCAGCGGTTTCGCCAGCGCCGAGCCAATCAGGTTGCCGACGCAGTAGGTGGTGAGGAAGACGGTGAACAGCGCCGCCGAGCCCATGATCCAGGTGGTGTAGTACATCATCGCGCCGCCGCGAACGCAGACCGCGAGGATATTGAGGATGGTGAGCACGCCAACCACTCGCCACTGGTCATTGCGCCAGATATCGCGCAAATCTTCGCGCATCGAGGTGCTGCTCGGCGGCGCTTCGACACGCTCTTTGGTGGTAAAAAAGCAGAAGGCCAGCATCAGGAAGGCGATCGCCGACAGCACCGCGATGCCGCCCTGGAAGCCAAGCGCTTTGTCATCTCCGCCGATAACGTTGACCAGCGGCATCATCAGCACGGTGGAGAGCATGCCGCCTGCTGTTGCCAGCACAAAGCGCCAGGACTGCAGGGAGATGCGCTGTGTCGGGTTGTCGGTGATCACGCCGCCGAGCGCGCAGTAAGGGATATTCACCACGGTGTAGAGCAGGGTCAGTAGCGTGTAGGTTACCGCAGCGTAAATCAGCTTGCCGTGGTGGCTTAAGTCCGGCGAGCTGTAGGCCAGTACGCAGACGAGGCCGAACGGAATGGCGCCGAAGAGGATCCACGGGCGAAATTTACCCCAGCGGCTGCGGGTACGGTCGGCCAGCAGGCCCATGCACGGGTCGGAGATCGCATCCAGCGCGCGCGCCAGCAGGAACATGGTGCCGACAAAACCAGCGGGGATGCCGAAGATATCGGTGTAGAAAAACATCATATACAACATAACGTTATCAAAAATGATGTGGCTGGCGGCGTCACCCATGCCGTAGCCAATTTTCTCTTTGACGGACAAAATATGATCTTTCATATGGGCACAATTCCCTTAGCGGCGCCACGGATTGGTACCGGTTACATTTCTTGTAAACCTTTGCCGCAGGAAGATGAATTGCGATATCTCGTTATCAGATTACGTTTCTTGTTTTCTGTGATCGCGGTAGCCTGAAAGCGTATGAAAAAGTGTAACCCATGGATTTTGAACGGATTTGTTTCAGACTGTTCTGCAAAGTCCAGTTTTAACAGTAAAAAAGTGCGTTCAGGTATGTGGTAAACGGCTGAAAGTAGCTATAATGCGCCCCGCCTCCATGTAGCAATCGAGGCGCGGAAGATCGTCATCTCCGGTGAGGTGGCTGGACTTCAAATCCAGTTGGGGCCGCCAGCGGTCCCGGGCAGGTTCAACTCCTGTGATCTTCCGCCAGTTTGCCTCTCCTCCTCCACCGCCACGCCATACCAAACTGAGCCGCAAAACCCATCATCCCAGTCAATCATTTTCATCCAAACTCTGCGTTATTTTGTCTCCTGCGAACCCGTTACACTGGCGCAAAGGCCGCGTGCCGTTGCCAACCGAAACAGGAGAGCCATGATGACCCCCGAACTGAGACACTGTTTTTCCATTACCATCCAGGTTGATAAACCGATAATCGTTTCCCGCAGTCCGCAAACCGGCAAGCGTCAGCTGATCCCGATTCTCGGCGGCAGCGTTTCGGGTCAACTTCGCGGCCACGTGCTGCCCGGCGGCGTCGACAGCCAGATTATCGAGCCCGACGGCACGTGCAGGCTATCCGCCCGCTATGCCCTGCAGGTGGAGGAAGGAACGGTGTACGTGGAAAACAACGGTATTCGCCGGGTGCCGGCCCGCTATCATGACCAGCTGTTCGCCGACGATATGCGCTTTTTTAGCACTATTCCGCCGGAAGAAATCTATTTTCGCACCGTCCCCACCTTCGAGGTGGATACCCCCGCGCTCAGCTGGCTAACCACCTCGCTGTTTATCTGCGCGGGCGGACGTACTCAGGATGGGGTGATGCTCGATTTCTATCAGGTGGGCTGATTTTCACTTTCTGCATATAACTGTTATTGCCGTTAACCCGTTTTTCCCCTCCCGGCGCCGGTCTACTATCGCGTCATCGCTTTATTCACCCG
Organism: Klebsiella sp. GB_Kp047; assembly: GCF_040065235.1. Lineage (NCBI taxonomy): Bacteria > Pseudomonadati > Pseudomonadota > Gammaproteobacteria > Enterobacterales > Enterobacteriaceae > Klebsiella > Klebsiella sp. GB_Kp047. The sequence continues at coordinate 135,127 of NZ_JBEAJG010000007.1, read as the reverse complement.
ATTCACAGACCGGAGCAGTTATGAAAGCTATCGCCATTACTCAAGCCGCCGCTGACGGCGACAATATCCCTTTTTTAACCGAGATCGACCTGCCGGTCCCTTCCGCCCACGGGCGTGATCTGCTGGTTGCCGTGAAGGCGGTCTCGGTCAATCCGGTGGACACCAAAGTGCGCGCCGGCTTCCAGGGCGACACGCCGCGGGTGCTGGGCTGGGACGCCGTTGGCGTGGTGCAGTCCGTCGGTGAGGAAGTGACGCTGTTCGCACCAGGCGATGAGGTCTGGTACGCCGGCGCCCTGGGCCGGGCCGGCAGCAACAGTGAATATCAGCTGGTGGATGAGCGCCTGGTGGCCCACAAACCGCGCACCCTCGATAACGCCTCCGCCGCCGCGCTGCCGCTGACGGCTATCACCGCCTGGGAGCTGCTGTTTCACCGTCTTGGCGTCACGGAAGGCGGCAACGCGGGCGACACGCTGCTGATCGTCGGCGCGGCGGGCGGCGTGGGGTCGATCCTGACCCAGCTGGCCAGCAAACTGACCGCCATGACGGTGATCGGCACCGCCTCGCGTCCGGAGAGCCAACGCTGGGTCCGCGAGGCGGGCGCGCACCATGTTATCGATCACAGCAAGCCGCTCTCCGACGAGCTGGCGCGCATCGGCATCAACGCGGTGACCCATGTCGCCAGCCTGACCAACACCGACCAGCACTTCAACGCGCTGATCGACGCCCTCGCCCCGCAGGGCAAGCTGGCGCTGATTGATGACCCGGAGACCCTGGACGTGGTGCCGCTGAAAGCCAAAAGCCTGTCCCTGCACTGGGAATTTATGTTCACCCGCTCAATGTTTGAGACGGATGACATGATCGCCCAGCATCAGTTGCTAACCCGCGTGGCGGCCCTGATCGACAACCACACGATCAAAACCACACTCGGCGAACACTACGGCGCTATCACCGCCGACAATCTGCAGAAAGCGCATCGCCAGCTGGAAACCGGACGCGCAGTGGGCAAGATTGTGCTGGAGGGATTTTAAGATGATAACCCTTCTCGCCGTGCTCAAGGCGAAACCAGGCCAAACAGACGCGCTGCGCAAGGTCCTGCAGGGTCTGCTCCTGCCGACGAGACAAGAGCCGGGCAATCTTGACTACGCGCTGTTCCAGCTGCGCGACGCGCCGGATACCTTCTACATGCGGGAGTCCTGGCGTGACCAGCAGGCGCTGGATGAGCATATCGACCAACCCTACTTTCAGGCCTTTATTGGCGAGATGGATTCCCTGCTCGCCGAGCCACTGCGCCTGGACTATCTGACGCCAGTCGCCCCCTGAAAAGTCTGCTCCTCACCCGGTGAGGAGCGGTTTTAACGCTTTGAGCTACCCGTCTCGCATCCCGGGCGCTCCAGGCTACGCTTATCCTTACCGCGCAAAAAACGCTCACCTCCGTCCGCCCGTTTTAACACCGATATAATCAAGAGGTTTCGCTATGCTGATCAACGCTATAGGTACCTACTCCGCCAGCCAACCGCTGGAATCAATGGCCATCACCCGCCGCGAACCGGGGCCGCAGGATGTGCAGATCGCCATCGCCTACTGCGGCGTCTGCCACTCCGATCTCCACCAGGCGCGATCGGAATGGGCCGGAACGCTCTACCCCTGCGTGCCGGGGCATGAAATTGTGGGCCGGGTCACCGCGGTCGGCGAGGCCGTCTCGCGCTACGCCGTCGGCGATCTGGTGGGCGTCGGCTGCATGGTCGATAGCTGTCAACAGTGCGAGGAGTGCGCTGAAGGGCTGGAGAACTACTGCGACCATATGGTGCTGACCTACAACGGACCGACCCAGGACGCGCCGGGCCACACCCTGGGCGGCTATTCACAGCAGATCGTGGTCAAAGAACACTACGTGCTGCGGATAACCCATCCCGAAGCGCAGCTGGCCGCCGTCGCGCCGCTGCTGTGCGCCGGGATCACAACCTACTCGCCGCTGCGCCACTGGCACGCCGGGCCGGGTAAAAAAGTCGGCGTGGTCGGCATCGGCGGCCTTGGGCATATGGGAATCAAGTTGGCCCACGCCATGGGGGCCCACGTGGTGGCCTTTACCACCTCCGAATCCAAGCGTAATGCGGCCAGAGCGCTAGGCGCTGATGAAGTGGTGGTGTCGCGTAACAAAGAGGAAATGGCGGCCCACGTCAAAAGCTTCGATTTCATCCTCAACACCGTGGCGGCGCCGCATAATCTCGATGCCTTCACCACGCTGCTGAAGCGCGATGGCACGATGACGCTGGTAGGCGCGCCGGCCACACCGCATCCGTCGCCGGAAGTGTTCAATCTGATCATCCGTCGCCGGTCGATTGCCGGGTCGATGATTGGCGGGATCGCGGAAACCCAGGAGATGCTCGACTTCTGCGCTGAACACGGCATCGTCGCCGATATCGAACTGATCCGCGGCGATGAGATCAACGAAGCCTGGGAAAGAATGGTCAAGGGTGACGTGAAATACCGCTTCGTGATCGACAGCGCGACCCTCGGCGGCTAAGCGCCGCGGCGAAAGGTACGCCGCCATTCGGTCGGACTGACGCCAAAGCGCGCCTTAAACTGCTGACGCCAGGTGACGGCAGAGAGATAACCCACCGCCTCCGCCACCTGCTCGACCGGCAGATCCCCCGCCTCAAGCAGGCTCTGGCTGCGGCGCAGGCGTTCGGCGGTCAGCCAGTCGGTGATGCTCATCCCGGTCGCCCGGGCGAAGTGGCGGGTCAGGCTGCGGCGGCTCATCGCCACCACCCGGGCCAGCGAATCGAGATTATGCGGCTCGGCAATATGCTGCTGCAGATAATCCAGCAGGCAGTTGATTCGCGCATCGCGGGTATTTTTCGGCACCGGCTGAGCGATGAACTGCGCCTGGCCGCCCTCGCGGTGCGGCGAAACAATCAGCCGCCGGGCGATCTGGTTGGCCGCGAGGCTGCCGTAACGCTGGCGGATGATGTAGAGGCAACAGTCGAGCGCCGCCGCGGTGCCCGCTGAAGTAATGATCCGCTGGTCATCGACGTACAGGGCGTTGATATCCAGCCGCACCTGCGGAAACCGGCGCTGAAAATCCTGCTCAAACTCCCAGTGGGTCGCCGCGCGTTTCCCGTCCAGCAGCCCGGCGTAGCCAAGGACGAACGCGCCCAGGCACAGACCGACGATTTCCGCGCCGTTATTCCGGGCCCGCACCAGGCTATCAAGCAGCGCCTGCGGCGGGCGCCGGTCGACCTCGCCCCAGTAAGGCGCCACCACGATATCCGCCTGTTCCAGCACGGCGTAATCGCCGCTGGCGTACAGCGCGAAGCCGTCGCGGGCGCGCAGCAGCCCCGGTCGCTCGGCGCAAATGTGCAGATTAAAGCGTTTGTTTTCAGAGACCGAATCGCCAAACAGCATGCAGGGAACGGCGTAATGAAACGGGCTAAAGCCCTCTACGGCAACAATCGCCACGTCGGTGAGCTTCATCGTTCCTTCCCCTTGCGCACGTTAATAAACCACGGTTTCCCCATCCTGCGGGATACACACGACCTCGGCAATCTGATTATCCAGCGCATACTGGCGCATCTCTTCCCGACTCACCAGGCAGTGGTTGACCGCCTCCAGGTGGATAGCCATGATTTTCGCTTCCGGCAGGGTGAAGTGTACGTTCAGGAGATCCTCTTTGCCCATGATAATCGGGCCAAAGCCGATGACGTGGGCGTAGCCGGCGTTGAGGACCACCACGTCCGGGCGCAGCTTCAGCAGGTCGGCCGCAATTTCATCACGCCAGATGGTATCCCCCACCAGCCACAGCGTCTTCTCCTGCGGATGGCGAAACAGCACGCCGCAGGCCTCGCCCAGGCGTTCGGCCATCGCCGGCACCGCGTAGGTGCGATCGCTGCCGTGCTGGCCGGAGGTGGTTTTCAGCAGGCGCACGCCGGCAAATTCGCTGTCTGCCGTCAGCAGGCGGATATCCTGGAATCCCTGGCTGCGCAGCAGCGCACCGTCGGCCTCGTGCTGGACGAACACCGGCAGGGTTTTCGGGATCGCGGCGATCGCCGCCTCGTCCCAGTGATCGTCATGGGTGTGGGTGACGATCACCGCGTCAACGTCGATAATGTTATCGCGGGAAAAAGGCAAGGCCACCAGCGGGTTGCGCAGCTCGCTGCGCGCGGTGCCCGGAAAACCCGGCCAGGCGCCTTTGTCCGCCAGCATCGGATCGATCAGAAACTTTTTCCCGGCGTAGTCAATAATCTGGGTCGCGTTACGGATATGGGTGATGTTCATGTCGGCGTTCCTCAGGGGGTGATTTGACGAACATCGTACTGAGTACCAGCCTGGCGCAATAGGGGCATTTGGGCAAGGATCGATGAAATCGGGCCAACCTGCGGCGATTGCTATCCGTCTCCGGCTATGTTGTTCTGAAGGCTCCATTTTTGACAGGAGTGGCAGGATGAAGAAAAAACTGACCGCCGCCGATATGCACGACCCGCAGGTCATCGCCGAGACGCCGTGGTTCAGCATGCGCAAGGTGGGTATTGATATCGCCCCCGGCGAGCGCCGCGACTTTTACGCCATTCACTATCCCCGCCCGGCGGTGGGGGTTGTGGCTATCCAGGAGGGCAAAGTGCTGCTGATTCGCCACTACCGCTACCTGATCGACAAGGTGGTGTGGGCCATTCCGTCTGGCGGCGTTGACGAAGGGGAAGATCCGGCGGTGGCCGCGCTGCGCGAGCTGCGGGAAGAGACCGGCTGGCAGGCGCAACGCGTCGAGGAGATCATTCGCTTCAACCCCTCCTACGGCAGCAGCGATCAGCTGTTTATCACCTGGCTGGCTACCGGTTTACGCTGGGTGGGGATGGATGCGGATCAGGATGAGGTAATGGAAACCGGCTGGTTTACCTTTGAGGAGATAAACCAGCTGATCGCCCGCGGCGAAATGCCGGACGGGCTGTCGCTGGTGCCGCTGCTGCAATTGATGGCGCAGCCGCGCACCGGGCAGGCTACGGCTTAAGCATTCGCCAGCGGAACCACAGCTGGGCCACGAGGATCAGCACGCCGCCGATAATTTTCTGCAGCGGCAGCTGTTCGCCGTACCACAGCGCGGCGGCAATGACCGTCAGCAGCGGTTCGAGCACCATAATGATCGCCGCGCTGGCCACCGCCGCGTACTTTTGCCCCTTCATCTGCAGACCGAAGCGCAGGCTGGTGGCGATGACAATGCTGGCCACCAGCCAGCCGAAGGTCGGCAGGGTCATCGGCTGGTCCCAGCGTTCAACGGCAGCGGAGATGGTCAACCCGACGATACCAGTGATCGCCAGCTGCACGGTGGTCAGGGGGATCAGCGGTACTTCACGCGCGCAGCGGCTGGTGTAACAGAACCAGATCGACTGCACCAGCGCCGTCAGCAAAAACCAGCCCTGGCTGGGGTGGAAGGCTATCGGCATGTGCAGGCTGAGCAGCCCCAGGCCCACCACCGCGATCGGCAGGCACTCCCACCAGGCCCGCGGCGGACGCACCTTCATCATCACCCACGCGGTCAGCGGGACGAACATCATCGACAGGCTCATAATAAACGCCCCTTCGCCGAGCGACGCCGTCGTGGAGACCGAGTAGATCCACAGGCAGAGGTTGAGCGCAAACCACAGCCCGCTGATGATGAGCTTTGGCCAGTGCTGCTTTTGCGGGCGAAACCCGCGGCAGAACGGCAGCAGCAGCAGCGCGGCGAAGAAGAAGCGCAGCCCAAGGAACGCGAATACCGGCATGCCGGCGATCGCCTCGCGGGAAAAAATCCAGCCGCAGGCGGCAATCACCGTCGCAGCAATCAGCAGCAGGTCAGCCTGCCGTTGGCGTACCATACGCGCCTCTCCCTGTGTGTTGGCTTACCAGCCCGGCACCGCGCCGCCGTTGAAGATAGTCTCAGCCGCCTTCGCCACCTCCGGCGACTGGTACGACTGCATAAACTCCTTCACGTTTTCCGCGTCTTTATTGTCTTCACGGGTCACGATGATGTTCACGTAGGGCGAGTTTTTATCTTCGATAAAGATGCCATCGCGAACCGGCGACAGCCCGGTTTGCTGCAGGTAGGTGGTGCTGATGATGGCCACGTCGACTTTAGGATCGTCGAGTACGCGCGGCAGCTGCGCCCCTTCCAGCTCCATAATTCTCAGGTGATGCGGGTTGTCGGTGATATCCACCGCCGTCGGCAGCAGGCCGGTGCCGGCTTTGAGGGTAATCAGCTTCTCTTTTTGCAACAGCAGCAGCGCCCGCCCGAGATTGGTCGGGTCGTTGGGGATGGCGATCGTCGCGCCGTCGTTCAGTTCGGCGACTGACTTGATCTTGCGCGAATAGCCGGCCATCGGGAAGACGAAGGTATTGCCGACCGCCACCAGATGGTAGTTATGCGCTTTGTTGTCCTGCTCAAGGAAAGGCCGATGCTGGAAGACGTTGGCGTCCAGATCCCCGGCGTTGGTCGATTCGTTAGGCAACAGCGAGCCGCTGAACCCCACCAGCTCTACCTCCAGACCATACTTCTCTTTGGCCACCTTCTTCGCCACTTCCGCCACATCCTGTTCAGCGCCATTAATCACGCCGACCTTAATGTGCTTCGCTTCATTACTCTTTTGGTCGCAGCCGACCAGCGCCAGACCCGCCAGCATTACCGCGGCGGCGGCACGTAAACGTAATCTCATCCTCTTCACCCTGTCCGTCCTGACTGTCATTGTTTTTTTCGTGCAAAACTATAGCGACTTTCGGGTGGGGTAATAAACAGCAAACCACGCAACCGGAAATAAAATCATCTTCCCCAGAGCGAAGCACTAGCCCCGTCGCCACTCGCCCGGCGTCACGCCATAGCGCATTTTGAAACGCTTCGAGAAGGACGCCAGCGACTGAAAGCCGCAGCGTTCGGCAATCACCTCGAGGTTGGTCTGACGCTCGAGGCGCAGCAGCCGGGCGGCCAGCGCCATTCGCAGCTGCGACAGCCACGCCTGCGGCGTCAGGTGATAAACGCGGGCAAAATGACGGGCAAAGGTGGCCCGCGACAGAAAGGCGCGGGCGGCCATGGTTTCCAGCGTCCACGGCTGCTCCGGGGTCGCCATCACCGCCAGCACCGCCGGCATCAGGCGTTCATCGCTCATCAGACGCAGCAGCCCGCCGGGCGGCTGCTGCTCGCCAAGCAGCATGCGCAGCAGCAGCACCAGCAGCGTATCGCCGAGGCTGCGCACGATAGCGCTGCCGCCGGGACGCTGCGCCAGGCTTTCGCGGACCAGTATGTTAAGCAACGGCTGCAGCTCCGGGCAGTCTTCGCGCGTATCGGTATGGAGATGGATCAGCGTCGATGCCTCAGTGAACAGCCAGCTAACGTGCGGACCAAAATAAAATTCGCCGCACAGCATCTCCAGCGCCCCCTCCGCCGGGCCGGCGCGCATTTCCGTCACCGTGCCGTTAAACCGGTGCGCTACCGGCAGCACCTGGCCCCACTCCACCAGGCTCTCCATCAGATGCGGCGAACCGTGCGGCAGGAGGACCACATCTCCCGCGCGCAGGTGATGAGTCTGGCCGCCGACGTTAAGCCGCCCCTCACCGCGCAGCACCACGTGCCACGGCACCACGCCGCTGCGCATTTGCTGGTGCCCGGCCTGCCAGCGGCCGCCGAAGCGACAGTGCAGGTTCACTTCGCAGCGCGGCGCCAGCAGCGCCAGCAGATGACTGAGACTGTCCATGCTTCTCCTGAGACGATAAGACAAAAAGGTGAGACGAAGACCGCCAGTCTAGCATGCGGCAACGGCCTAAGATGACCCCAATGCCAACACACACCCTCGATAACAACAGGAGTTAACCATGAGCCGTTTAGCTGATATCCGTGAACAAGACGCCACCGGCAAAGCCGCCGATATTTTCGCCGGGATCAAAAAAGCGATGGGCAAAGTGCCAAACGCCTACCTGACCATCGGCGGCCACTCGCCGGCGGCGTTGCAGCAGGCGCTGGCGCACAATGCGATGCTCCATAAAGGCAGCCTCAGCGCCCAACAGCTGGAGGCGATTAATCTGTCAGTCAGTGAAGCCACCGGCTGTGACTACTGCCTGGCCGCGCACACCCTGATGGCGAAAAAAGCCGGCTTCAGCAGCGAGCAGATCCACGCCCTGCGCCGCGGGGCGTATGCGGAAGAGACACAGCTTGATGCGCTGGTGAAATTTGCGCAGACTCTGGTCACCACCACCGGTACGCTGCCGGAAGCCGACGTCGCCGCGCTACGCAACGCCGGTTTTAGTGACCAGCAGGTGATTGAGATTATCAGCGCCATCAGCGCGATCCTGTTCACCAACATGGTGAACCGGGTTAACGACACGGTGGTCGACTTCCCGAAAGCCGATTAATCCGTCGCGCAGCGCCGGTTTTACAGCCCCAGATCGCTGAGCCCCGGATGATCGTCCGGGCGACGCCCCTGGGGCCAGTGGAACAGGCGCTCGCTTTCAGCGATCGGCAGATCGTTGATGCAGGCGTAGCGCGTCTGCATCAGCCCGTGCTGATCAAACTCCCAGTTTTCATTGCCGTACGAGCGAAACCAGTTGCCGCTGTCGTCGCACCACTCGTAGGCGAAGCGCACGGCGATACGATTTTCCTGCCATGCCCACAGCTCCTTAATCAGCCGATATTGCTGCTCTTTACGCCATTTTCGCTGCAGGAATTCGACAATTTCCCTCCTGCCATGAACAAACTCGCTGCGGTTGCGCCATTCGCTGTCCACGGTGTAGGCCAGAGCGACCTTTTCGGCATCGCGGCTGTTCCAGCCATCTTCCGCGGCGCGGACCTTCTGGATAGCGCTGTCGCGGGTAAACGGCGGTAACGGGGGACGTTGTTCGGTCATGCTGACTCTCCTCTGCGGGCTAATTGCTGCTGCAGGCGCTGATTCTCCTGCTCCAGGTCATGAATACGTTGCTGCAGGTTCTGGCTGTACTCCGCCACCTGCTGCGCGCTGTAGCGCGGCGTAATGTGCTGCGGGCAGTTCCAGTCAAACGCCTGCAGATGAAAGAGAAACAGGCGCTCGATGCGGGCGCGATAGTTGGCCGGCGCCACCTGCGCCAGCAGCTGCGGGTGGTCCTCTGCCGCCACGACCTCGACGGTGGCGTAGATTTTCAACCTGGCACGGCGTGGATAATCCATCAAAAACAGGCAGGCCCGGTCGCTGCCGCGCAGGTTGCCGGTGGTGATGTACTGACGGTTACCGCCGAAATCCGCCATCGCCAGGGTGGTGTCATCCAGCAGATGCAGAAACCCCGGCGGGCCGCCGCGGTGCTGGACATAGGGCCAGCCGCTCTGCGACACCGTCGCCAGATAGAAGCTGTCGCGGGTGGCGATCATCCCCGCTTCGCTGTCGCCGAAGCGGTCGGCCTGGCGGCGGCTATGCGGCGTTTGCCACAGCTGGTCGCTGCCCATTTCATGCTGCACATCCATCACGTCCGGGGTGATGGCGATATCGAGAAAGGTTGCTGCCATAGCGCCTCCTGTTGTCTGGCGCCATCATGGACTGTACTGCGAAAAATGATAATACTGGTTTAGTGGCAATCATCTTTCCAGAAACCGGGAGAATAATGGATCGATTAAGCGCGATGGCGCTGCTGGTGAAAGTGACCGAGCTGGGGAGTATGTCGGCGGCGGCGCGGGCGCTGAATATGCCGTTGACCACCGTCAGCCGCCATATCGGCGAGCTGGAGAACACGCTGGGGGTACGCCTGCTGGCGCGGACCACCCGCAAACTGACGCTCACCGACGCTGGGGTCGATTATGTCGCCGCCGCGCGGCGGATCCTCGAGGAGGTGGAAAACGCCGAACGCCAGGCGACGGGCGAGTATCAGGAGCCGAAAGGCGAGCTGGTGATCTCTGCGCCGACGATGTTTGGACGCCAGCACGTTCTCCCGGTGATCGCTGAATTTATCGCCCGTTACCCGCAAATTCGCGTCCGTTTGCTGCTCAGCGATCGTAACGCCGACCTGGTGGGCGACCATATCGATCTGGCGGTGCGGATTGGCGACCTGGCGGACAGCAGCATGGTGGCCACCCGCCTCGGCAGGATGCGCATTGTGGCCTGTGCCCATCCGGCGCTGCTGGCGAAATACGGCGAGCCGCAGCGGCCGCGCGATCTGGCGGCGCTGCCGATCATCCGTATTGAATCGCCGATGCCCTATCGCGGCTGGCGCTTTCGCGCCGCTGAGCGCGAGGACCAGCTAATTAATCTGCCGCCGGCGCTATCGGTCACCACGCCGGAGAGCGCTGCTGATGCCGCGCGGCTGGGGGTGGGCGTAGCTCGCTTACTGCACTATCAGGCGCTGGACGGCCTGCGACAGGGTGAGCTCCGTCTGCTGCTGGAACGCGTCGAGCCGGAACCGGCGCCGGTCCATTTGCTGTATACCGCGCGGGACCTGGCGCCGCTTAAGCTGCGCAAATTTATCGATTTTGCCGCGCCGGCGCTGCGTCAGGCGCTGCTGCGCATCGCCGGGGCCGCTTAGTGCGTCGCGGTCTTCAGCGGCGCCTCCTTTAACAGCCAGGAGAGGACAAACGCCACCGCCATAATGCCGGCCGCCATCAGGAACGCCGCATGGATCGCCGCGCCGAAGGCGTCGAGATAGTCGAGGCGGATATCCGCGGGCAGGTGCTGCACCGCCACCGGATTCATTCCCGGCGGCAGTACCGCGCCTTCCGGCAACAGCTTTTGCAGGTTGCTCTGCAGTACGTGTGTGAACACCGCGCCAAACAGCGCCACGCCGATGGAGCCGCCGATCGAGCGGAACAGGGTCACGCCGGAAGTGGCCACGCCGTACAGCTTCGCCGGCATCGCGTTCTGCACCGCCAGGACCAGCACCTGCATCACCAGCCCCAGACCCGCCCCCAGCACGCCGGTAAACAGGTACAGCTGCCACAGCGGCGAGTGAATGGTGATCCGGGTCAGCAGCACCATGCCGGTCACGCCAAGCAGGGTGCCGAGGATCGGAAACAGGCGATATTTACCGGTCCGGCTGATAATCCGCCCACTGATAACCGAGGTCAGCAGCAGGCCGCCCATCAGGGGGATCAGCTGCAGCCCGGCCTCGGTGGGGGTCGCCTCCTTCACCACCTGCAGATAGAGCGGCAGGAAGGTGACCGACCCGAACAGCGACATGCCGATGACGAAGCCGATCAGGCTGCACAGCAGGAAGCTGCGGTTGCGGAACAGCGACAGCGGAATAATCGGCTCGGCGGCCATCCGCTCTTCGTAGATAAAGCCGATGACACCCACGATGCCGAAGGCCAGAATGCACCACAGCTGCGGGTCATTCCAGGCATGGACGCTGCCCCCTTCCGAGGTAAACAGGATGATGCACAACAGCGCCATGCTGAGGTAAATCGCTCCCAGCCAGTCAATCTGATGCTGGCTGCGTTTATTGCTGCTGTGGAATACCGCGCCGATCACCAGCAGCGCGAAGAGGCCCAGCGGCAGATTGATGTAGAAGATCCAGCGCCAGGAGGCGTGTTGCACCAGAAAGCCGCCGATCAGCGGGCCGATCACCGTCGCCAGGCCAAAAACGCCGCCGAACAGACCCTGATAGCGGCCGCGGTTGGCGGGCGGGATGACGTCGGCCACCGCCGCCATGCTGATCACCATCAGGCCGCCGCCGCCGAGCCCCTGCAGGCCGCGCATCAGCACCAGCTGGGTCATGTTTTGCGCCAGCCCGCAGAGGGCGGAGCCGACGAGAAACAGCCCAATCGCCACCTGCAGCACGATTTTGCGACCGAACAGATCGCCGAATTTACCGTACAGCGGCACCGCGATGGTCGAGCTGAGGATATAGGCGGTGACCACCCAGGAAAGCTTGTCCAGCCCCCCCAGTTCGCCGACAATCGTCGGCAGCGCGGTGGAGACAATGGTCTGATCCAGCGCGGAGAGCAGCATCACCAGCAGTAAGGCGCTAAACAGCAGGCGTATCGACTGCACCGGTGGGTTCGCGACTTGAGTAGTCATCACAACGCTCGCTTGAAATTAATTAAATGCATAATTAATATTTAGTGAAAGAATGAGTCGGGTCAAGAGATCGCCATATCATGACAGCACAAAAGGATCAGAATGCCCCCCGCCGCCCGGGGCGACCGCGTGGAAAAAAATCGGGTACCGCCAACCGCGAACAGCTGATGGACATCGCCCTGACGCTGTTTGCCCGCGACGGTGCGGCCCGCGTGTCGTTGAACGCCATCGCCAAAGAGGCCGGGGTAACGCCGGCGATGCTGCATTACTATTTCAGTTCGCGGGATGCGCTGGTGACGCAGCTGATTGAGGAGCGCTTTATGCCGCTGCGCAACCACATCAGCCGCATCTTTGTCGACCATCCGCAGGACCCGGTGCTGGCGCTGACGATGATGGTCGAAACGCTGGCGCATATGGCGGAGAAGAACGCCTGGTTCGCGCCGCTGTGGATGCAGGAGATCATCGGCGAGATGCCGATCCTGCGTCAGCATATGGATGCCCGCTTCGGCGAGGAGCGTTTTCAGGTGATGCTGGAGGCAGTGCGCCGCTGGCAGCTGGAGGGCAAGATTAACCCGGCGCTGTCGCCGGAGCTGCTGTTTACCACGGTGATTAGCCTGGTGCTGGTGCCGTTTTCGCGCATCCACAGCGATCCGCGTTTACAGGCGGTCAACCGCCAGACCATCGTCAGCCACGCGCTGGCGTTGATGGGCCACGGCGTCGGGGGTTAAGCGTAGCCGCCGCCCGGCAAAAGCTTTTGTAGCCCGGATAAGGCGCCACGCGCCGCCATCCGGGATTTTCCCTGCTCGCGCTACGCTTAGCAGGGCTACCACTCCCGTGTTATATCCGGGCAGATTGCGCTCCCGGTTGATCTTCTGCGTTATGTCTCTTATGGAGCAGGGAGCGCACAGGGGGCGGCCAGCACCGGCAGTTTCAGTCGCACAAGTGGTTAAATTAACAACAGGTCGCACGACCCCCAGGACGGGTAAGGCGATAGCCGCCACCCGGCAAGAATACAGGTGACGTGCCTGATATCCTGCCCGGCGGCGCTACGCTTGCCGGTCCTGGGTGGGGCGAAACTACGGGAGAACGGTGTAGGCCGGATAAGGCATTTATGCCGCCATCCGGCACAATCACAGGTACGGTACCTGACCGCCCGGCGATATCAGGATCGTTACAGCGCTTTCGACAAATAGTGACGCTGCATCCCCGCGTGCGGGAAGTCGGGCAGCGACATCTGCAACTGATAGCCTAATTTCTGATAAAACGGTAACGCCTGGAAGCTAAAGGTATCCACCAGCAGATGGCTGCAGCCCAGCGCCTGCGCCTGCCGCTCCGCCTCCTGCATCAGCTCGCTTCCCAGCCCGCGTCCGCGGGTCGCCTCGCTGACCCACAGATACTCAATACACAGCCAGTTGCCTTTGCGTTTGGCAATCAGCCCGCCCTGCATCACCCCTTGCGCATCGCGGGAGTAAACCCCCAGATCGCCAAACTGCGCCGCATCAAGATACTGCTGATTATAGTGCCGCAGACCGGCAAACAATTCTTGTTGATCGTCGGGATTAATGCTTTTTGTAATGATTAACGCCATTAACTATCTCCAGTATCGCGATGCCGAATGGTTATTTTCCCTCTCCACTTTCACAAAAAATTCTTATTTTCTCCATGATTATTTGCCTTAATTTTTTGCGTTCTAAAAGTAAGCAAAAAAACCTTTCCATTATCGCGGCGGATCGTATAATGGCAAAAAATGAGAATGATCATTCTCACCACAAAACCAGAGGAGATGCGCTTTTCACCTCCTGAAGGCCGAAGAGGTTGGCTTCAGCGGAGACACAATAACAATCACGTTCAGGAACATCTGTGTTCCTTTTTTGTCATTTTCGCTTAGCCGAAAATGCCTCAGCGCCCAACCTATTCCCTCGTTTTTAAATAAACGGGGCGGACGTCTTATATCTTGAGAAAATATAATGAAATACATCATAGCTCCCATCGCGACAGCATTATTTCTCCTTAGCGGATGCGATAATGCGCAGACATCTGCCCCGCAGCATCCTACGCCGGAAGTGGGCGTGGTCACTCTGCAAAGCCAGCCGGTTCCGGTAGTCAGCCAGCTCACCGGCCGCACCACCGCCTCGCTCAGCGCCGAAGTACGCCCGCAGGTGGGCGGCATCATCCAGAAGCGCCTGTTTACCGAAGGCGATATGGTGAAGGCCGGGCAGGCCCTTTACCAGATCGATCCCTCCAGCTATCGCGCGACCTGGAACGAAGCGGCGGCGGCGCTGAAACAGGCCCAGGCGCTGGTAGTCTCCGACTGCCAGAAGGCTCAGCGCTACGCGTCGCTGGTCCGGGATAACGGCGTCTCCCGCCAGGATGCCGACGACGCCGCCTCCACCTGCGCCCAGGACAAGGCCAGCGTGGAATCGAAGAAAGCGGCGCTGGAGAGCGCGCGCATCAACCTGAACTGGACCACCGTCACCGCGCCGATTGCCGGGCGTATCGGCATCTCGTCGGTCACGCCGGGGGCGCTGGTCTCCGCCGATCAGGATACCGCACTGGCGACGATCCGCGGGCTCGACACCATGTATGTCGATCTGACGCGATCCAGCGTCGATCTCCTGCGCTTACGCAAACAAAGCCTGGCCAGCAACAGCGACACCCTCAGCGTGACGCTAACCCTGGAAGATGGCAGTACCTACCAGGAAAAAGGGCGTCTGGCGCTCACCGAAGTCGCCGTCGATGAATCCACCGGCTCGGTGACCCTGCGCGCTATCTTCCCCAACCCGCAGCACGTCCTGCTGCCGGGGATGTTCGTCCGCGCGCGCATCGATGAAGGCATCATGAACGACGCGATCCTCGCCCCGCAGCAGGGGATTACCCGCGATGCCAAAGGCAACGCCACGGCGCTGGTGGTCGATGCCGACAACAAAGTTGCGCAGCGCGCCGTGGAAACCGGCGACACCTACGGCGATAAATGGCTGGTGCTGAGCGGCCTGAAAGCGGGCGACAAGCTGATCGTCGAAGGCACCGGTAAAGTGGCCCCTGGCCAGACGGTGAAGGCCGTTGCCGTCAACAATAACGGAGGCAACGCCTGATGTTCTCCCGTTTCTTCGTGCGTCGCCCGGTCTTTGCCTGGGTGATCGCCATTCTGATTATGCTCGCCGGCGTGCTGGCGATCCGCACCCTACCGGTGGGCCAGTATCCGGACGTCGCCCCGCCGGCGGTGAAAATCTCCGCCACCTATACCGGCGCCTCTGCCGAAACCCTGGAGAACAGCGTCACCCAGGTCATCGAGCAGCAGCTTACCGGCCTCGACCATCTGCTCTACTTCAGCTCTACCAGCAGCTCCGACGGCTCGGTCAGCATCACCGTCACCTTTGAGCAGGGGACCGACCCGGACACCGCCCAGGTGCAGGTGCAGAACAAAGTCCAGCAGGCGGAATCGCGGCTGCCGAGCGAAGTCCAGCAGTCCGGTGTGACGGTGGAAAAATCGCAGAGCAGCTTCCTGCTGATCCTCGCGGTGTATGACAAAACCGACCGCGCCACCAGCTCCGATATCTCCGACTGGCTGGTCAGCAACCTGCAGGACCCGCTGGCGCGCGTGGAGGGCGTCGGCAGCCTGCAGGTGTTCGGCGCCGAATACGCGATGCGCGTCTGGATGGACCCGACCAAACTCGCCTCCTACTCGCTGATGCCTTCCGACGTCCAGTCGGCGATTGAGGCGCAGAACGTGCAGGTCTCCGCCGGTAAAATCGGCGCCCTGCCGTCGTCCAGCGCCCAGCAGCTGACCGCCACCGTACGCGCGCAGTCGCGGCTGCAAACCCCCGATCAGTTCAAAGCGATCATCGTGAAAAGCCAGGCCGACGGCTCGGTGGTGCGCCTGAGCGATGTCGCGCGGGTGGAGATGGGCAGCGAGGATTATACCGCTACCGCCAATCTGAACGGCCATCCGGCCGCCGGGATCGCGGTGATGATGGCCCCCGGCGCCAACGCGCTGGATACCGCGACCCTGGTGAAAAGCAAGATCGCCGAATTCCAGCGTCAGATGCCGCAGGGATACGATATCGCCTATCCGAAGGACAGCACCGAGTTTATTAAAATTTCGGTCGAGGACGTGATTCAGACCCTGTTCGAAGCGATCGTTCTCGTGGTCTGTGTGATGTATCTGTTCCTGCAGAATTTCCGCGCGACGCTCATTCCGGCGGTGGCGGTGCCGGTGGTGCTGCTCGGCACCTTCGGGGTGCTGGCGCTGTTCGGCTACTCGATTAACACCCTGACTCTGTTCGCTATGGTGCTGGCGATCGGCCTGCTGGTGGATGACGCCATCGTGGTGGTGGAGAACGTTGAGCGCATTATGCGCGACGAAGGGCTGCCCGCCCGCGAAGCCACCGAAAAATCGATGGGCGAAATCTCCGGCGCGCTGGTGGCAATCGCCCTGGTGCTGTCGGCGGTGTTCCTGCCGATGGCCTTCTTCGGCGGCTCGACCGGGGTCATTTATCGCCAGTTCTCGGTGACCATTATCTCAGCGATGATGCTGTCGGTGGTGGTGGCCCTGACCCTCACCCCGGCGCTGTGCGGCGCGCTGCTCAGCCACTCCAGGCCTCATACCAAAGGGTTCTTCGGCGCGTTTAACCGCCTGTGGGGGCGCACGGAAGCGGGCTACCAGCGCCGCGTGCTCGGCGGCCTGCGCCGGGGCGCGGTGATGATGGGCGCTTACGTCCTGATTTGCGGGGCGATGGCGCTGGCGATGTGGAAACTGCCGGGCAGCTTCCTGCCAGTGGAGGACCAGGGCGAGATCATGGTCCAGTACACCCTGCCCGCCGGGGCCACCGCGGTGCGCACCGCCGAGGTGCGCCGCCAGGTCACCGACTGGTTCCTGACGAAAGAGAAAGCCAATACCAACGTCATTTTCACCGTCGACGGCTTCAGCTTTAGCGGCAGCGGTCAGAACGCCGGGATGGCCTTCGTGTCGCTGAACAACTGGTCGCAGCGCAAAGGCGACGACAATACCGCCCAGGCCATCGCCCTGCGCGCCAACAAAGAACTTGGGGCGATCCGCGACGCCACCCTGTTCGCCATGACCCCGCCGTCGGTGGACGGTCTCGGACAGAGCAACGGCTTTACCTTCGAGCTGATGGCCAGCGGCGGTACCGACCGCGACAGCCTGATGAAGCTGCGCAGTCAGCTACTGGCGGCGGCCAACCAGAGCGGCGAGCTGCAGTCGGTGCGCGCCAACGACCTGCCGCAGATGCCGCAGCTGCAGGTGGATATCGATAACAACAAAGCGGTCTCGCTGGGGCTGTCGCTGAGCGACGTGACCGATACGCTCTCCAGCGCCTGGGGCGGCACCTACGTGAATGACTTTATCGATCGCGGCCGGGTGAAGAAGGTCTATATCCAGGGCGAGAGCGACGCGCGCGCGGTGCCCTCCGACCTTGGCAAATGGTTCGTTCGCGGCAGCGATAACAGCATGACGCCGTTCTCCGCCTTCGCCACCACCCACTGGCAATACGGCCCGGAAAGCCTGGTGCGCTACAACGGCTCCGCCGCCTTTGAGATCCAGGGCGAAAACGCCGCCGGCTTCAGCTCCGGCGCGGCGATGGACAAGATGGAAAAGCTGGCCGACAGCCTGCCGGCGGGCTCCACCTGGGCGTGGAGCGGCATTTCGCTGCAGGAAAAGCTGGCCAGCGGCCAGGCGATGAGCCTGTACGCCATTTCGATTCTGGTGGTGTTCCTGTGCCTGGCGGCGCTGTATGAGAGCTGGTCGGTGCCGTTCTCGGTGATCATGGTCATCCCGCTCGGCCTGCTCGGCGCGGCGCTGGCGGCGACGCTGCGCGGCTTAAGCAACGACGTTTACTTCCAGGTGGCGCTGCTGACCACCATCGGCCTGTCGTCGAAGAACGCCATCCTGATCGTCGAGTTCGCTGAATCCGCCGTGGATGAGGGATATTCGCTCTCCCGGGCGGCGATCCGCGCCGCGCAGACCCGTCTGCGCCCCATTGTCATGACCTCGCTGGCGTTTATTGCCGGGGTGCTGCCGCTGGCCGTCGCCACCGGAGCCGGGGCCAACAGCCGCGTGGCGATCGGCACCGGCATCATCGGCGGCACCCTGACGGCCACCCTGCTGGCGGTGTTCTTTGTGCCGCTGTTCTTCGTGCTGGTGAAACGCTTCTTCACCCGCCAACGTCCTTCTCAGGAGTAAAGTATGTTTCGTTTGAGTTTTATGTTTATCGCACTCCTGACCGCGGGCTGCGTCTCGCTTGACCCGCATTATGATCGCCCGGCCGCGCCGGTGCCGGCCACCCTGCCCGGGGCGCACGGCGAATCGACGGCGGTGGTCGGCGACTGGCAGAAAGTGGTCAATGACGCGCGGCTGAAAAAAGTGGTCAGTATCGCGCTGAACAGCAACCGCGATGTGCAAAAGGCGCTGGCCGATATCGAGGCCGCGCGCGCCCAGTATGGCGAGACGCGGGCGTCGCTGTTTCCCACTGTCGATGCCGAGCTGAGCCATACCCGCAGCAAAACGGTGGCCAGCGGCCTGAGCTCAACTTCGCAGGCCGACGGCGCGGTCTCCAGCTTCGAGCTGGATCTGTTTGGCAAGAACCAGAGCCTGTCGCGCGCGGCGCGCGAAACCTGGCTTGCCAGCGAATTCACCGCGCAGAATACCCGACTGACGATGATTGCCGATTTGACCACCGCCTGGGTGACGCTGGCGACGGATAACAGCAATCTGGCGCTGGCGCAGCAGACCATGGACAGCGCAGCAAACTCGCGCAACATCGTCGCCCGCCAGATGGCGGTGGGCACCGCCTCCGCCGGCGATTTAAGCTCGGCGGAAAGCGTCTATCAGCAGGCGCGCGCCAGCGTCGCCAGCTACCGCACGCTGGTGGCGCAGGATAAAAACGCCATTAACCTGCTGGCGGGGGAAACCGTGCCGGAGAGCCTGCTGCCCGGCACCCTCGAAAGTCTGGGGGATAACAGCATCGCCCTGGTGCCGGCGGGGGTGTCGTCGTCGGTGCTGCTGCGCCGGCCGGATATACAGGAAGCGGAGCACAACCTGAAGAGCGCCAATGCCGATATCGGCGCGGCGCGGGCGAATTTCTTCCCGTCGATTTCCCTGACCGCCAGCGCCGGGGTCGGCAGCGACTCGCTGTCGTCGCTGTTCAGCCACGGGATGCAGGTGTGGTCGTTCGCCCCCTCCATCAGCCTGCCGCTGTTCACCGGCGGCAGCAACCTGGCGCAGTTGCGCTATGCGGAAGCGGAGAAAAAGGGGCTGATCGCCACCTACGAGAAATCGATTCAGAGCGCCTTTAAGGACGTTGCCGATGCGCTGGCCCGCCGGGAAACGCTGAGCGAAGAGCTCGATGCCCAGCGGCAGTACGTCGCCGCCGAGCAGACCTCGCTGGATATCGCCATGAAGAGCTATCAGGCCGGGGTCGGCGATTATCTGTCGGTGCTTACGGCCCAGCGCACGCTGTGGTCGGCGAAGACGACGCTGCTGTCCCTGCAGCAGACCGACCTCAATAACCGGATCACCCTCTGGCAGTCGCTGGGCGGCGGCGCCAGTTAATTTCACCCGCCGGGCGGCCGCGCCCGGCTTCTGTAAGGAATCGTTATGCCACGTGTTTCCCTCTCCTGGGCGCTGATCCTCGGCCTGCTGTCGGGCATCGGCCCGCTGTGCACTGATTTTTATCTGCCGGCGCTGCCGGAGATCACTCAGCAACTGCAGGCCACCAGCACCCAAACCCAGCTGTCGCTGACCGCCGCGCTGATTGGCCTCGGCCTGGGTCAGCTGTTTTTCGGCCCGCTGAGCGACCGCATTGGCCGCCTGAAACCGCTGGCGCTGTCCCTGCTGCTGTTTATCTTCTCTTCGGCGATGTGCGCCCTGACAAGGGATATCAACATGCTGATTGTCTGGCGTTTTTTACAGGGCTTCGCTGGCGCCGGCGGTTCGGTGCTGTCGCGCTCCATCGCCCGCGATAAATACCAGGGCACCCTGCTGACCCAGTTTTTCGCCCTGCTGATGACGGTGAACGGTATTGCGCCGGTTCTGTCACCGGTGCTGGGCGGCTACGTGATCACCGCCTTCGACTGGCGAATTCTCTTCTGGACGATGGCCGCCATTGGCGGCGCGCTGCTGGTGATGAGCCTGACTATCCTGCGGGAAACGCGCCCGGCCGCGGCAACCAATGCGACCCGCCAGCGGCCCGACCAGCCGGTGCTGAAGAATCGTCGTTTTCTACGCTTCTGCCTGATTCAGGCCTTTATGATGGCCGGTCTGTTCTCCTACATCGGCTCCTCTTCCTTCGTGATGCAGAGCGAATACGGCATGAGCGCCATGCAGTTCAGCCTGCTGTTCGGTCTGAACGGTATCGGGCTGATTATCGCGGCGATGATCTTTTCCCGTCTGGCGCGCCGCTTCAGCGCCGAAAGCCTGCTGCGCGGCGGCCTGACGCTGGCGGTGAGCTGCGCGGCGATCATGCTGCTGTTTGCCTGGCTGCAGCTGCCGGTGCTGGCGCTGGTCGGCCTGTTCTTTACCGTGTCGCTGATGAGCGGCATCAGCACCGTCGCCGGCGCGGAGGCGATGAGCGCCGTTGACGCCGCCCAGTCCGGGACCGCGTCCGCGCTGATGGGCACCCTGATGTTTGTCTTCGGCGGCATCGCCGCGCCGCTGGCGGGCCTCGGCGGCGAAACGATGCTGAAAATGAGCCTCGCGATGGCGATCTGCTACCTGCTGGCGCTGCTAATGGGCCTCAGCCAGCCGCGCAGCGCGCGCTAAACGCCAGATGCGGTAATAAAATATTCCATCTTTATTACCGCACCATTTCCCGCCATCTCTACCATTCTCGTATTATTCTCCGCGTACTAATCGTGATACTCTTCACAGGCAAGGAATAAATAATTCCTTATACTGCGCACGACTGAGAATAACGAGGTTTCTATGAGTATCGACCTGAGCAAACTGCTGACCGAGCGACGCAACGCCAACAGCGCCAACATTGACACCCTTTCCACCCTCGAGATGCTGACGGTGATAAACCAGGAAGACCAGCAGGTGGCCCAGGCGATTACGCCCTATCTGCCGCAGATTGCCAAGGTGGTGGATAAGGTCGCGACGGCGCTGCAGGCCGGTGGCCGCTTGATTTATATCGGCGCTGGCACCTCAGGGCGTCTGGGGATCCTCGATGCCAGCGAATGCCCACCGACCTTCGGCACCCGCCCGGAGCAGGTGGTGGGGATCATCGCCGGCGGACATAAAGCGATTCTCAGCGCCGTGGAAAACGTGGAAGACAACAAAGCGCAGGGGGCGATGGATCTGCAGAACCTGAACTTCAGCCACCGCGATGTGCTGGTGGGGCTGGCGGCCAGCGGACGCACGCCGTACGTCATTGGCGCCATGGAGTATGCCCATCGCCAGAATGCCTTTGTCGCCATCGTCAGCTGTAACCCGCATGGCGAAATGGCCCATCTGGCGGACGTCGCCATTACTCCGGTGGTCGGCCCGGAGGTGGTGACCGGCTCAACCCGCCTGAAAGCCGGCACTGCGCAAAAGCTGGTGCTGAACATGATCTCCACCGGGGCAATGATCCGCGTCGGCAAGGTCTACAGCAATCTGATGGTCGACGTCGAAGCGACCAACGCCAAGCTGATTGAGCGCCAGGTTTCCATCGTGATGGAGGCGACCGACTGCGATCGCCCCACCGCCCAGAAGGCGCTGGAGGCCTGCGGCCGCCACTGTAAAACGGCGATCGTGATGGTGCTCGCAGACTTAAGCGCCGAAGAGGCGCAGTCGCTGCTGGCGAAAAACAACGGCTACATCCGCAAGGCGCTCAGCAACGCCTGAGCGCCGACAGACAGGTAACGGGCAATGGCAAAAATAACGAAAGAGATGATAGCGCGGATCCTCAGCCACGTGGGCGGCGCCGCAAACGTCGCGCAGGCGGGCAACTGCATGACGCGCCTGCGCTTGACCCTGCGCGATGAAGGGCTGGCCGACACCACCGCCATCCGCCAGATTGACGGCGTGATGGGGGTGATCGTCAGCGACGAGCAGTTCCAGGTAGTGCTCGGCCCCGGCAAAGCGCAAACCGCCGCCGAGATGATGAACGTCCTGCTGGAGGAGGCGCCCGCCGCGCCGTCGCTGGCCGATGTCGCGGCGGAGAGAAAACAGGCGCTGAAGGGCAAGCAGACCAGCGCGGTGCAGAAGTTTCTCGCCAAATTCGCCACCATCTTTACGCCGCTAATCCCCGGCTTTATCGCCGTCGGGCTGCTGCTGGGCTTCGCCACCCTGGCGGAACAGGCTTTCGTGCTGGAGAACGCCCATCCGAACGCCAGCCTGGTGGCGCTGATTGGCTATATGAAGGTCTTCAGCAAAGGGATGTTCACCTTCCTGAGCATCCTGATTGGCTATAACGCGCAGAAGGCGTTCGGCGGCTCCGGGGTAAACGGCGCGATTATCGCCTCGCTGTTCGTGCTGGGCTACAACCCGGAGGCGACCAGCGGCGTCTACGCCGGGATCTCCACCTTCTTCGGCCACGGCATCGATCCGCGCGGCAATATCATCGGCGTACTGATCGCCGCCATCCTTGGCGCGTGGGTTGAACGCCAGGTGCGGCGGGTAATGCCGGCCAACCTCGATATGATCCTCACCTCGGCGGTGACGCTGCTGATCATGGGCGCGGTGACCTTTACGGTGATCATGCCGATTGGCGGCTGGTTGTTTACCGGCATGTCGTGGTTGTTCCTGCATCTTAATGGCAATCCGTTTGGCTCGGCGGTGCTGGCCGGTCTGTTCCTGCTGGCGGTGATGTTCGGCGTCCATCAGGGGTTTGTCCCGGTCTATTTTGCGCTGGTGGATGCCCAGGGCTTTAACTCGCTGTTCCCGATCCTGGCGATGGCCGGGGCCGGGCAGGTGGGGGCGGCGCTGGCGCTGTTCTGGCGGGCGAAGCGCGATTCGCTGCTGCGAACCCAGATTAAGGGGGCGATTATTCCGGGCTTCCTCGGGATTGGCGAGCCGCTAATCTACGGCGTCACCTTGCCGCGGATGAAGCCGTTTGTTACCGCCTGCCTCGGCGGCGCCTGCGGCGGCTTCTTCGTCGGGCTGATCGCCTGGCTGGGGCTGCCGGTCGGCCTGAACACCGTGTTCGGTCCGTCCGGGCTGGTGGCGCTGCCGCTGATGACCTCCGGCAGCGGGATTTACGCCGGGATGGCGGTTTACGCCGGCGGACTGGCGGTCTCCTACCTGTGCGGCTTTGTGCTCACCTGGCTGTTCGGCAGTAAAAATGTCGATTTAAGCTAGAACGCGATTGTCGGGTCATGCCCGGCGGCGACTTCGCCTTCCCGGGCCTGCAAAATCGTTACCCCGGCGCGGCCAACTACCATTTCCTGCCCCGCCGCCCGGGCGGGCGCATGCTATGATTCCCCTTTGTCACATTTCACCAGAGGAAAAGATGGGCTCCAGCAAAAAAGGGATGCTGAACGTACTGATTGCCGCCGTGCTGTGGGGCAGTTCCGGGGTATGCGCGCAGTTTATTATGCAGGAAAGCCAGATGTCGTCGCCGTTTCTGACCATGACGCGTCTGCTGTTCGCCGGGCTGATCCTGCTGATGCTCGGCTTTGTTCACGGCGACCGCATTTTCCGCGTGCTGCAAAACCGCCGCGACGCCGTCAGCCTGCTGTTTTTCTCGCTGTTTGGCGCGTTAACCGTGCAATTCACCTTTTTGATGACCATTGAAAAATCGAATGCCGCCACGGCCACGGTGCTGCAGTTCCTGTCCCCGACGATCATCGTCGCCTGGTTCGCCCTCGCCCGCAAAGCGCGCCCCACTCCGTTGGTGCTGGGGGCTATCTGCACCTCGCTGGCGGGCACCTTTCTGCTGGTAACCCACGGCAACCCGACGACGCTGTCGATTTCGCCGGCGGCGCTGTTCTGGGGGATCGCCTCGGCGTTTGCCGCCGCGTTTTATACCACCTATCCCTCGACGCTAATTGCCCGCTACGGGACGCTGCCGATCGTCGGCTGGAGTATGTTGTTCGGCGGTGCGATGCTGCTGCCGTTTTACGGCGGCCAGGGCACCGATTTTGTGGTGAACGGCAGCCTGCTGTTAGCTTTTTTCTACCTGGTGGTGATCGGTACTTCGCTGACATTCAGCCTTTATCTTAACGGCGCGCAGAAGATTGGCGGCGCCAAAGCCGGGATCCTCAGCTGCGCCGAACCGCTGAGCAGCGCCCTGCTGTCGCTCCTGCTGCTGGGGATCACCTTCACGCTGCCGGACTGGCTGGGCACTCTGCTGATCCTGGCGTCGGTGGTGCTGATCGCTATCGACTCGCGGCGGCGGGTGAGAGCCGCCTGAGGCGATGATAACAAACGCCTTTTCAATAAGTTAAATTAACCGCTATTTGCGTGTTTTCCCGCCTGCGCATATAGTTGACGGAAGCGATTACGGAAGGAGAAGCCTGATGAAAGCATATTGGATGGTATGCCTGGTCACCGCCCTGAGCGCCACGTCGGCGTGGGCCGAATCACCGCTGCAAAGCCTGCAGTTCGAGCAGCAAAAGCAGCAGGTGCTCAAAGCGGTGAAGGAAAAATGCGCGCCAGCAAGCCACCTCAGCGACAACGATTTTGCCAATAAAGTACTGGCGACCGACGGCAACAAGAACGCGGTCCGCGAAGCAACGCTGGCGAAAGAGCGCAATAACCAGAAAAGCTACCAGGCCGCAATCGACAAAATCGTCTGTCCGGCCAAATAGCGGTTATTTCAGCCTGGCGACCAGCGTTTTCCAGTCAAACGGCGTCAGCTGCCTGTAGCTCAGGCTACGGGCGGCCATCTGCTCCGGAAGCTGGCGCTGGCTTTTCGCGATCGCCTCGCTCATTATCCCGGCGCTCCCCACATCACGCAGGGTTTTCACCACCTCTTCCATCTCTTCGCTGCGCCGAACGCCATGTTCCGCCACCCGGCTGATCAGATAGTCGGGAAACGCGCCTGTCCAGCCCAGAGACGGGAAACTATGATGCAAGGAGCTAAGCACCTCCTCCTCGACGCCATATTCACGGGCCGCGAACAGGCATTCTGTGGTGAGCGCTTCAAGACCTTTGATCATCACGCTACGGCACATTTTTATCGCCGACACCTGGCCCACCGTACTGGCGCCATAGCGGGCATTCAGCCCCAGCCCCTGCAGACGCGGCGCGATCGCCTCCGCCTGCGGCCCGCCGATCAATAACGGTGTCTGCAATCGGGCCGGCGGCACCGGCGCCATCACCGCGACATCAATGTAGGCGCCGGGCAGAAAATGTTCAGCTGCCTGCCGTTTCGTTTCCGGCGCCACGGAGTTGAGATCGAGGAAATATTGCCCCGGCTGCAGCAGCGCGGCGGCCTGCTGCGCGACCTTTAGCGCCTCACCGGCGGTCACAGTAGAAAAAATCAGCGCGGCGCTCTCCAGCGCCTGCGCCAGCGAACTCCCCGCCTGAACGCGCGAATCACCGGCTTTCCTGACCATTGCCTCTCGCTCCGGGCCATTGAGCTTGCAATCCCATATGGTCACCGCATGCTCACGGGCCAGATCTGCCGCCAGAATGCCACCCGCCTCGCCAAAACCAATAAACGCGATTGTCGTCATCATTACTCCTCACGCGGCCAGACGCGGGCCGGAATAAAAACTTCGCCAGCAAACAGCAGTCGCGCCGTGCGTAACAGGCCGCAGCCTGTCAGGGCGCCGTCTGCGTCAAGCTGAAGCGTCACGCTAAATTCGCCTGTCGGATGCTCAACGCTGAGCAGCGGCGTAGCGCCTGGCGCGACCTGCGCCATGCCCTGCGCGACGGATCCAGGAAGCAGACAGGCGCTGGCCACGCTCACCGCGCCAAATACGCCGATCGACGCGTGGCAGCGGTGCGGGATAAAGGTGCGGCTGCTGATGGCGCCGCCGTGTCGCGGCTCGGCGATCAGGGTCATCTTGGGCACCGTGCGCTGGCTGACGTCGCCAAGCTGCATCAGCGGCCCGGCCTGCAGGCGAATCGACTCCAGGCGACGTTTAAGCGCGTCGTCATTATCCAGCTGTTCGCGCGTCTCATAGCCGGTGCAACCGAGGTCGCACGCGCGCAGCAGGATCACCGGCATTCCGTTATCGATGCAGGTCACCTCGACGCCGTCAAAACGATCACGAACCCGGCCGGTCGGCAGCAGGGCCCCGCAGCTGGAGCCGGCGACATCAAGAAAATGGAGCAGGATCGGGCTGGCGCTGCCCGGCACGCCATCGATACGACTCTCGCCGACGTAGTCGACCCCGTCGGCATCGCAGGGGATCTCTGCCACCGCCAGTTGCCCCGTGTTCTCCATATAAATACGCACCCGAGTGAGCGGCGCATCGTGGCGAATCAGCCCACGCTCGATGGCGAAAGGGCCAACGGCGGCAAGAATATTGCCGCAGTTTTGGCCGTAGTCCACAGAGGCCCCCGTCACGTTCACCTGGGCAAACAGATAGTCCACATCGGCGTCAGGCCGTGCGGAGCGGCGGATAATCGCCACTTTACTGGTCAGCGGATCGGCGCCGCCGATCCCGTCAATTTGCCGGGGATCAGGCGAGCCCATCACCGCCAGCAGCACCGCATCACGTTGCACCGGATCGGCAGGCAGATCGTCAGCCAGAAAACAGGCCGCCTTCGAGGTGCCGCCGCGCATCCATAGACAGGGAATTCCGCGTTGCGCCATCTTACTCCTCCACCTCATCTGCGCTGTCGTAATACCGCAGCCCCTTTTCCGCCAGACGCTGGCGCATCGCGTAAATATCCAGCCCCAGCTCGCCATGGCGCATCCGCTCACGCTTCGCAAGCTCATTGCTCATGCGTGCTTCCGCTTTATCGAGCACATCACGCACCTGGGCGTGAGGCAGCACCACGACGCCATCGTCGTCGGCCACCACGACATCGCCCGGCTGCACAAGCTGGCCTGCGCAAATCACCGGGACGTTAACCGAGCCGAGGCTCTCTTTCACCGTTCCCTGGGCATAAACCTGACGGGACCAGACGGCGAATCCCATCTCCCGCAACGTTTGCGAATCGCGAATGCCGATATCGCCCACCAGACCGACCACACCGCGCGATTGGAGAGACGTCGCCAGCAGATCGCCGAAGAAGCCATCGCCGCACGGCGACGTCGGGGCCACCACCAGAATATCGCCGGCGCGGCACTGCTCGACCGCGACATGAAACATCCAGTTGTCGCCTGGCGTCACCAGTACCGTGACCGCGTTGCCCGCCCGGCTGACGCCCTGCTGAATCGGACGGATTGCCGGTCCCATCAGCCCCTGGCGTGCCCAGGCTTCATGGAGCGTCGCCACCCCAGCCGCCTCACAGCGGCGCAAAACCGCCTCGTCATGGCGCGGCAGATGGCGGATCACAAGGCCTTTTTTATTTAACAGCTTCATGCCAGGTTCTCCGTTACGCGGGGGAAGATGCTCTGGAAGGCTTCGCCGTGAACGATATCGCGCGCGGCCGTGATGCCGATGTTGCGTTTGGCCTGCACTCCGCGCTGCAGCGCCACGCGAGTGTAGTACTCCCACAAATGCTCCTGGCCCTGCATACACTGAATGGCCTGATACTTTTTCTCCCAGACAGTGGTGATGTCCAGCAGCACATCAGGCTTCCAGTTGCACTGCTCCGGCTGGTGCGGTTCGAAACAGTAAACCGGGGGAGCAGCGACAATTTTCTCGCCGGGGCGATAGCCTTCTGCCTGAGCGATAATCCGAGCCTCCTGAGCCAGGTGGGAGGCCAGCGGGTGATCGTAGTTATAGGGATCCTGCAGCGAGTGCGTCAGAACAAAGTGGGGCTGGATACGGCGATACACATCCGCCAGACGAAACAGCGTCTCTTTATCGGCGCGCAGCGGATAGTCGCCGATATCAAAGAATTCGACGCTGGCGCCCAGGATCTCGGCGGCGGCCTGCGCCTCTTCGCGACGGACTTGCTTCACCGCCTCCTCGGTCATGTTGCCTTTACGCCACAGTTTGGCGGACTCGCCGCGCTCGCCAAAGGACAAACAGACCACATGGACCTGATAGCCCTGCAGGGCATGCAGGGCTATCGCACCGCCCGCGCGCCAGACGAAATCGGCCGAGTGGGCGCTGACGACAAGGGCACTTTTTTCGCTAACCGGATGAGACATGATGGCTTCCTCTGTTGTTTTTTTCAGCTTGTCATGTCCCGCCGTTGGAAGGTAATTCGTTAACTTGCGAAGGCTATGATTTTTATTTATGTTGTCGACTCACTCACTATTTCAGGCCTGACGAATAATGCTGAAGAGAAAGCACGATAAAATCATAAATATCATGCAGCTGCGCTTTTTTTGTCAGGTCGCGCTGCGCGGAAGCGTCTCGCGTGCTGCCGATGACTTATTCCGCACGCAGTCAGCGATAACCCGGGCTATCCGCGACCTTGAAGCCGCGTTGAACGTCACGCTGTTCGAACGCCATTACAGCGGCATGGTGCCCACCGAGTATGGCAAGTGCATCCTGCCGCGCGCCCGGCGGGCGATTGACGACCTGCAGGCCATCCCGGCGCTGTTGCAGAAGCACCATACCCGCACCAGCGGCCCGCTGGCGGACGCCGGTTGGCTGTTCAATACCCGCCGGTTAGCCATTTTTATTCAGCTCTATCACGTCAACCATACCCAAACCGTCGCGCAACAGTTGGGGATCACCCAGCCGGCGGTCAGCGCCGCGCTGAAGGTCCTGGAGAAAGGGGCGGATTCGGCGCTGTTTCGCCGAACGCCAGAAGGGGTGCGTCCCACGCCTGCCGCAGAACTGCTCTATCCCCCGGTGAGCAGAGCGCTCAACGAGCTGGAAAACATCTGGAGCGATCTCGCCGCCCGTCGCGGGGTGCTGGAGGGCACCGTGCGCATTGGCGCCCTGCCGCTGAGTCGCACCCGGCTACTGCCCTCCGCCATCGCCGCCTTTCTGGCCCAGCACCCGGGTATTACCCTCATGACCAATGAAAGTCCGTATGAGTCGCTGGTCGCCGATATGCGCGCAGGTAATATCGATTTTATTATCGGCGCCCTGCGTCAGGATGAAGATCTCCCGGACCTCTGTAGCGAGGCGTTATTCGAAGAGGATATGCTGATTTTACTGCGTAATAACCACCCGCTGCTGCGCCATCCGGATCCGCGCAGCCAGCTGGCGACAGCGCAATGGGTGCTGCCGCGCGCCAACGCGCCGGCGCGCCATTTGCTGGATAAGGCGTTTGTCACCCTGGGGCTGCCGCTGCCCCAGCCGACGGTGGAGACCGGGGATGCGGCGATGGTGCGAGGATTGCTGCAGGACTCCGACATGCTGGCGGCGGTTTCCGCCAGCCAGATGCGTTTTGAAACTGACAATGGGTTGCTCAGCGTGTTGCCGGTCCCCCTGCCCGATACCACCCGGCGTATCGGGCTGACGTTTCGCGCCGGCAGCCTACCCTCCCCGGCGACGCAGGCGCTGTTGCGTTTTATTTATCAGCAGGTTCAGGACGGGACTGTTTAACGTTTACCCGCCACCGAATAGGTTACCTGTTGGTTGCGCGTTTGCTGAAACGCCTCCAGCGTCTGCCCGCGCATCGCGGCGTAAATATGCAGGTTGGATACGCCGACCACCGCGCCCATTTTCTCCAGCAGGAAGAAACTGGCGCCATACTGAATCAATCCCCGCCAGTCGCGTGCGTTGAGCAACTGCTGTTCCTCCTCACTCAGTCCGGCTTCGGCATAAAGCGACTGAGGCGACTGCAGAAAACGTTCGCGCCAGGCAGGCTCAATCAGCCGATGCAGGAAACGGTTAAGCCGCAAGCCATTCAGGCTGCGCTCGTGGGTAAAAGGATAGGTTCCCGGCAGTTTCTCCACCCCGGCCAGCTGCTGCGCCATATGCTGGCGATGGCGCGTCAGGGTATCGACGGGGGGCAGGCGCGCATTGTTCTCAAGGATCAGCGTAGCGATACCGGTCATCGACGGCAGGTAATAGTCGCGCCAGGTTTCGGTGACATTGGCTGATAGCGCGCCGCGCATCACCAGCCACATGATCACCTCAGACCCTTCCATTCCCCCCAGCTCGGCATATTCGCCAAGGGTCATTTCGGTAAGCTTTTCCGGGTCATTAACCAGCATGTCAACAAACTGGGCATCCCAGTCGGGATTATTAAATCCGCAGCGCTCGCCATGAACCTGATGCGAGAGCCCGCCGGTCGCGACAATCGCCACATTGATATCTTCCGGGAAGCTTTCAATTGCCCGGCGCAGCGCCTGGCCGAGTCGGTAACAACGGCGCGCGCTCGGTACCGGAAATTGCAGCACGCCGATCTGTAACGGGATCACCGCCGTCGGCCACCCCTGCGCTTCATCCCAGGGCAACAGCGCCGAAAGCGGCGAGAAAAGGCCGTGGTCGAGCTTTTTATCCATAAAGAACGACATATCAAACTCATCGGCCATCAGGCTGGCGCCAATGTGCCTTGAGAGCGCCGCATTGCCCTGGACCGGCGGCAGACAGCGTGGTCCGCCGCCTTCATCGGCAACGTCATATTGACTATCGATTCCCAGCGTAAATGTCGAATAGTGATCGAAGAAAAAGGCGGTCACATGGTCATTAAAGATGTACACCAGCGCATCCGGTTTTTTCTCCTCCAGCCAGCGCTGCAGCGGTTCGAAGCTCTGGAAGATCGGCGACCATGCCGGGTCCTGCTGTTTATGATGATCGACCGCGAAGCCGATAGTCGGGGTATGAGAGACGGCGATACCGCCGAGAATGTTAGCCATCAGATAACTCCACTTATCGGTGTTCCAGGGGGGATGACAAAGCGTCCAGTTCTGCCTCTGTGAGTCGAGGCTTAGCGTGATTCATACGGTGCAACAAAATACAGGTCCCCGCCAGGCAGGCCGGCAGCGCAAGCACCAAAAAGATCGACGAGTGTCCCGGCACGACCAGCATCAGCATCCCGCCCAGCGTGGAGCTGAGAATAGCCCCGGTACGGCCGATACCATGCATCCAGCTGACGCCGGTAGCACGGATCTCGGTTTGATAATAGGCTGGCGAATAGGCCTGCAGACCGTTCTGCGCGCCGTTAATGCACATCCCGCTGATAAAAATCAGCACCGACAGCGCCGCCGATCCGAAGTCCATCAACCCCTGGGACAACAGGCACAGGCAGCCGAGGAAATAGGTTGCCGCAATCACCGCTTTCGCCGAAGCACGATCCATCAGCATACCGACAAGGATCCCGCCCAGCGGGCCGCCGAGCTGGAACAAGCCGGTCATCATCGCCGCCTGCTGCAGCGACAGCCCGCCGGAGCGGAGAATGGTTGGCAGCCAGCCGTTCAGCAGATATATCACGAACAGCCCCATAAAATAGGTTAGCCACAGCGCTATCGTGCCGCGGGCATAGCCATGCCGAAACAGCTGTGCCACTTTACTGCTCCGCGTGATGGGCGGCGCATTCAGCTGGAAGACGGTGTCAGCCGTAAACTGGCCTCCAAGCCGGTTAAGCGCCCTGGCGATCTGCTCGCCCGGTAGTCGGCGCGCCACCATGCTCATCGCCGACTCCGGCAACATCACGATCATAAAGGGAAGCACCACGAGCGGCAGCACGCCGCCAAAAATCAGCGCCGAGTGCCAGCTGTAATGCGATAACAACCCGGCAGCGATAAAGCCGCCGAGGCCGGAACCCACGTTGAATCCGCTGTACATCAGGGTGATCATCACCCCTTTACGCCGCTCCGGCATATATTCCGCCACCAGCGTGACGCAATTGGGCATCACGGCGCCAAGTCCGAGGCCGGTGAGAAAGCGCAGCAGCGCCAGCTGCGACGGGCTTTGCGCCACGGCGCCGGCCAGGCTGAACAGCGCAAACAGCGCCACCGACCAGAGTAAAATGCGTTTTCGGCCGTAGCGGTCAGAAAGCGGGCCCGCCACCAGCGCGCCAATGGCGACGCCGAACATAGCCGCCCCAAGAATCGGCCCCATTTCAGCCCGGCTGATGCCCCAGTCCTCGATGAGCGCCGGGGCGACAAAGCCCATCACCGCAGCGTCATACCCATCCAGCATAATGATGATGAAACAGAGCAGCAGCACGTTCCATTGAAAGCGCGAGACCGGGCGGGCATCTATCCACGCTTTCACATCGACAACGTTCATGTGATTCATAGGGTGACTTCCTCAAGCAGGCGGTACGAATGTTCTGGTTAGTGTTTTTTTTGAGTGGAACTTTCGTACTCAACTTAAGGCAGGTCACGCAGGCTGTCCGGTTCGAAAACCCGGCGACAGATATGAGTTTTATTTATAATGTGAGGGATACGACAAAAAACAGCCAATAAAAAACCCGCAGCCAACGGCGGCGGGTCAGGGCAAGAGCGACGATCAGTGCTTTGGAATAATTAAATCGCCGCGCAGCGGGCTGCCGCCCGGGTTGTCCGTTTTCTCGGTCAGCCAGTTGACGATCCGCGACGCCATCGCGTCCATGGAATATTCAATCGCCGGGATAGTCGGGATTCCGGGCAGCTGTAACGATCCGGCGAGGCTAAACACCATCACATTTTGCGGAACGGCGCGGTTAAACGCCTGCAGCTGCGGCACCACGCGCTGCGCCTGCAGCTCATCGCTCACCAGCAGCGCGTTAAAGTTCAGCGTCGTGGCGTTATTGACCAGCTCCTGCACCGCCACCGACGGCGAGGTGTTATCCAGAAACACCAGATTGCGATTAAACGGCAAAAAGTTTTTTTCCAGCGCGTGCTTGTAGCCCAGCAGCACCTGATCGGCAAAGCCGCTGCTCTGCGGATGGATCAGCGCAATCTGCCTTCTGCCCTGGCTTATCAGATAGTGGCAGGCGGTTTCGGCGGCGAAGGCGTGATCGAACTGAATGCTGTTTTCGCCCTCGCTGTCGAGGCAGTCCACCAACACCACGTCCGGGCGGTTAATATTCAGAGGAAAACGCGCGCCGATGATCAGCACGTTATCGCACAGCCCGCAGGTTAACTCCTCCAGCGAGTTCATCACGCCGCTGCTGGTGTTGGCGAAGCGCAGCAGCAGGTGCTTCTGGTGCTGGCTGAGCTGTTTTTCCAGGGCGTAGAGATAGCTGGTGGTTTGATTGATATTGTCCTGGGCGCAGATGACGCCGATGCAGCCGGTGGACTGGCTAAGCAACGACTGGGCTATCATGTTTGGCCGGTAATTGAGCGCTTCCGCCGCCTGCAGCACCGCCTGACGACTGGCTTCCTTCACGCCACGTGAGCCGCTCAACACTCGCGACACCGTGGCTTTGGAAACCCCGGCAAGTCGTGAAACATCATTGATTGTCGACATCATTTTCCCCTGCGCGGGCGCCACGTCCCGCCAAAATCCTGTAAACCTGAATCGCTTCAATTATGACCAGCGCAGTATAGCCATTTCGCCATTTGTTTGGAAACCGATTTTCCATTTCAGCGCAAAACATCGCCAAATCGACAGAATAATGTGAGCCAAATCCAATAAATCCGCCCCATAAGCAGGAGATCTTGACCACTATCACAGTTCTGCTTTTTATAAATGGAAACCGGTTTCCGTCTGATATCAAATCATCCACGCAATAACTTTTTACATTTTGAGGATGGTCGTCGATGTACAAGATTATGCTGTGCTGCTCTGCCGGAATGTCCACCAGTCTGCTGGTCAGAAAGATGGTGGAGGCGGCGAATGAACGTGATCTGCCGGTGCAGATTGACGCCTATGGCGTTTCCGAATTTGACATCCAGTTTCCGCAGTATCAGGTGGTGTTGCTAGGCCCCCAGGTGAAATACATGTTGAAAACCCTGTCTGACAAAGCGGCTCCCCTGAACATTCCCGTTCAGCCCATCGATACGATGGACTACGGTATGCAGCGGGGAGACAACGTCCTGAATTATGCTCTGTCGCTGATCCCAGCGGCGCACTGAGAGGTGTTGAAATGAGTTCTCTGTATCAGTCCATGATTGCCGTGATCGAGCAATCTATTACTCCGCTGGCAGGACGCCTTGGGCAGCAGAAATATGTTATCGCTATCCGCGATGGCTTCACTGCCGCATTGCCGTTTATGATCATCGGCTCTTTCATGCTGGTATTTATCTTTCCGCCGTTTTCACCCGAGACCACCAACGGCTTTGCCCGCGGCTGGCTCGATTTCTCCCAGCACTACCGCGAACAGCTGATGCTGCCGTTTAACCTCAGCATGGGCGTAATGACCTTCTTTATCTCGGTCGGCATTGGCGCCAGCCTCGGTCGTCAGTTTCAGCTGGATCCGGTGATGTCCGGTCTGCTGGCGTTTATGGCCTTCCTGCTGGTTGCCGCGCCCTATGCCGATGGAAAAATTTCCACTCAGTATCTGTCCGGCCAGGGCATTTTTACCGCCCTCATCACCGCCATCTACTCCACCCGCGTCTACGCGTGGCTGAAGCAAAACAACATCACCATTCGACTGCCGAAAGAGGTACCGACCGGCGTCGCTCGTTCGTTTGAAATCCTTATCCCGGTGCTGGTGGTGATTGGTACTTTGCATCCGCTGAACCTGTTTATCGAAGCGCAGACCGGGATGATCCTGCCGCAGGCGATCATGCATCTGCTGGAGCCGCTGGTTTCCGCCTCCGACTCGCTGCCGGCGATTTTGCTCTCCGTCCTGATGTGCCAGATTTTCTGGTTCGCTGGGATCCACGGCTCGCTGATTGTCACCGGCATTATGAACCCGTTCTGGATGGCTAACCTCTCGGCAAACCAGGCGGCGCTGGCGGCCGGCACGGTGTTGCCGCACGTCTATCTGCAGGGCTTCTGGGATCACTATCTGCTGATTGGCGGCGTCGGTTCGACCCTACCGCTGGCCTTCCTGCTGCTGCGTAGTCGGGCCACGCATCTGCGCACCATCGGCAAGATGGGTATCGTGCCGAGCTTCTTTAATATCAACGAGCCGATCCTGTTCGGGGCGCCGATCATCATGAACCCGATGATGTTTATCCCCTTCGTCTGCGTACCGATGGTCAACGCGGTGCTAGCTTACGGCGCGACGCGTCTTGGCTGGCTGAGCCAGGTGGTGTCCCTCACTCCGTGGACCACGCCGGCACCGATTGGCGCCTCGTGGGCGGCCAACTGGACGCTGAGCCCGGTAGTGATGTGCCTTATCTGCATGGTGATGTCGGCGGTCATTTACCTGCCGTTCCTGCGCGCCTATGAACGTTCCTTAATGAAAACCGAAGTTGAGAAAACCAAAAATAGCGTTCCGGTGGCAGAAACCGTTAGCTAATTCCTCTCCGCCCCGGAGAGATAATATGATGGCAGCGTAATAATGCAGAAAAAGGACTTTCACTGCATTATTAAATAATAAAGACCTCAGGAATACACATGATTGAATTAGAAGATGCGGTAATGGAAATTATCGTTAATGCGGGACAGTCACGCTCATTATGTTTTGAAGCGCTACATGCGGCCCGAACCGGAAATATCGACGAAGCGCGTTTACTGTTAAATGAAGCCGACGGTTACGCCCGTCGGGCGCATCAGATGCAGACCCAGCTCATCGAGCAGGATGCCGGTGAAGCGCGTCAGCCTATGACGCTGATTATGGTACATGCCCAGGATCATCTGATGAATTCGCTGCTGGCCCGCGAGTTCTCAGAAGAATTAATCCATCTGTACCAGCGTTAATTAATATGGAATAACGCCTGCGAGAATATTACTCTCCGGCGTCGCTGTACCCTAAAAAACAAATCAGCTTATTTTGACTATATATTTTAGCCAGAATGGGATGGTTATTATCTGAAATATATTAATTATTAAAGCGAGATAACCATGAATACTGTGAAAAAACTGCCTTTAGCCATGGCGGTTGTCGCCGCGCTGTGCCCAATTTCCGTAATGGCGCAAGAATTTACTCAGGAACAGATCGACGCCATCGTCGCCAAAGCCGTTGATAAAGCGCTGGCCGACCGCCAGGCGAAAATCGACGCCGCGGCCGACAAAAAGGTCGACGTGATCACCAACCCGCAGACCACCGCCGCCTCGCCGGATATGGCCATTCCGTTCGGCCTCAAGTTCAGCGGCTACGCCCGCTATGGCGCCCACTTCCAGACCGGCGACCAGAAATATGTCGGCGTCGACGGCTCCTATAACGGCGCCTCGGCGATCGGCCGCCTGGGCAACGAAAGCAACGGCGGCGAATTCCAGATCAGCAAGGCCTTCAAAAGCGCGCAGGGGGCTATCTGGGATCTTAACGTGATGTTCGACCACTGGAGCGACGAGGTTAACCTGAAGAAGGCCTACGTCGGCGTCACCAACGTGCTGGAATCCAACCCCAACGCCTATATCTGGGCCGGCCGCGACTTCCACCAGCGTCCGCAACAGGGGATCAACGACTACTTCTGGATGAACCACGACGGCCAGGGCGCCGGGGTGAAGAACTTTGATATCGGCGGCGTACAGTTCGACGTGGCGGCGGTGTCGCAGGTGAAATCCTGTAGCCCCGAAGTGATGGCCGACGAGACCAACCCGTCGCGCATCACCTGTACCGGCAGCTCCGATACCGGCGACAACGGCCACTACGCGCTGACCACCAAAACCCACAACATCAAGGCCGGGCCGATCGACGTCGAGGTGTACGCCAACTACGGCTTTGACTCGAAGGCGGTGGACAGCGACGCGCGCCTCGAAGCCTGGCAGGGCGGCCTGGTGCTGAGCCACACCAACGACAGCGGGGTGAACAAGGTGATCCTGCGCTACTCCGACAACTCGGATAACAGCGTCTACAACAAAACCGACGACCTGACCACGGTCTACGCCAGCTTCGAGGGCAGCCATAAGTTCACTCAGCAGGCGCAGGTGGAATATCTGCTGGCCTTCCACGACTACGACAACGGCAGGGACAACACCGACAACCGCAAGAACTACGGCGCCATCGTGCGGCCGATGTATTTCTGGAACGACGTGCACTCCACCTGGCTGGAAGCGGGCTACCAGCGCGTGGACTACGACCAGGGCGGGGATAACCATGGCTGGAAGCTGACGCTGTCGCAGAACATCGCCATCGGCATGGGGCCGGAGTTCCGCCCGATGCTGCGCTTCTACGTCACCGGCGGCCAGGTGGACAATGAGCATACCGCGAAGGTGAACGGCACCCAGGACCAGCAGCTGGATTCGCTGAACGTCGGCGGGATGTTTGAGGCGTGGTTCTGATGCGATAGCGTTGCCGAAGGAGCGTTCCCGGCTGGCGCTACGCTTAGCCGGGCTACGACTGAGGAGGCCTGCCGGATCCCACCCCCAGGACCGGCAAGCAACAGCTCCGCCGGGCAGTCAGCCCCGTGCCCTGGTGGCGTCATCAATTCTTTATCTCTGGCTTAATCGGCGGGCGATACGCTCCAGCTTCATCATCAACAGCAGCGTGACGCCCACCAGCACGATGGTCAGCGCCGAGCCATCGGCGATATTACCGCGATCGGTCAGGCTGAAAATGGTCACCGGCAGCGTCGTCCAGCCCGGCGGATAGATCATCACCGTCGCCCCCAACTCCCCCATCGACAGCGATAAACTCAGCGCCAGCGCCGAGATCATCCACGGCGTCATCAGCGGCAGCGTCACATGGCGCAGGCGGTACCACGGTGAAGCGCCCAGGCTGGAGGCGACGTTTTCAATATCAGCGGAAATCCGCGCCAGGCCGGTCGTGACGTTACTGAAGGTAAAGGCCGAGATCAGCACGAAATGCGCCGCCAGGACGATAAAGAAGGTGCCGTTCATCTGCAGCGGCCCCTGGCTGAAGGCCACCAGAATGCCCAGTCCCACGGAAACCGAGGGGATGGCGCTGGGCAGATAAAACATCAGCCCAAGATATTTCTGCAGCTTCGCGCCAGTCTGGCGCAGCGCCAGCGCCGCCCACATCCCGCACAGCAGCGCCAGCAGGCTGGCGCAGAAGCCCACCACCAGGCTGGAAAACAGCGAATCCCACGCCGCCCCGCGAAACGCGTTAACAAAGTGGGCAAAGGTAAAGCCGGTGGGCAGCAGGCCGTTCCATTGTTTACTCAGGCTGGAGAGTAAAATCACCGCCAGCGGCAGCAGGAAAACGCCGGCAAAAAGCGTCACCGCCAGCGCGCCCGCCGCCGCGCGGCCTTTACGCGACCAAATCAACATCGTTAACTCCTTACGCCAGTGCGCACCGCCGCCAGCCGATAGAGCATAAACAGCCCCAGCGACAGCAAAATATTGATCAGCGCAATCATGCAGGCCACGCTGTAATCCGACTCCAGAATCGCCTTGCTGTAGACCATCATCGGCAGGGTATTGACCCCTTTGGCGCCAATAAACAGCACGATCCCGAACTCGTTAGTGGTCAATAGCAGGCACAGGCTGCCGCCCGCCATCAGCGCCGGGAGTGCCGCCGGGAAGATAACCTGGGTAATCACCCGTAACGGATGAGCGCCGAGAATACTCGCCGCTTCCAGCTGGCTCTTATCTATCTGCCGCAGTCCCGCCATCAGCGGGCGCATCACCAGCGGCGTAAACACGGTAATCTCCGCCAGAATCACGCCGTTAATCGAATAGAGGAAGTCTACCGGCGGCAGTTCAAAAGCAAACAGCGCCATCAGGGTGCCGTTGAGCAGCCCCGCCGAGCCGTAAATAAAGGTGAACGCGAGAGTGATAAGAAAGGTCGGCAGCGCAATAAAAGTATCAATGACCCGGCCCACCAGTTGGCTGCCGGGGAACGGAATAAACACCAGAATCAGCGCCAGGACGCTGCCGAGCACCAGGCAGCCAAGGGTAGCGAACACCGCAATCTGTAAGGTATTGAGCAGCGCGCCAATAAAGCGCTTAGAGTCGATCACCTGCCAGAAGGTCTCGAGGCTCAGGTTGCCGCTGGCGTCGCGAAGCGCCTGTTCGGCGATCAGCAGCAGCGGATAGAAAAACAGCGTCGCCAGCACCAGCAGCGGCAACGCCAGCCACAGGTAAGGGCGCAGGTTTCGCGCCGGACGCGCAAGCGTGAGGGTTTGCGCCATCATTGCACCTCGATCAGAACCGCATCGCCAGGTTCGAAGTAGAGCGCCAGCTTGTCCCCCGCGCGCGGCAGTGGGTTGACCTGAGTCATGACGATCCGCACCGCTTCGCCCGCGACGTCGCACAGCAGATGCGTCAGATCGCCCTGCCAGTGCACCGACGTCAGGGTGGCGTTGAGGCGATTACTGGTTGCCGATCGCGGCGCCAGGCTCATGTGCTGCGGGCGAATGCATAACAGCTTATTGTTGCCATGCAGGCCGCCCCGGCTGAAGGCGTTAATCAGGCCGCCGCCGCAGCTTACGCTAACCAGCCCCGGCTCGGGGCTGTCTTTCAGCGCCGTCGCCTGCAGGATATTGGCGCGGCCGAGGAATTCGGCGCTAAAGCGGTTCGGCGGATAGTGGTACAGCTCGTGCGTTTCACCGTGGGCGATCAGCGACCCGTCTTTCATAATGCCGATTTTGTCCGCCAGAGTGAGCGCTTCGGTCTGATCGTGGGTAACGTAGAGGATGGTCAGCTCCGGTAGTTCGCGATGCAGGCGGGCAATCTCTTCCACCATGTTATGGCGAATTTGTGCGTCCAGCGCCGACAGTGGTTCATCAAGCAACAGCACCCGAGGACGCACGGCAATCGCGCGGGCTATCGCGACGCGCTGCTGCTGGCCGCCGGAAAGCTGATGCGGATAGCGGGTGGCGTAGTCCGCCATACCGACGATTTTTAAGGCTTCGGTCACCCGCTCGGCGATCAGCGCCCTGGGCTGCTTTTGCGCCCGCAGGCCGAAGGCGACGTTGTCTTCCACCTTCATATGGGGAAACAGCGCGTAGTTCTGCACCACCATCGCCAGCCCGCGCTGGTAAGGCGGCAGGTGGGTGACGTCCGTGTCGCCGATCAGGATCCGCCCGCCAGCCGGTTGCACAAAACCGGCAATCGCCCGCAGCACGGTGGTTTTCCCGGAACCGGAAGGGCCAATCAGCGCCAGCACTTCACCGGGCTCAATGGTCAATGACAGCGGTTTTAAGACCACGTTGCCGTGGTAGGAAACGCGCAGCGAGTCCAGGGTGATCCCGGAGGTCCCCGCCAGCGACGGGGAAGAGATGACGGTCGTTTTCATTAACATCAGGCTTACTCGCTATCGGTCACTTTATGCCAGCGGGCGATATCCGCCGAGAGAGAAACCGCGACGTCGTCCCAGTTGGGTTCCCAGCGCTTCACGCCGTCGAGCGCCGCCTGCGCTGCCTTAAAGTTAGCGTCATCCGGCGCCACGTCGCTGCGCACCGGTAAGCCCCAGGAGCGCGCGCTGACGCTGGATTGCGCCGGTTTATCCAGCAGGAAATTAATCAGCTTCTTGCCGTTTTCGCTGTTCGGTCCGTTCTGCACCAGCCCGATGGCGTAGGGCAGCGCCAGCGCGCTGCGCTCGCCTTTGTCGTCCGCCGGCCAGAAGATTTTGACGTTCGGATTACGCGCCATCTGCGACAGGTTCATCTGCAGATCGCCGTTGGCGACGTACAGCTCGCCTTTGTTGACCAGCGCCGTCAGCTTGCCGGTGGAGGCCGATGGGCCGACGTTATTGGCCTGCAGCTTGCCCAGATACTCGAAGCCGGCATCTTTGCCGCCAAGGCTGTGGAAGGCCTGCAGCATCACCGCGGTGCCGTCCCCCGCCT
Organism: Klebsiella sp. GB_Kp047; assembly: GCF_040065235.1. Taxonomy (NCBI): domain Bacteria; kingdom Pseudomonadati; phylum Pseudomonadota; class Gammaproteobacteria; order Enterobacterales; family Enterobacteriaceae; genus Klebsiella; species Klebsiella sp. GB_Kp047. The sequence goes on along the minus strand of NZ_JBEAJG010000007.1, from coordinate 94,497 downwards.
GGCCCGGCGTGGAGTACTGCAGCTTATTCTTAAAGCGGCTATCCAGCAGATCCTGCCAGCTGGCCGGCGCGGTTTTCAGCAACTGGCCGTTATAGATGAAGGTCAGATAGTTGTTCACCAGCGGCGAATAGCGGTCATTGGCGCCGGGGATCTGCGCGCTGCCCTGTGGGGTAAAGGTGGCCAGCAGCTGCTCTTTCGCGGCGCGCTGGATAAACGGCGGCACCGTGACCAGCACATCGGCCTGCGGATTGGTGCGCTCCTTCGCCAGACGCTCGACGATCGCGCCAGAGCCGCCTTCCACATACTGCACTTTGATACCCGTCGCTTTGGTGAAGGCGTCGAACTGGCTCTGATACCAGCTATTATCGCCGTCATGCAGGCCGTCGGCGGAGTAAACCGTGACGACGCCGTCCGCCCAAACCGGGGAGCTGGTCAGCGCGAACAGGGACAGCAGAGCAAGTCGGGAGAGTTTCATCGTGTTAGCCTCATCGCAGTTAGTTGTTCTGGTGTAGACCAGATTTGCGTTCACGCTACCGAGGGTTTATGACAAAACGATGAAAGAAGTGTGTCGAAAGAGTTAAAGCGAAGGGGATACGTCGCCCCCGGTTAACGCTGACGCCACCGGGGATACGGGAAGGGTTAATACAATAAAATCAATGGGTATCGACTTCGATCCGCAGGCTGTCATGCCGCCAGTATTCGATATCGTAATCAAGAATACGCCCGTGCTGATCGTAATTCAGCCTGCGCAGCAGCAGCGCCGGGCGCCCCTCCATCACCCCCAACGCCTCTGCGGCTTGCGGCGGCATGGAGGTGGGATAAAACGACAGATGCATACTGGTATAGATCAGGTCGTAGTGACTCTGATAAATCTCGGTCAGACTGCCATTGAGATCGTGGCGCAGCAGCTCCGGCACCCGGGCCGGCAGGCAGTGGTTTTCGCAATAGCACACCGGACGCCCGTCGGCATAGCGCAGGCGGGTCAGCAGGTAGACCTGATCGAAGGGCTGCAGCGCCAGCGGCGCCATCACATCCAGCGGCACGGCGGTTAAGCGGCCATCAAGCAGCACCGTTTTCGGCTCACGTCCCTGTTCGAGACACAGCTTGTGGAAGTTGGTGTTCTGCGTCGGATCCAGCCACAGACGCTCCGGCGTCACAAACCAGCCGCGGCGGTCGGCGCGGTAGATCACGCCGCTGGCCTCCAGCTGCGCCAGGCTCTCGCGCACGGTGATACGGGTTGTGTTGAACAGTGCGCACAGCTCGCGCTCGGAAGGCAATTTATCGCCGCTTTTGAGGGCGCCGTTTTGAATACGCGCCTGCAGCTGCGCCTTAATCATCAGGTATTGCGGCATCTCGCCAGAGGGTGATTTCATGTTTACTCGCTGCCACGTTTGGTGCGCTCATTATACATAGCCAGATGAATTTTTTGTTGCAGCACCACATTTCCTTTGACCCTGCCCCGGCTTTGTCTCCATGATAAACACCAATCTGGTATAGACCAAATGGTGAGACAAATGACTTCACGGAATTACCTGCTGCTGACTCCCGGCCCGCTAACCACCTCCCGCACGGTGAAAGAGGCAATGTTGTTCGATAGCTGCACCTGGGATGATGATTACAATCTCGGCGTGGTACAGACCATTCGCCAGCAGCTGGTGCAGCTGGCCACCCCGGCCGACGGTTATACGGCGGTGCTGCTGCAGGGCAGCGGCAGTTACGCGGTCGAAGCGGTGCTCGGCAGCGTCATCGGCGAACAGGGCAAAGTGCTGATCGTCAGCAATGGCGCCTATGGCGCGCGTATGATTGAGATGGCGCAGCTGATGGGCATCGCCTTTCATCCTTACGATTGCGGCGAAGTCGCCCGTCCGGACGCGGCGGCGATCGCGCGGATCCTGCAGGATGACCCGATGATCACCCATATCGCGATGGTGCATAGCGAAACCACCACCGGCATGCTCAACCCGATCGAAGAGGTAGCCGCGCTGGCGAAGGAGTATGGCAAACGCTATATCGTCGATGCGATGAGCAGCTTCGGCGGCATTCCGCTGGATATCGCCGCGCTGAATATTGACTATCTGATAAGCTCCGCCAACAAATGCATTCAGGGCGTGCCGGGCTTCGCTTTCGTCATCGCCCGCGAATCGGAGCTGGCCACCTGCAAAGGCCGCTCGCGCTCGCTGTCGCTGGATCTTTACGCCCAGTGGCGCTGTATGGAGGATAACCACGGCAAGTGGCGCTTCACCTCACCGACCCATACCGTGCTGGCCTTCGCTCAGGCGCTGAAAGAACTGGCCCAGGAGGGCGGCGTCAGCGCCCGCCATCAGCGCTACAGCCACAATCAGCGCCGACTGGTCGCCGGAATGCGCGCGCTCGGCTTCCGGACGCTACTTGATGACAGCCTGCACTCGCCGATCATTACCGCCTTTTATTCACCGGACGCGCCGCAGTATCGCTTTCACACCTTCTACCAGAAGCTGAAAGATCAGGGCTTCGTTATCTATCCGGGCAAAGTGTCGCAAAGCGATTGCTTCCGCATCGGCAACATAGGCGAAGTCTACGACGCCGACATCACCGCCCTGCTGGCGGCCATCGACAACGCCATGTACTGGAAACAATAAGGAACCGCCATGAACCGTATCACCGCACTCATCCTCGACTGGGCCGGCACCACCGTGGACTTCGGCTCCTTCGCGCCGACGCAAATTTTCGTCGAGGCCTTCCGCCAGGCCTTCGATATTGAGCTCACCCTTGAAGAGGCCCGCGTGCCGATGGGGCTTGGCAAATGGCAGCACATTGAGGCGCTGGGCAAACTGCCGTCGGTCGATAGCCGCTGGCAGGCGAAATTTGGTCGGCCAATGACGGCTGCTGATATTGATGCGATCTACGCCGCGTTTATGCCGCTGCAAATCGCTAAGGTTGTCGATTTTTCCGCTCCGATCGCCGGCGTGGTCGACACCCTCGCCGCGCTGCGCGCCGACGGACTGAAGATCGGCTCCTGCTCGGGCTATCCGCGTCCGGTGATGGAAAAGCTGGTTCCAGCCGCCGCCGCGCAGGGCTATGCCCCGGACCACTGGGTCGCCACCGATGACCTTGCCGCCGGCGGGCGTCCCGGGCCGTGGATGGCGCTGCAGAACGTAATTGCCCTTGGCATAGACGATGTGGCCCACTGCGTGAAGGTCGATGACGCCGCACCGGGCATCAGCGAAGGGTTACATGCCGGGATGTGGAGCGTCGGCCTGGCGGTGTCCGGTAACGAATTCGGCGCTACCTGGGAGGCGTACCAGGCGATGTCGAAAGAGGAAATCGCCACCCGTCGCGAGCGGGCGGCAGGCAAGCTGTATGCCGCCGGGGCGCATTATGTGGTTGATACCCTGGCGGACCTGCCGGAAGTGATTGCCGACATTAACGCCCGGCTGGCAAAAGGCGAACGGCCTTAAGCGGGTGAATTCACCTGCACTTTGGCCGCCACCAACAGGCCGGTAAACAGCATTAATACCCCTGACAACACCAGCGGCGACAGCAGCCCGAAGTGGTCAAGCGCAATGCCGCCGACCGCGGCGCCGCAGGTGTTGGCCAGCTGGATCACCGCCACCTGAATCGACCCGGCTTTTTCCGCCTGATCGGAGAGTGAACGGGTGATCCACGTTGACCACCCCACCGGGATCAAGGCGAACGCGAAGCCCCAGATAATTGCCACCGTCGAGGCGACGATTTTGCTTTCTCCCCACAGCACCAGCGCCGCCGCGCAGGCGGTCAACACCAGCGGCGCAATCGCCAGCGCCGCTTTCACCGAGCGTTTGAGCAGCACCGAGGAGAGCGACGTGCCGATGAAGCTGGCGATACCAAAGCTCAGCAGCACCAGCGTCAGGCCATCGACATCAAACCCGGCGAGGGTCATGTAGACCGGGCGAATATAGGTAAAAAAGGCGAACTGTCCGGCAAAGGCCATGAAAATGGCGCACATGCCGGCCATCACCCCCGGCCGCTTCAGCAGGCCAAACATATTTTGCTGCTGAGCCGCCGATTCACCAGGCAGCGACGGCAGCGCTTTCAGCACCCAGAGCGTACACAGTACACCCATCACCGCCGCGCCGTTAAACACGTTGCGCCAGCCGATAAGCCCGCCAAGGAAACTGCCCAACGGGGCGGCGATCACCAGCGCGATGGATACCGCGCCGAAGATAATCGACAACGCTTTCGGCACCACGCGCATCGGCACCAGCCGCATGGTCAGCGAGGCTGACATCGCCCAGAAACCGCCGAGCGCCAGCCCCAGACAGGCGCGTCCCAGCAGCAGCAGGGTGAAGCTATCGGCAAAGGACACCAACAGGCAGGAAAGGGTCAGCAGCAGCGAAAAGAGGATCACCACGTAGCGGCGATCGGTTTTGCCAATGACGGAAGTGATAAACAGGCTGGAAAACATCGCGACGAATGCCGTCGTCGTCACCGACTGCCCGGCCATCCCTTCGGAGATACCTAAATCCAGCGCCATCGGCGTCAGCAGACTGACCGGTAGAAATTCGACGGTAATCAGGCAGGCGACGCAGAAAGCAACCGCGAAGACCGCCGACCAGTTTGGTCGCGCGAGTTCGCGTGCATGGGGTTTGGCTTCATTTGAATAACTCATGAGTGACCTGCGAAGAAAGTGGCGGAAAGCTGCGCAGTGTAACATTTTGTTTGTGACGCATTTAACGTTTTCGCAACTCTTCTCGCTTTTCATGAAGTAATACAAAAGCGTAGTCTGTGAATATCGGCCTCGTCATTCTGCCGGATGGCGCTTACGCTTATCCGGCCTACAAGTGACGAGTGCGGAAACCGTAGGCCGGATAAGGCGCAGCCGCCATCCGGCACAAAAAGCGATGAACCCCAGGCCGAATAACTATGAGATCAGTGCAGCCAGTGCACGCCGTCTTCCGGGAGAAACAGGTCGTTATAGCGCTGCTGAAGGTTATGCAAATCGCTCATATCCGGATCCAGCTCGCGCAGAAACCCTTGCGCCAGGCGGATCTGCGCCTCGGTGATCGGCGCCGCTAAACGCGCTTTTTGCATCAGGCGATACCAGTAATGCAGGTTTTTTTCGCTAGCGTCGACAATTGCAACCTGCCAGATCAGCAGCACCTGGGCGGCGTTCTGCAGATGCGCTTCATTCGGCCGTTCAAGGTAACGCAAATACTCATTGCCGGCGGTTTTACCCAGCTGATCGATCATCGATTCCAGCGGGACGGGCGTGATGCCCAGGCGTTCGCTCAGGCGGCGGATCGCGCGGCGTGAATCAGAGGTAAGCACCCGAAATCCCACAACAAATACCACTACCAGGGTGGCCAGTCCTATCCAGATCATGCATCCTCTCATCCAATCGCAGCCTGACTATCATAATGGGAATTTGCCTGCTGTCGACTGTCGGACCTGGCATATTACGTAAGAAATAAAAAAGCCCGGCGCAATGGCCGGGCAAGGTTACCAAATACCTGGTGAATCAGGCAGTCTGCAAAATACGGTTCTTTTTCTCGCGGCGAATTTTACGCTCTTCGAAGATAGCCACGATGGCCATCAGGCAGATACAGCCGATGGCGGCGGCGTCCAGCGCCGCAAAGGTGCCGGCCCAGCCGGTGAGGCCAAAGACCGGGGTGCCGTCGGCGATCATCCCGAGGCCCAGCTTGGCGAAGCTATCGCCGATCAGATAGGCGAAAGTGCCCTTGATCCCATCGGCGGCGCCGATCGCTTTTTTCGGTACGAAGCCAACGGCGGCGACGCCAATCAGCAGCTGCGGGCCAAACACCAGGAAGCCCAGCGCAAACAGCGAAGCCAGATAGACGTACTGATTGCTGGCATGTTGATAAACACCGAGAGTGGCGATAATCAGCGCCAGCGCGATGCAGGCCACCAGCGCGCGGCGGCCGTTGGCCAGGTCCGACAGCCAGCCCCACAGCAGCGTGCCGACCAGGGCACCGACCTCAAACAGGGTAAACCCCTGAATCGCCACCTCTTTCGACAGCTTCAGCTCCTGGAAGGCATACACGGTGGACCATTGATCGATACCGATACGCACCACGTAGAGGAAGATGTTGGAGAAGCACAGCAGCCAGATCACTTTGTTTTTCAGCACGTACTCAACAAAGATCTGCCACTTGGTCATCGCGTTTTCTTCGGTCTCTTTATCCTCTTCGCTGATCGCTTCGCCAAACAGCTCCTCCGCCGTGCCGAGGCCGTAGGATTCCGGCGAGTCGCTACCGTAGCGCAGGCCAATAAAGCCGACGATCAGCGCAATAATCGACGGGAAGATAAACATGCCGATCACGTGGCCGTCGAACAGATAGTTGGCGCCAAACAGCGCCACGCCCGCCGCGCCGGCGCCGCCGAGGTTGTGAGAGATATTCCAGAAGCCGAGGAAGGTGCCGCGTTTACGTCGTGGCGTCCATTTGGTGATGGTGGAATAGCTGCACGAGCCGCCGGTGCTCTGGAAGAAGCCGCTTAGCGCATAGAAGGCGATCATCAAGAACAGGCTGGTGGAACCCGCACCCATACTGGCGCTAAAGCCCAGCATGCAGATGGCGGAGAGGATCAGCATAAACGGCAGGAACTGCTTGGTGTTTTTGCCATCGGCATAGTAGGAAACCAGGGTTTTCCCTACGCCGTAGGTAATGGAGAAGCCCAGGCCAATCATCCCCAGCTGGGTCATGCTCAACCCGTAGGTGGAGATCATGTCGTTCTGCGCAATATTAAAGTTCTTGCGGATCAGGTACATGGTCAGGTAGCCAATGAAGACCACCAGATAGGACTGCATGAAAGGTTTGAACCACATTTTGCGCCGCACGTCGAGCGGCAGATCCAGGGTCGGCTTACGAACCTGATTCAGAAAGGCCAGCATGGGTATCTCCTGAGCTGATTTTTTATGCCTGCGTCATAGCCAGGCATTGTAAAAATCAGCGCGCCGTCTGGCCTGAGACGGCGTCCAGGTGAAACCGGGAAAATTTCTTAGTTTTGCCCCATTCGCGGCGAAAGAGTGAGATGCATCACGCTTCACTGGCGGCGCGCGGCGCCTGCGCGTTTAAGAACGGCAGCAGCAGCAGCGCGGAAATGCCGGCGGCAATCGCGATCGCCACGAAGAATCCGGTCCAGTGCCAGATATCCATTACCTGCGCCAGCGGCCAGCCGGAAAGCGACGCGCCAAGATATGCGAACAGGCCGACAAACCCGGTAGCCGCCCCGGCGGCCTCTTTATGCGAACACTCCGCCGCCGCCATGCCGATCAGCATCTGCGGGCCGAAGACAAAGAAACCGGTGGTGAAGAAGCAGGCCGCCTGCATCACGTAGCTGGCGAACGGCATCAGCCACAGGCCGCCAACCGACAGCAAAATGCCGGCGGCGAAGATCAGATTCATCGGTCCGCGATTGCCGTTAAACAGCTTATCCGAGCCCCACCCCGCCACCAGCGCGCCGATAAATCCGCCCAGCTCGAACATGGTCACCGCCGAGTTAGCGGTCACCAGATCGACGCCAAGCGTCTCCGACATATACAGATTGCCCCAGTCGTTAATCGCCGCCCGCACCACGTACACCAGCACATAGCACAGCGACAGCAGCCAGATATAGGGGTTTGCCAGCACGTATCGGGTGAGGATCTCTTTGCGCGTCAGCCCGGCGCCCTCCTGCTGCTGGGCAATCTCCAGCGCATCGTGACGCCAGTCGCCCACGGCGGGTAGCCCCACCGCCTGCGGACGATCGCGCAGCCGCCAGCACAGATATAATCCGGCGAGGATCGCCAGGCCGCCGGCGATGGTCATCCCCGCGCGCCAGCCGTAATGTAGCGCCGCCGCTCCCACCACCATCGGGATCAGCGCGCCGCCAACGTTATGCGCCGTATTCCACAGCGCCCACCAGCCGCCGCGTTCGGTGCGTGAATACCAGGCCGTCAGCAGCCGGGCGCAGACCGGCGAGCCCCACCCCTGAAAGAAGGCGTTCAGTGCCCACAGCAGGGCGAAGGCCCACAGTGAGGAAGAAAAACCGAACAGAATATTCACCACCCCGGTGGCGATAAGCCCCAACCCCATAAAATAGCGAGCATCGGAGCGGTCGCTGACGATACCGGAGAAAAATTTCGACAGTCCGTAGGTGATGTAAAACAGCGTGGCCAGCAGACCGATATCGCTGCGGGTCAGCACGTTGCTGGCGAGAATGTCAGGCACCGCGGCGTTAAAGCTTTTGCGGGTGAAATAGAACAGCGCGTAGCCCAGCCAGATGGTCAACAGGATATGGCGGCGCCAGTAGCGATAACGCGCATCAAGCTCGCGTTTATCGCTAATCGGCGCAGCGTCAGGCGGGGCTTTTAAAAAGGCGAACATCAGCGATCCTCTCAGGCGTAACGCAGCGGTAGATTGACGCACACCCGGGTACCGTGGGTGCAGGAGATCGTCAGCGTGCCCCCCAGGGCGGTCACGCGCTCACGCATGCCGGTCAGACCGAATCCCTGCGCGCTGGATCCCGGCGGCAGGCCGCAGCCGTCATCCTCCAGCACCAGCATCAGACGCTCCTCCTGCTGCCAGCCCTGCAGGGTGACGGCGCTGGCGCTGGCGTGCTTGACGATATTGTTCAGTCCCTCCTGGCAGACGCGGAACAGGGTCACGCGCTGGTTTTCGCTCAGCCCCGCCTCGTTAATCCGCCAGTCGAGATGGCTGACAATGCCGCGGTCCTCCAGCTCCATCTCGCGCATCAGAGAACGTACCGCCTGCTCCAGCGGCAGGTCGTCAAGCTGGCGCGGACGCAGGCGGCCCAGCAGGCGACGCACCGAGTCGTAAACCCCCAGCGAGAGGTGTTCAATCAGCTGGCCGCTCTGGCGAACGCTGGCGTTGTCCGGCGCCAGCCGCTGGACGATCCCCGCCTGGGTGCGTATTGCGGTGATGGTCTGGCCGATATCATCATGGAGCTCGCGCGCGACGTCGCGGCGCACGCTCTCTTCGGTCTCCAGCAGGCGATCCGCCAGACGACGATTACGCGCCAGCTCGTTCTGTAGCGACTGGTTAAGCTCGCGCAATCGCTGGATCCCCGCCCCCAGCAGCAGTCCGGTGAGGCTCTGCGCCAGCAGCGAAAGCAGGAGATCGACGGGGTGATCGTGCCAGGTCTGGCTGGCAATCAGGGCGATAGCGTTCATCAATGTGGCGATCAGCGCGCCCTGCCAGCCGTAGTGCCAGGCGAGGGCGATAATCGGCAGCGCAAGGCAAAACGGGGTAAAGCGGGAGAGCTCAGCGGGCAGCCCAAGCTGCAGCCACAGGCTAATGGTGAATAACAACAGATACCAGATCAGATGCCGCCCGCGCCAGTTTACCGGCTGCGCCACCAGCGACGGCCCCAGGGGCCGCCAGACGGTGCTGGTGAGGTAGTGCCAGAACACCAGACAGGTCGGCGCCAGAGTCAGGCCGCCGGTGAGCGTCAACAGCAGGGCGTTAAGACCCTCCTCCCCCTCCGCCAGCCAGGGCAGCGATTGCAGCAGCGCGGCGGCCATTAACGCCCCGCCCTGACGCAGAAGCGTCAGCCAGTCGCGCTGCTGGCGATATCGCGAGATCAGCGCCACCGGCAGGAGGGTCAGCAGGCTTCCGATCATCAATATTATCGGGTGCGCCAGCGCCACTTCCTGCGCCAGCCAGAAGATCAGCAGCCACTCGGTTCCCAGCAGCACCGGCCAGTAGCCGCGCGGGCACTGCAGCATCAGCCCCAAACGCAGGCCGAAGGGGAACAGCAGCACCGCCAGATCGGCGCGCTCCACCAGATGCAGGCTGATGCTCCACAGACAAAACCAGGCGGCGGCGAAGATAAAGGCGCAGCCGATCACCGACAGCAGGCGCGGGAGTATGGTCTTCATTGCCAGCTGTCAAACATACGGCGCGCCAGCTCGACGTCATTGTTGACGCCCAGCTTTTCCAGCAGGTTAGCGCGGTGAACGTGGACGGTTTTCGGCGACAGTCCGAGCTCAGCGGCGATCTCTTTCACCGCCATGCCCTCCGCCAGCTTTTCCGCCACCTGGCGTTCGCGTTTGGTGAGCGGATCCTGGCGCCCGGCGGCCAGCTTCATGGCGATATCCGGTGTGAGATAGCAGCCGCCCGCCGCCACCGTGCGCACCGCGGCGATAAGTTCGTCCGGGCTGCAGCGTTTCGACAGAAAGCCCCGCGCGCCGGCGTTAAGCGCCTGCTCGACCAGCGCCGGGCTGTCGTGCACCGACAGCATGATGGTCGCCATCCCCTTCGGCAGCTGGCTGAGCAGCGCCAGCCCGGAAATATCCGGCATTGAGATATCGCAGATACAGACCTGAACGCCGCGCCCCGGCAACCCCGCCAGCGCCTCGCGGCCGCTGCCGAATTCGGCGACAACCTGAAAATCAGTTTCCAGCCCCAGCAGCTGAGCAAAGCCGGAGCGGACAATCAAATGATCGTCAATAAGGGCGATGGTGGTCATGATAGGGTCCTGGTGCCTGAGGCGACAAAGCGCTGTGTCCGTAGGCCGGATAAGCGCAGCGCCATCCGGCAAAGGCGCTTACCTTAACCATAAGCACCTTACCGTTCAAGCCTTGCGCGGTTTACTCGAAGAACACCGCAATTTTGTTAAACATGGTGGGATCGGACTGGTTACGCGCCACTTTGGTGACATCTTCCAGCTTTTCAATCTGGCTAATCATCTGCCCGAGACGCTGATCGTCGTTCACCAGCAGCCAGATGCGGCTGTGTTCGCTGCCCTGAATCGGTAGACAAAGAATACCTTCGACGTTAAAGGCACGGCGGGCAAAAAGCCCGCAGACGTGGGTCATGACGCCGGGGTGGTTGCGGACGGTGAGTTCCAGAATGACGTTTTCACAGTGTTTTTGCATGGCTTATTCCCCCACCATTTCAGTATTGGCCGCACCCGGCGGTACCATCGGATACACTTTCTGCTGCGCGTCGATGCGCACGTGGATCAGCGCCGGCCCCGGACGAGCGATGATCGCCTGCAGCGCCGCCTGCGGATCGGCTTCGTTATTTAAATCACAGGTTTGCAGGCCAAAACCGGCGGCAATCTGCATAAAGTTAATCATCCCCGGATAAGTGGCGGCAAAAACGCCCTGCTGATAAAACAGGCTCTGCTGCTGATGCACCAGCCCCAGCGCTTCGTTGTTCAGCAGAATAATTTTTACATCCAGCTGATTTTCAGCGGCGGTAGCCATCTCCTGAATATTCATCATCAGGCTGCCGTCGCCGGAGAAGCAGATAACCTTGCGCTGCGGATTCGCCAGCGCCGCGCCAATCGCCGCCGGCAGGCCGAAGCCCATGGTACCGAGGCCGCCGGAGGTCAGCCACTGGCGCGGACGGTTGAGCGGGTAGGCCTGCGCCGTCCACATCTGGTGCTGGCCAACGTCGGTAGTGATGATCGCTTCATCATCCACGCAGGCGGCCACGGCGTTAATCAGGCCGTAATGGGAAAGCGGGTCGCTTTCCTGCGGGATGGCGCAAGGGAATTCGCGCTGCAAGTCGGCCACCAGCTGGCGCCATTCCTCGCGCGGCTGCGCCTCAATCTGCGGGTTCAGCTGGGCTAAGACTTCCGCCACATCGCCCTGAATCGCCACGTGCGGTTGCTTGATTTTGCCCAGCTCGGCGCGGTCGATATCGACGTGGATAATCTTCGCGTTCGGGCAGAACTGCTCGGTCTTGCCAATCGCCCGGTCATCAAAACGCGCGCCTAAAACAATCAGTAAATCCGCTTCCTGCAGAATGAAGTTGGTGCTGCGCGCGCCGTGCATCCCTAGCATCCCCAGCGACAGCGGGTGCGCCTTCGGCAGCATGCCCAGCGCCATCAGGGTCATGGTGGTCGGCAGATTGGCTTTTTCCGCCAGCTCACGGATCTCCTGCGGCGCGTTAATCACCCCGCCGCCCAGATAGAGCACCGGACGCTTCGCCGCATTGATCATCGCCGCCGCTTCGCGCACGCTTTCGGGGGCGAATGCCGGCGGAGCGGCGCGCTCGCCCGGTTCCGGCAACGTTTCCAGCTCAATGGTCGCCGACTGTACGTCCTTAGGAATGTCTATCCACACCGGCCCGGGACGCCCGGACTGAGCAATACGGAAGGCGTCGCTGATCACCTGCGGCAGCTCGGCGATGTCGCGCACCAGATAGTTATGTTTGGTGATGGGGATAGAGATGCCGTAGGTGTCCACTTCCTGGAAGGCGTCGGTGCCAATCATCGATGCCGGCACCTGGCCGGTGATGCAGACCAGTGGAATCGAATCCAGGCGGGCATCGGCGATCGCCGTCACCAGGTTCGTCGCCCCCGGGCCGCTGCAGGCCATACAGACCGCTGGTTTGCCTTCGGTACGCGCCATCCCCTGGGCGATAAAGCCCGCGCCCTGCTCGTGGCGCGCCAGGATGTGGCGGATCTGCGTGCTCTGGCTTAAGGCATCGTAAATAGGCAGGATGGAGCCGCCCGGAATGCCGCTAACCATAGTGATACCCTGGCGTTCCAGTAAATGAACAACCAGCTGCGCGCCGGTAAAGCGCATTGTGTTTGATGTGGTGCCCGAACTTGCCATGCTCCAGTCCTTTTCTTCTGGGCCGACTTTACCGGGGGGCTCGCCAACAAAAAACCCCGCTCGGTTTGCGCCGGCGGGGTTTGGAATTCGTGTTGTTCCGGACCCTACGGCGCATTGCCGACGACGACCACCACAGACACGACGACCACCGCGGCTGGCGCGGTTTTTAGTAGGGTCGAAGCGATCAGGGTTGCGTTCATTAGGGACCTGTTGTGTCGAAAAATAAGCTGAATTTATACAAACACAGGTTTTACGTTTTCACAATGGATTTATTTTCATCCACGAAAATTTGCGCGAAAGATCACAGTTCGGCGCAAAAGGGCAGAAAACAAAAAACCCCGCCGGAGCGAGGTTTTTATCAGTATGGTTACAGGTGGTAGCCGCAAGCACACTGTATTACGTCAACGCCAAAAGTATACGCGATCGCTGCAGTTCGCGCAATTTAAGGTCGCTTTTTCTCTGTCATAGAGTATGGGCGAGAGCGGCGGATTTGTCCAAAAAATACTGTTCATCCATACAGTATTTATCTATACTGGGTGTGTTCATGGTGTGCCATTCGGGGGCCGCAAGTTTGACCGGCGCAACGAAGTCCTGGCTGAAACGGGTGGTGCCGTCAGTGCCTTAACCCCGAGAGAGCACACTGTGTTACGTCAACAACGTGCAGTCACTGGTCCGCGCGGCAACGCGTGGTTCAGCGCTGCGCACCCCTGTCGTTGCTGGCGGCGGGCCGGGAAGCCGTCCACGGAAGGAGCAATCATTGGCCAGGGCGACGCCGCCGGCGACAGGCAGGGATAAGCTGGCAACAGGCAGCGGAAAGGTACGTCAGCTTATTGTGCTCCTTAACCACAGGAGACGCGCGTATGGGCGGAATGGATATTATTATTTTAATCCTGAAACTCATGGTTGCTGTGTTGCAACTACTTGATGCAGTCCTGAAACAGTTCCGCTGATTCAGGTTCAAGTCGCACCTGAGGGGGGCGGGAAACCGCCCCCCTGCAGGCGCCCGCCGGGCGTCCCGGGATGACTTGATGGAGGAAGCTATGCCACCCCTGTTAATTGCCGCCACGACGCCGGATGCCCCGGGGTTCGCGGCGCTGCGCACCGAAAGCCTTGAACAGCATTTCAATATGCTGCGCCGCCTGGCGGAAAACTGGCAGAGCGGCAAAAACCGCTTTACCGCGCCGGGCGAAACGCTGCTGGGCGCCTTTGTGAACCACCAGCTGGTTGGGGTATGCGGCATCAATAGCGATCCCTTCAGCCCGCAGCCGCGGGCCGGGCGTATTCGCCATCTCTACATCAGCGAGCGCTACCGCCGCCGGGGGATCGGCCAGCAGCTGCTGGTCTCGGTTATCACCCACTCCAGCGCCTGGTTTGATTTTCTGAACACCCACGCCCCGGCGCAGGCCTGGCACTTTTATGAAAGACTTGGCTTTCGCCCGGTGTACGATGAACCGCGGGTGACGCATCGCCTGTTTTGTTCGCTGTAGCCCCCGCTGGCTGGCAGCGCGGGCGCGTGTTACAGTCCGGTGACCTTCACTGTTGAACCTGTCTGCGATGACCATCACCGTATTCTGCATTTTGCTGTTCGCCGCCCTGCTGCACGCCAGCTGGAACGCTATTGTCAAAGCCAGCGGCGATAAAATGTACGCGGCGATCGGCGTCAGCGGCTCGGCCGCGCTGATCGCGTTGGTGATGCTGCCCTTTGCCCCGCAGCCAACGCTTGCCAGCGCCCCCTATCTGCTGGCGTCGTGCGCGTTACAGGTGGTGTATACGGTGCTGGTGGCGAAGACCTATCAGGTGTCGGATATGAGCCAGACCTATCCGCTGATGCGGGGAACTGCCCCATTGCTGGTGGCGGCGATAAGTGTGCTGTTTCTCGGCGATCGTTTGTCGCCGCTGGCCTGGCTGGGCATCGGCGTCATCTGCCTGGCTATTCTGGCGATGGCCTTTAACGGCCGCGCCAGCTCGCGCAAAGGCATCGTGCTGGCGCTGATCAACGCCTGCTTCATCGCCGGCTATACGCTGGTGGACGGCACCGGCGTCCGGCTGGCGGGCTCGGCGCTGGGCTACACCCTGTGGACCTTTTTTATGAACGGCTTCTGCCTGCTAAGCTGGGCAATGATGACCCGCAGCGCTGAAGCCAGCCGCTATCTGCGCCTGCACTGGCGAAAAGGTATCCTCGGCGGTATCGGCACCATGGGCTCCTACGGCCTGGCGCTGTGGGCGATGACCCAGGCGCCGCTGGCGGTGGTCGCCGCGCTGCGTGAAACCTCCATTTTGTTCGGCGCGCTAATCGCTTTTATCGTCCTGAAAGAGCAACTGATGCCGCTGCGCATCTTCGCCGCCTGCGGGATTGCCGCCGGGGCGATCCTCCTGCGCCTTGCGTAGCCTGCAATGGCAACATTAGTTGCCGTTCCTGTTTACATAATCTGCCTGGAACTCCCTCAATAATCGGCACTTTGCAGTTGTTCTGTCATTTTTATATGGTAGATTCCTCCATCGATTACGGGATGTGCCAGTCACATATTCTTCATTTCTCTTTACTCACAAAGTATTCATCGACATGAAACGGCATAAAAACTTCAATTTGTTGTTGATGCTGGTACTGCTGGTGGCCGTTGGCCAGATGGCGCAGACCATATATATTCCGGCCATCGCCGACATGGCGGTCGCGCTGAACGTTCGCGAAGGGGCGGTTCAAAGCGTGATGGCGGCCTACCTGCTGACCTACGGTATTTCACAGCTGTTTTACGGCCCGCTCTCCGACCGCATCGGTCGCCGCCCGGTGATCCTCGTCGGGATGTCGATTTTTATGCTGGCGACGCTGGTCGCCATGACCACCCATAGCCTGCCGGTGCTGATCGCCGCCAGCGCCATGCAAGGGATGGGCACCGGCGTCGGCGGCGTGATGGCGCGCACCCTGCCCCGCGATCTGTACGAAGGCGCCCAGCTGCGTCATGCCAATAGCCTGTTAAATATGGGTATTCTGGTCAGCCCGCTGATTGCCCCGTTGCTCGGCGGCATCCTCGACACCCTGTGGAGCTGGCACGCCTGTTACGCTTTCCTGCTGGTGCTGTGCGCCGGGGTGACCTTCAGCATGGCGAAATGGATGCCGGAAACGCGCCCGGAGGGCGCGCCGCGCACCAAACTTCTGGCCAGCTACAAAACGCTGTTCGGCACTGGCGCGTTTAACTGCTATCTGCTGATGCTGATCGGCGGCCTGGCGGGGATTGCGGTATTCGAAGCCTGTTCCGGCGTACTGATGGGCGCGGTGCTCGGCCTGAGCAGCATGGCGGTGAGTATTCTGTTTATTCTGCCGATCCCGGCGGCCTTCTTCGGCGCCTGGTTTGCCGGCCGCCCCAACAAGCGTTTCCCGACCCTGATGTGGCAATCGGTTATCTGCTGCCTGCTGGCGGGTCTGATGATGTGGATCCCGGGGCTGCTGGGCGTCATGACCGTCTGGACCCTGCTGGTGCCGGCGGCGCTGTTCTTCTTCGGCGCCGGCATGCTGTTCCCGCTGGCCACCAGCGGCGCGATGGAGCCATTCCCGTTCCTCGCCGGTACCGCCGGGGCGCTGGTTGGCGGCTTGCAGAATATCGGCTCCGGCGTACTGGCCTGGCTGTCGGCGATGATGCCGCAAAACGGTCAGGGCAGTCTCGGTCTGCTGATGATGCTGATGGGTCTGTTGATTCTGCTGTGCTGGCTGCCGCTGGCCTCGCGCTTTACCCATCATCAGCAGCCGGTATAAGCGCGGCGGCCGTGCCCCGGATAGCGGCTGACGCCTTATCCGGGCTACCTCCCGGTGGCTGCTTTTGTCTTATGTCAGGCTGTGCAGCCACTCGATAAAGGCGTCGATTTTCGGCCACTGGCGACCCGGCAGGGTGGTTACATAGTAGTGCTGGTGGCATTTCAGCGTCATATCGCCAAACGGGGCGATCAACTCCCCACTCTCCAGCCGCTTCTGCACCAGCCGCTTACGCCCCATCGCCACCCCGACATGATTCATCGCCGCAATCGTCGCTAAATCGGAACGATCGAAGCCAATCCCCGACGATGGCGGCAGTTCCACCGCAAACTGCTGCGCCCAGCTATACCACTCGTCGGTGCCGGAATCGTTACTCCATGCCTGGCGGTCGTGGAGCAACGTACAGTGGCACAGATTGCCCGGATTCGACATTAACTGCCGCTGTTGCGCGTAATTCGGCGTACATACCGGCACGATCGCCTCATCCATCAGAAAATGGTGACTCAGCTGCGACGACGGCGCATCATCAAAATAGATCGCCAGATCGATGCCCGTCCGCTGCAGGTTAACGTTTTCATTGCCGGTCAGCACGGTGAGGGAGATGGCCGGGTAACGGCGGGTAAAGTCACCCAGGGCCGGCACCAGCCAGCACTGGGCGATAGAGGGCCGCGAGTAGACCGTCAGACTGCCGGAGAGCTCCTGGTTTTTGATATCGAGGATCTCCTGATTGAGACCATCCAGCGACGACTTCAGCGCCCAGTAGACCCGCTTACCTTCACGCGTCAGCTCAACTTTGCGATGCGAGCGGACAAAGAGCAGGATCCCCAGCTCCTCTTCAAGTTGATTAATCCGGTGGCTGACGGCGCCAGGCGTGAGCGCCAGCTCGTCGGCGGCCAGGGCAAACGACTCGTGCCGCGCCGCCACCTCAAAGGTCGACAGCCTGGAGAGCTGCCAGCCGTTCAGCAACCGGGTACCTAAGGTTTTTAGCACATCCATCACGCGCTCCTGGCAAATACAGTGGCTGTTGATGATAAAAAAATCACGCCGGTTTTGCCGCAAAAGGGTGAGTTAATTTGACCCATAGCATATTTAATGGTCTGTTTTTGAGCTAAATCACCCATTTGATTCAATTCTCCTCACCCTAAAGCCCATTTTTATCGTTTGTCAGCCCATGACGATTCTCGCTTCAATAAGGCCAGATTATTCACAGGCGAGGTGGAATATGGGTTCGCAAGTCTGGGTTGTGAGCACGCTGCTGATCAGCATCGTGTTAATCGTCTTAACGATCGTCAAACTGAAGTTTCATCCATTTCTGGCGCTGCTGCTGGCGAGCTTTTTCGTCGGCGCGATGATGGGAATGGGCCCGCTGGAGATGGTCAACGCCATCGAGAGCGGGATCGGCGGCACGCTGGGCTTCCTGGCGGCGGTAATCGGTCTCGGCACCATTCTCGGCAAGATGATGGAGGTCTCCGGCGCGGCGGAGCGCATCGGCCTGGCGCTGCAGCGCTGCCGCTGGCTGTCGGCGGACGTGATTATGGTGCTGGTCGGCCTGATCTGCGGCATCACGCTGTTTGTCGAAGTCGGCGTGGTCCTGCTGATCCCCCTGGCCTTCTCCATCGCCAAAAAAACCCATACCTCGCTGCTGAAGCTGGCTATTCCGCTGTGTACCGCGCTGATGGCGGTGCACTGCGTGGTCCCCCCGCATCCGGCGGCCCTGTTTGTCGCTAACAAACTGGGCGCCGATATCGGCACAGTGATTGTTTATGGCCTGCTGGTCGGTCTGATCGCCTCGCTGGTTGGCGGTCCGCTGTTTCTCAGAGCGTTAGGCAACCGCCTGCCGTACAAACCGGTTCCGGCCGAATTTGCCAACCTTGAGGTCCGCGAGGCGTCGACGCTGCCGTCGCTCGGCGCCACGCTGTTTACCGTACTGCTGCCGATTGGCCTGATGCTGGTGAAAACCGTCGCCGAACTGAACATGGCGAAAGGCGGCACGCTGTATACGGTGCTGGAATTTATCGGCAACCCCATCACCGCGATGTTTATCGCCGTCTTTGTCGCCTATTACATGCTCGGCATTCGTCGGCAGATGGGGATGGGCGTCCTGCTGACCCATACGGAAAACGGCTTTGGGTCTATCGCCAACATCCTGCTGATTATCAGCGCAGGCGGCGCATTCAACGCGATTTTAAAATCCAGCGGCCTGGCCGATAGCCTGGCGGTGATCCTATCGAACCTTGATATGCACCCGATTTTGCTGGCCTGGCTGGTGGCGCTTATCCTGCACGCCGCCGTTGGCTCCGCCACCGTGGCGATGATGGGCGCTACCGCCATCGTTGCCCCGATGCTGCCGCTTTATCCCGGCGTCAGCCCGGAGATCATCGCCATTGCCATCGGTTCCGGCGCCATTGGCTGCACGATCGTCACCGATTCCCTGTTCTGGCTGGTAAAACAGTACTGCGGCGCCAGCCTCAGTGAAACGTTCAAGTACTACACGACGGCGACTTTTATCGCGTCGCTACTTGCACTGGCCGCCACCTTCCTGCTTTCTTTCATTATCTGAGCGCAAAGAGACGTATGATGAAACACGCTGAATTGACCAACTTAACCGCGACCTTCCCGCTTGTGCAGGATCTGATCGCCCTGAAAGAAACCACCTGGTTTAACCCCGCCACCACCACCCCGGCGGAGGGATTGCCTTACGTCGGCCTGAACGCCGACGACGTGCAGGGCGCCCATGCCCGCCTTCAGCGCTTCGCGCCCTATCTGGCGGAAGCCTTCCCGGAAACGGCCGCCAGCGGCGGGATTATCGAATCGGAAGTAGTCGCCATTCCGGCAATGAAGCACCGCCTTGAGCAAAAATTCGGCCAGCCGATTGGCGGCGAACTGCTGCTGAAAAAAGACAGCCATCTGCCGATCTCCGGCTCGATCAAAGCGCGCGGCGGCATTTATGAAGTGCTGACCCATGCGGAAAAGCTGGCGCTGGAAGCCGGTCTGCTGACTACCGCAGACGATTATCGCAAATTGCTGACGCCGGAGTTTAAACAGTTCTTCAGCCAGTACAGCATCGCCGTCGGCTCCACCGGCAACCTCGGGATGTCGATCGGCATCATGAGCGCCCGCATCGGCTTTAAGGTTACCGTGCATATGTCCGCAGACGCCCGGGCGTGGAAAAAGGCCAAACTGCGCAGCCACGGCGTGACGGTGGTGGAGTATGAAGAGGACTACGGCGTGGCGGTCGAACAGGGGCGCAAGGCGGCGGAATCCGACCCGAACTGCTTTTTCATCGACGATGAAAATTCGCGCACGCTGTTCCTCGGCTATGCCGTGGCCGGCGAGCGCCTGAAGGCGCAGTTCGCCAAAGCCGGACGGGTGGTCGATACCGACCATCCGCTGTTCGTCTACCTACCGTGCGGCGTCGGCGGCGGCCCTGGCGGCGTGGCGTTTGGCCTCAAGCTGGCCTTTGGCGACCACGTTCACTGCCTGTTCGCCGAACCGACCCACTCCCCCTGCATGCTGCTCGGCGTCTATACCGGGCTTCATGACCAGATAGCGGTACAGGATTTAGGCATTGATAATCTGACCGCCGCCGACGGTCTGGCGGTCGGCCGGGCGTCCGGCTTCGTTGGCCGGGCAATGGAGCGCCTGCTCGACGGGTTCTATACCCTTGATGACCAGACGATGTATGACATGCTGGGCTGGCTGGCGACAGCGGAAAATATCCGCCTTGAACCCTCCGCGCTGGCCGGAATGGCCGGGCCGCAGCGCGTCTGCGCCAGCAAAGCGTACCATCAGCTGCAGGGGCTGAGTGAGCAACAGCTGCAGCAGGCGACCCACCTGGTGTGGGCCACCGGCGGCGGAATGGTGCCGGAAGAGGAGATGGCGCAGTATCTGGCGAAGGGGCGCTAATCTTCAGCGCAGCAGCGGCATCAACGCCTCTGGCGGCCGCTGCTGTCGGCGCAGGTCCCGCATCACCCGCATATAGGGCCCGCTGAGATCGTAAAACTGTCGGTAACCCGCACACAGCGGGTCTTCCTGTTCGCCGCAGCGGCACAGGCGCAGCCACGGACAGCCGTAGCAGGCGCTGTTGGCCGCCGGCGCTCCCGCCTGCGTTATCAACTCGCCGCACCAGGCGCTCAGCGTCTCGCTAAACAGCAAAATATTGATACGGCCAATATCTTCCTGCACCCAGCGGTGAAAGACTGCGCAGAGAAACTCACCCCACAGCGCGGCGTCGCCGGCCGCCAGCTGCGGAATAAAATGGATAGCCGTGAGTCCCTGTTGACGCAGCTGCGCATAGAACGCCTGCGGTTGATGGCAATGATGCGCCTCCACAACGACAGCCTGAAAGGGAGTGTCATGGTGCTGGCCGGGGGCATGAGTAAGAGGCAAATTCGCCGGACATCCTGTCATGACATATCCCTAATGAATAAAACGATCTGTTGAAGGTGAGTAACAGCAAACAGGAATGCCAAAGAAAGTACTGCGAGTGCGATCAAAAATTTGTCACGAACCGCCCGCGGCTGTAAAAAATCGCTGTCGTCGACGTCCATCAGATGACGACGGCGGGTATAGCCCCAGAGTATCACCGCCACTATCGTCAGCACGCCGATCGATAGCCAGAAAGGCAGTCCGGCGCGGTGCCAGCTGTGCTTAATCGCCAGCGCCATCAGCGCGCCATAGCCCAACAGGGTGCGAAACCAGGCCAGCGAGGTACGCTCTGGCTGTAGTCCCGGGTCGCTTTCCCGCCGCGCCCGGCGTTTATCCGCCATACAGCACCAGCAGCATCACCGCGACCACCACCGCCAGCAGCAGGATGCTAATCACCAGCAGCGTCCGGGTATAGGGGAGATCCTGCTTCAGGCGCATCGCCTTCTCGTTATTCAGCCAGCGCAGATAGCCATAGATGGCCATGCCGCCGGCAAACAGGCACAGCAGCAGGGCGAGAATTTCACGGATCAGCGGCGTGGCAAAGTCTGGCGCCAGCTGGTCAAGACCGACGCCAGCGGCGAGAAAACCGAGCGCCGTGCGGATCCATGCCAGAAAGGTACGTTCGTTAGCCAGCGAAAAGCGGTAATCCGGCGCTTCGCCGAGGCGGGAGATTTTCATGACGGTTCCTTGTTCATCGCGCAGCAGGCTTCAGCATAGCGTAAATCAGGAACCGGGGAGAAGAACCGGCGCCCCGCAGGGCGCCGGTCAACGGCGGGGATTAATGCAGCTCCGGCCAGTAATCTTTGTTGGCGGCAATCAGGTCGTCGAGGATCGCTTTTGCCACCGAGGCACTCGGCACGGTTTTCGACAGGGTAATCGCCTGCCACAGCTTGTGGTAAGAGCGCTGTTCCCAGGCATCGACCACCAGTTTTTCCACCGCCACCTGCTGGCTCATCATCCCTTTCTGGAAGTGCGGGATGTCGCCGACCGTCAGCGGCTCCGGCCCGTTGTGACCCACCAGGCAAGGAATTTCCACCATCGCGTCAGCGTCAAAGTTATGGATCGCGCCGTTGTTCGGCACAATCAGCAGCATCCTTTCCTGGGTGTTAAAGGCGATGGCCGTCGCCAGATCGACGATATACGACGCGTGTTCGTCAATTTCCAAATCGCCAGCGGAGGATTTCCCGGCGGCAATAATCGCCCGGCAGGCGCTGAAGACGTTTTTCTCGCGATGATCCATCACCTCATTGGCGCGGGTGCGTTCCGGGTTGGAGTGGGCCACCACGTAGTCCGGGAACAGGTAATATTTCAGATAGGTATTCGGCATGGTCTGCGGATCCAGCGCCTGCACATCTTTCGCTTTGGCAAAAGTGTCGTTCCAGCTGGCCTCGGTGTGCGGGTCGTTAGAAGGCGGCACATAGCCGTATTTCGCCACATATTCGCGCAGTTTCGGCATCAAATCATTGCCGTCGAGGTCCTCAATCGAGGTCCACCAGCCGAAGTGGTTGAGGCCGTAGTAGCGCACGCGCATCTGTTTACGGTCTTTGAGGCCAACAATCTGCGCCATCCGCCCTTCGATACCGATTGGCATATCGCAGATGTTGAGGATTTTGGCGTTTGGCCGCAGACGGCGGGTGGCTTCCGCCACAATCGCCGCCGGGTTGGAGTAGTTGAGCATCCAGGCATTCGGCGAATATTTTTCCATATAATCCACCAGCTCCAGCACGCCGCCGATAGAGCGCATACCGTAGGCGATCCCGCCCGGTCCGCAGGTCTCCTGGCCCAGCACGCCGTGGCGCAGCGGGATTTTCTCATCCTGTTCACGCATCGGATATTTCCCGACGCGGATATGCGCCATGACGAAATCAACATCGGTAAACGCCGCCTGCGGATCGGTGGTATAGCTGAATTCAATCTCCGGCGCCTGCTCTTTGAGGATCACTTTGCACGCCTCGGCGATGGTCTCCTGGCGCGCACCGTCGTTGTCGTAAAATTTCAGCGACCGCAGCGGAAAACGATCCTGGTTTGCCAGCAGCATCAGGACAATGCCCGGAGTGAAGGTGCTGCCGCCGCCTGCGATAACAACTGAGAATTTTTTCATGATACTGCCTCCGTCATGGTGGTATGTTCGGTCGAAAGAGAATCTTTCATCAGGTTTTCCAGCTGGTCGCGCACCTGGGGAACGTGCAGGCCGACGATGACCTGAATCCCGTTGCCGCGGCGAACTACCCCGTGGGCGCCCAGCGCTTTAAAGACGTCGTCACTTTGCGTTTTCGTCATATCGACCAGCGCGATGCGCAGTCGGGTGGCGCAGTTGTTGATGCTTTCAATGTTGCCGGCGCCGCCGAGGGCCTGCAGGAAGCCAGCGGCCTGACCCAGCCGGGTCTCTGGCGCGGCGGCGGCCGTGGTTTTACCTCGTGCCGCCTGGTAATCGGCCTTGCTGTAGAGCTTGATTTCGCTCTCTTCCCGGCCAGGCGTCTTCAGGTTCAGACGCAGGATCAGGGTGCGGAAGACCACGAAGTAGAGGGCGGTGAAACAGAGGCCGATGCCTATCTGAATGAACATCATCGAAGCGTGGTGATGGAACATTGGGATCCAGTTTTGCGGCAAGAATTGATCGAGCAGGCCGCCGCCGAAATTGCCCACCACCCCGCAGATGTACATTACCGTCGCCATGGACGCCGCCAGCACCGCGTGGACGGCGAACAGCAGCGGCGAGATGAACAGGAAGGTGAACTCCAGCGGCTCGGTGATCCCGACCAGCATCGCGGTCAACGTGGCGGGGATCAGCAGGCCGGCAACCTTGACGCGATTTTCCGGCGCGGCGGTGAAGTAGAGCGCCAGCGCAATGCCCACCGAACCAAACACTTTCGAGTTACCGTGCAGGGCAAAGCCGCCCTCCGGGAACAGCGTCTTCAGCGGTTCCGTACTCTGACTGAACGCCTGCAGATGCTCTGCCCAGTAGACCTGTAGTCCCCCCTCCACCACCGCCGGGCCAAAGATGAACGGGCCATAGACGAAGTGGTGCAGGCCGGTGGGGATCAGAATGCGCTCAAGGAAGATGTAAACCCACACCCCAAGCGCGCCGGCAGAGCGCAGGAAGGCCTGTAGCGATTCAATACCCAGCTGGACTTTTGGCCAGCCGAGCAGCGTCAGCCAGGCGCAGGGGATCATCGCGAGGAAGGCGACAATGACCACAAACGATGAGCCCTGGAAGATGCCGAGGAACACCGGCAGGGGTTTATCGAAATAGCGATTATGCAGGGCCGTCACCAGGCCGGAGATGACGATCGCCCCGATAATGCTGGTGTCGAGGGTTTTAATCCCCGCAATCATCGTCAGGCCGCTGCCGGCCGTGGGTTCAACGGAAAAGTCGACGCCGAAGAAGTGGCCCCAGGTCATCCCCATGGCATTGATAAAGTAGTTCCAGGTGAGAAAGCTCACCAGTACCGCCAGACAGGCCCGGCCCTGGGCCTGCTTCGCCAGGCCAATCGGCAGGCCGACGGCGAAAATCAGCGGCATATTACGAAAGACGGTCCAACCGCCCTCTTCGATGATGTGAACGATTTGTGCAAACAGGCTGTCGGGTGCGGTCAGCGCTTCGCCGACGAACATCGGGTTGCGCAACATAATGGCGATACCGACCACGATCCCGGCGAAAGGAAACAATAAAACCGGGGTAAACATGGCGCCGCCAAAGCGTTGTATTTGACTGAGCATTGGGAAATCCTCATATAACAACTCGTAGGGTGAATGGCCTTCTTTTTCTTGGTTACCGGCCTCACTCGAGAATAGGAATTTGCCCGTCCGACAACATGCCGCGCCGTTGCGATTCGTGATCGCTTTCATGGTTTTAATTTGGCCAAAGTTGTCTACTTCGCTAACAAAAGTTAGACATCGATAAGCTAAAGGATGTAATCGATCTAATGAATGGATAATAACTATCTGTCTTAAAACCTATTTTTTGCTAACAGGTGAAGAAAATAACCTCGCCCTTTCCTGTACAAGAGGACTACTGGTGATCTACAAATCCATTGCTGACCGCCTGCGGCTACGGCTGAATTCTGCCGACTTCGCCATCGGCAGCCCGCTGCCGGGAGAGAAAAAACTGGCCGAGGAGTTCGGGGTGGCGCGCATGACCATCCGCAAAGCCATCGACCTGCTGGTGGACTGGGGGCTGGTGGTCCGTCGTCACGGCTCGGGGACCTACGTGGCGCGCAAAGACGTCCATCATGAAACCAGCAATCTCACCGGCCTGGCGGAAGTGCTGCGCAAACAGGGTAAAGAGGTGGTGAGTCAGGTGCTGGCCTTCGAGGTGATGCCCGCCCCGCCGGCCATCGCCAGTCTGCTGCGGATTAAAATTGATGAACGGATCTACTTCTCACGGCGGGTGCGCTTCGTCGACGGCAAGCCGCTGATGCTGGAGGATAGCTATATGCCGGTGAAGCTGTTCCGCAACCTGTCGCTGAGTCATCTGGAAGGGTCGAAATTTGATTATATTGAGAAGGAGTGCGGGATCATCATCAGCGGGAACTATGAAACGCTGACGCCGGTGCTGGCGGACAAGCAGCTGGCGCGCTCAATGAACGTCCCGGAGCAGACGCCGCTGCTGCGTATTACCTCCCTTTCCTACAGCGACAGCGGCGAGTTTCTTAACTATTCGGTCATGTTCCGCAACGCCAGCGAGTATCAGGTGGACTACCATCTGCGCCGCGTCCAGACGCACAGCCCGCTAGCTCAGCCCCCAGAACAGCACGGCGAGTAGCTGCGGGGTGATAATCCGCAGAAACATCACCAGCGGATAGACGGTAGCGTAAGAGAGCGCCGCCGCGCCGCTGGTGGCGTGCAGATTGTTGGCGAAGGCCAGCGCCGGCGGGTCGGTCATCGAGCCGGCCAGCATGCCGCACAGCGTCAGATAGTTCATGTTCGCCAGCATGCGCGCGAGAATGCCTACCGTCAGCAGCGGGATGGCGGTGATGAAAATGCCGTAAGCGATCCAGCTCAGGCCATCGCCCTGGGTCAGGGTCGCCACAAAGTCGCCCCCCGATTTTAGCCCGACCACCGCCAGAAACAGCACGATCCCCAGCTCGCGCAGCGCCAGGTTGGCGCTCGGCGGCATAAACCAGTACAGCTTGCCGATGCTACCGATACGCCCGAGGATCAGCGCCATAATCAGCGGCCCTCCGGCCAGCCCCAGCTTCAGGGCGGCGGGGAAGCCGGGAATAAACAACGGGATAGAACCCAGCAGTACCCCGAGGCCGATGCCGATAAATACCGGCAGCATCTGAACCTGCTGCAGCTTCTGCTGGGCGTTACCCAGCTCGGCGGCCACGGCGTCAATCGCCTCCGGACGGCCGACCAGGTTGAGGATATCGCCAAACTGCAGGCTGGCGCTGCTGCTGGCCACCAGTTCGACGCCTGCGCGATTAAGCCGGGAGATCACCACGTCATAGCGCTGTTTGACGTGCAGATCGCGTATTTTCTTCCCCAGCACTTTCTCGTTAGTCACCACCACCCGCTCCACCTTCAGATCGGTGCCGCGCGTTGACAGCGAGGTGGCCACCTCCTGGCCGATCACCAGTTGCGCATTGTGCAGATCCTCCGGCCGCCCCACCAGGTGCAGCAGATCGCCGGCCTGGATAAGGGTTCCCGGCGCAGGCACCATCAGCAGCTCACCGCGCTTCAGCCGCGAACAGACGATATTGTCGCTGTTGAGCATCGGCACATCCTGAATCGCCATCTGGTGGAGGTTGGGGTTCTCCACCCGCACGTTGATGGTGTGCAAATGGGCATGGCCGTTGCCGCTGCTCTCCTCAAACTGCTGGGCCTCTTTCTCGACATTGATGCGAAAGAACAGGCGCACCAGCCACATGGTCAGCAGAATGCCGCAGATGCCGAACGGATACGCCATCGCGTAGCTCATCCCCATCTGATCGACCACCTCGAACGGCACCCCGAGATCGCGCAGGATTTGCTGCCCGGCCCCCAGCGCCGGCGTGTTGGTCACCGCGCCGGAGAAGATGCCAAGCACCACCGGGAGAGGAATATTGAACAGCTTATGCAGCACCGCGGTGACCAGGCCGCCGAGAATCACGATCAGGATAGCGAACAGATTGAGCCGCAGGCCTGAGACCCGCAGCGAGGCGAAAAAGCCCGGTCCCACCTGGATACCGATGGTGTAGACAAACAGGATCAAGCCGAATTCCTGAATAAAATGCAGCATCGGGCTGCTGAGGGCGACGCCCGCCTGATCGACAAAGTGACCGACGATAATGCCGCCAAATAACACGCCGCCAATACCAAAGCCAACGCCGCGGATTTTGACATTGCCGATCCACAACCCAACCACCGCCACCAGCGCCAGTACGCTGACCGTCAATGCTATCTCACTCATGGTACCGTCCCTGTGAATAACATTATTATTAACAGGGATTATGACCGCGGCCAGGCGGGTTGTATGCTGCCTGGCGCACAATACCAGCAAACAGACAGGCACAAAAAAGCCCCGAAAATCGGGGCTTTATAAGTTTTTCGCTTAATTAACTATTTAACGCCGGTCGTTCGCTGATGGCGATACGCTGCGGGGCGATCTGCTCAGGCTCATTGCGGGTCAGATCGATATGCAGCAGACCGTTGGTGAAGGTCGCGCCAGAGACCTCCATGTTGTCAGCGAGGGTGAAGCTCAGGCTGAAGGCCTGGCTCACCAGCCCCTGGTGTAGCCAGGTGGTCTCTTTTTCCGGCTGCTGCGGTGTGCCTTTTACCACCAGGCGGGTGCCTTCCAGTTGAATATCCAGATCTTCCTGACGGAAACCGGCCAGCGCAAGGGTGATGCGGTAGTGGTTATCGTCGCTTTTTTCGATGTTATAGGGCGGGAAGCTCTGGCTTTCACCGGCGGTTTGCAGGGCGCTGGCCAGTTTGTCAAAACCGATCCATTGACGCAGCAGGGGGGATAAATCGTAGTTACGCATACTGTTTTCTCCTTCTAAGAAGCGAGTGAATGTCTGCGAATTGCGTGAATTCGCATCTGCTCCCTGACGGCGAGCAGGTTGTTACATCAGGCCGCCTTGCGGCCTGAGAGAGACAATTAGTTGATTTCGATACGGCGCGGCTTGTTCGCTTCCGGGATCACCCGTTCCAGATCGATATACAGCAAACCGTTTACCAGGTTGGCGCCGCGGACATGAATGTTTTCCGCTAGCTGGAATTTGCGCTCGAAGTTGCGCTCGGCGATCCCCTGATACAGGTAGGTCCGCTCTTTCTGCTCGGCAGCGTGGGCGCCTTTGACGATCAGCAGATTGTCCTGGGCGGTGATCTCCAGTTCGCTTTCAGCAAAGCCGGCCACCGCGATGGCGATGCGATAGTGGTTTTCGTCTACCAGCTCGACGTTATACGGAGGGTAGCCGCCATTGCTCTGGCTTTGATTGTTTTCCAGCAGGTTAAACAGGCGGTCGAAACCAATGGCTGAACGATAAAGCGGGGAGAGATCGAAGTTACGCATAATAAATAGCTCCTGAAAATCAGCGAGAATCAAATGACCTTCCATCGTGGACAGGCCGCGGTAATCCGGAATACCCCTCAGGCGTATTCTCAGCGGGTTACACCTATAAAATGGGTTTCTCCCCGTCCTTTTCAAGGGATTCGGGGCGTTTTTTTTTGCAGTTTGCCGATGATTGCTTAGACTGGGGGGAGGAGCACAAAAAGCAAAGTGCGATGCCCGCCACAGTGCGGCGCAATAACGCTATGCATTCACGGGATGGCCCGATATAACCCAACAAGGTTATCTCAACGCCCGAAACGACGATGGAAGAACAATGAAAAGCAGACGACTGTTAAAGCTGGTCCTGTTCAGCGGGATAATAAGCCTGAGCGGTTGCTCCAGCGTAATGTCACATACCGGTGGCAAAGAGGGAACCTATCCGGGCACGCGATCCAGTGCGCAAACGCTGGGGGACAGCAATACCAACTGGGGTGTGAAATCGCTGGTGGCGCTGGACATGCCGTTCACCGCCGTCATGGATACCCTGCTGCTGCCGTGGGATATGTTCCGCACCGACAGCTCAATCAAATCTCGGGTCGAAAAGAGCGAGAAGGCCACGCTGGCGACCAACTCGGTGATCCCGCCAGCGCCGATGCCTGCCCAGTAAGTTATCGCCCGGTCTGCGTAACCCACAGCTGACGATAACCGTCCACCTCCTCCATCCAGGCAATCTGTTTACCGTCTGGCGAAAAGACGATCGCGTCCGCCGAGGGCGCATGAGCATGCGCCTCGGTTAAAAAGGTGATATCGCCTGTGCCGGCATGACAGCAGGCAATCCGCCCCTCCAGTACAAAGCCCAGCCACTCTCCCGACGGATGCCAGTTAAACGCCGACTGGATACCCGACGCGTGATGCGTCAACTGCCGCGGCTCGCCCCCCCGCGGGGAAATAAGCCATAGCTGCACTACGCCGGCGTCGTCGCGCATCAGAAAGGCTATCGCCGTCGCCTGCGTATTGGCGCGCACCCAGTGGCGCGGAACGTTCACCAGCCCCGGGTAGCGGCGATGGTGGGTGAAGGTCAAACGACGCTGACTGACGCCCGCCGGCGGCGCCGGCATCGTGCTTGCGGTGCCCGCCAGCGGCGCCCCGCCGGGCTGCTTCCAGCCGGCTTCATCCTGCGGCAGCTCGACAATAAACAGCTCCGGGACTTTGTCGCCGTTTTCCGCCAGCGTATCGCCAATAAACGCCAGCGCATGGTTCCCGACCCAGCCCTCTTCATAGGCGCGATTAATCTCATCGCTGCCCGGCGCGGGAGTCGGCGTCGTGCGGCTCACCAGCACGCACCAGTGGCTGCCGCCGTATTCGCGCGGATGGTGGCCCGGCGGCGTCACCGGCCCATACGGCGCCGCCACGCCGACGTTACGCAGATCCAACGCCGGGTCGCGCTCGTGCAGCACATGATCGTTGTAGGTAAAACTGACCAGTTGGCCGTTGGGGCTATAGACATGGACGTGGCTGCCGCCGCGCAGCGCCCCGGGGGTGTAAGGGGCGGTAATGTCCATGGCGTCCAGATTCTCGACGGTATCCTGAAAGGCCACCACCCCGCGACGGTGATGAAAATCATACTGCCACTGTGCATCCGGCCGCTCGGGGCCGTGAATGAACACGTAGCGCTCCTGGGTTGGATGCACGGTCACCACGCCGACGTGCGCGCCTTGCGTGGCACGATAAATGGTCTCCACCGCGCCGCTGTTTACGTTCACTCGCTCTATGGTCTCGCCGGTGAACGACGCGCCGGACGGGCGGACGTCGTACACCAGCCACTGGCTGTCGGGGGTCCAGGTATTAATATTGGTGAGCTGATGATGATGGGGAGCAAAAGTGATTTGTTTCATGACGATACCCTGATGCGAGACTTACGCATCAGGGTAGCGTATCGCAAAAATTTAACCTACACGTTTCACATCACCGACCAGCAGGATATAAGACAGCGCGCCAATCAGGGCCACTACTGAGATATAAACCAGCGCCGGGCCAAAGCCGTAATCCTGCGCCAAATAGCCAATCACTAGCGGGACGGTGATGCCCCCCAGGCCGCCAACAAAGTTAAACACGCCACCGGTTAGACCGATCAGGCGCATCGGCGCCAGGGATGAGACTAGCGACCAGGTAATGGAGGCAAAACCGTTACCGAAGAACGCTAGCGCCATCAGCGCCATAATCCATACCGGGTCGTTGGTGTAATTCGCTCCCATGATGCAGGTGGAGATCAGCAGCCCGCAGATGATCGGCGTTTTACGCGCCACGCCCAGCGAGTAGCCTTTTTTCACCAATTTATCCGCCAGCCAACCAGAGAGCAGGACGCCAAAAAATGCGGCGAGAAAGGGCACCGTGGTCATAAAACCGGCCTTCAGCGCGGTAATGCCTTTTTCCTGGGTTAAATAGTTCGGGAACCAGGTCAGGAAGAACCACAGCGTCGAGGTTACCGCGAACTGCCCAAGGTAAACACCGACCAGCTT
Organism: Klebsiella sp. GB_Kp047; assembly: GCF_040065235.1. Classification (NCBI taxonomy): domain Bacteria; kingdom Pseudomonadati; phylum Pseudomonadota; class Gammaproteobacteria; order Enterobacterales; family Enterobacteriaceae; genus Klebsiella; species Klebsiella sp. GB_Kp047. The sequence continues at coordinate 63,781 of NZ_JBEAJG010000007.1, read as the reverse complement.
GCGGTGAAAGACCAGCTTCCAGTCCGCTTTCGATAACGGTTGACGCGCCTCTTTCTTCACCGGCGCATCGCCATCCACCAGGCCGCCGCCGTCGCGAATATAGTCGAGTTCGGCTTTGCTGATGCTTTTGGTCAGGCGCGGCGGTTGATAAACCTTGAACCAGATCAGCGACCAGATAATGCCGATACCGCCGGTAACAATAAACACCCAGTGCCAGCTCAATAGCTCCTGGATCCAAATCAGCAGCGGCGTTAAGAAAGCCAGACCAACAAATTGCCCGGAGGTATAAAACCCGACAGCGGAAGCGCGCTCGTGCTCCGGGAACCAGCTGGTCACCATGCGGTTATTGGTTGGAAAGGCAGGTGCCTCGAAGATCCCGGTGATAGCGCGCAGGCCAATGAGCGACATTAATCCGGTGGCGAAGCCTTGTAGCAACGTGGCTACAGACCAGCCAAAGATGGCGATAAAGTAGGTAAGCCGGGATCCCACGCGGTCAAGGAACCAACCGCCCGGTATCTGGCAGAGGGTATACAGCCAGGCAAAGGCGGAAAATACGTAGCCCATTTCCGCTTTGCTAATACCAAACTCCTCCTGAATATGCGCCGAGGCGACGGCGAGGTTGGCGCGGTCAACATAACAAATAACCACGGTAATAAAGATCATGATTAGCGTCAAATAACGGCGACGCCCGGTTTTTACAGCGGTAACTGAAATATCCATCGCAATCTGTCTCCAGATTTTGGGCATAGCGAAGCCGCTCACCATGCCCGGTAATTTACAGAGGGTGTTTTTGTTTTTTATTAATAACTATGTTGCGATGCGCTAAATAATTCGTGCTGGGGAAAGGCGGCAAATTTTCGCATCCCTGGGAGCATACAATAGTATGTGACCAGGGTAAGAAAATGCAGCCAACGCATCACCAGTGCGAAGTATGACGCGCATTTACCATTCGGCGACAGAGCCATCCTCATACCGCCACAACGGATTTCGCCAGTCCGGCGCGTTTTTACTTAACTCAATCACGCGGGTCTCATCAATTTCCACGCCCAGCCCCGGCTTCATCAATGGTTTAAAGAAGCCGCCTTCCATATTGAAATCTTCTTTATTTTTCACAAAATCAAGCAGTTCGGCGCCTTTGTTGTAGTGGATCCCCATGCTCTGTTCCTGGAAGACCGCATTATGTGAAACGAAATCAACGTGCAGACAAGCCGCCAGCGCGATCGGCCCCAGCGGGCAGTGCGGCGCCAGCCCAACGTCATAGGCTTCCGCCATTCCGGCAATTTTATAGCATTCGGTAATACCGCCTGCGTGCGACAAATCAGGCTGTAAAATAGCCACCCCGCCCGCTTCCAGTACCCGTTTAAATTCAAAGCGCGAGAACATACGTTCGCCGGCGGCAATGGGAATATGGGTTTGCGCCGCCAGCCGCGAATAATATTCCGCCTGCTCGGCTAATACCGGTTCCTCTATAAATAATGGGCGATATGGCTCCAGCTCTTTAATTAACACCTTAGCCATCGGCGCGCTAACGCGGCCATGAAAATCGAGACCAAACTCAATTTCATTGCCAAACGCTTCGCGGATTTGCGCCACGATATTCACCGCTGCATCAACCGCACGGGAATTATCGATGAGCCCCATCTCTTCGCAGCCGTTTAATTTAAAGGTGTCGAAACCAATGCCGCGCAGCTTCTTAATCCCGTCAATTACCTCGGCGGGGCGGTCGCCGCCCACCCAGCTGTAGGCTTTAATTTTGTCACGCACCAGCCCGCCCATCAGTTGCCAGACCGGGGCATTCAGCACCTTACCTTTAATATCCCATAGCGCCTGGTCAATACCGGCGATGGCGCTCATCATAATCGGGCCGCCCCGGTAAAAGCCGCCGCGGTACATCACCTGCCACAGGTCGTTAATCCGCGCCGGATCCTGGCCAATCAGGTAGTCGCCAAATTCATGCACGGCCGCCTCCACCGTGCGGGCGCGCCCTTCAATCACCGGTTCGCCCCAGCCGACAATACCTTCATCGGTTTCAATCTTCAGGAACATCCAACGCGGAGGTAAACGGTACGTGGTGATATTGGTTATTTTCATTTCACTGCCTCTCGATACGCTTTTACGAATGCGGCTGCCTGCTGCGCGGTACGTTCAACCGGCTGGCCGGCGCGATAGAGATCGCTACCCAGCCCAGCCCCCACACAACCGGCATTAATCCACTGCGCCAGGTTTTCCGGCGTCACGCCACCGACGGCAAAGACCGGAACCTCGGGCGGCAGCACGGCTTTCAACGCTTTGATGTAATCCGGGCCAAAAGCCGATGACGGGAAAATTTTCAGCGCCTGCGCGCCGGCATCCAAGGCGCTGAAGGCTTCGCTGGCGGTGGCGCAGCCTGGACACACGGTCATGCCGTAACCCACCGCTCTCCGGATCACTTCCGGTTGAATGTTTGGCGTCACAATCAGCCGACAGCCCATGGCCGCCAGCCTGTCGACCTGCTCCGGTTGTAGCACGGTGCCCGCGCCGATAAGCGCCTGCTCGCCGTAAGCGTCGACGACCAGCGGAATACTCTTCTCCCACTGCGGCGAGTTCAGCGGGATTTCGACCGCGTCGAAACCGGCGTCGATAACGGCGCCAACGTGAGCCAGCGCCTCGTCTGGCGTAATACCGCGCAGGATAGCGATAAGCGGAAGGTTAGTTTGCCACTGCATAAGCGATGCTCCTTATTCCTGTCTGAAATGCCGTATCGCCTGCAACCGCAGTGACTTCGCGGCCAATGGCGCGGAATGCCTGCTGATAGCGGGACGTTAACGATGATCCGGCGACGAGGCCGATCGCCTGCTGTCCGGCGAATGTGTCGCTGAGGGTGGCAACTTCAGCGCCAATCAGCAGGCCGGAAAGAAATTCGCTAGCCTGCTCGCGAGGCAGCGCGCCCAGCACGTGCGAAGCGCGCACTTCAAAGAGCTGCGGCAGGACGGCGGGGTTGTTGATACCGCGCTGCAGACCGGCCGCGAATGCGGCAGCGGACGTTTCCTGCGGCGGTAAGCCGGCGCCCACCAGCGAGTGCTGAAGCAACAGATGATGCAACTCACCGGTCAAAACGGTACGAAAATCGTGAATTTGCAGGCGATCGGCCAGTACCCATTTGCAGTGGGTTCCCGGCATCACATAGACAGATGAAGGGGCTAAGATGCGTGCGCCCAGCAGTTGCGTTTCTTCCCCACGCATGACGTTATGGTTATCGTCTCGGGAAACGCAAAGGCCGGGAATTATCCAGATATTGTCGCCAACGGCAGTTAACTGCTGGCCAATATCCGAGAAAGCGGCAGGCAGCGGTAAATAAGGGGCGATTTTCCAGCCCACGTTGCTGCCGACCATCCCTGCCATCACCACCGGTGTGGCGTCATCGCGCCAGTGCTGTGTGATTTCCGCTAACACCGCAGCGGGAGAGCGACCGTTCAGGCGCGTTACGCCTGCTTCAGATTGCCTGCTTTCCAGACATTCTTCGCCCTGATAAAGCCAGGCGCGTAAATTCGTCGATCCCCAATCTATTGCGATGTAGCGAGCCGTCATGTGATTTCCTTGAGCCTTCGTGTCGAGCTGGCGATCATCGTCAACGCCGCCTGCTCCGCCGCGTCGCTATCCTGATGCCGAATGGCGTCAAATAGCGCTTTATGTTCCTGGAGGGTTTTCGGCATGTTGCCTTCATCGCCCATCCAGGTCCGTTCAAATACCGCCCGCTGCAGCGAACTGATCGCCACGCTAAGCTGCTGCAAAACCGGGTTATGTACTGACTGCAGCACCGCTTCGTGGTAACGAATATCGGCCTCGTTAAAGGCATCCCGGTTTTGGTTGTTGGCGATCATGTCATTGAGCGCCGACTCGATTTCCGCCAGATCGCTCGAGGTGGCGCGCTCCGCCGCCCAACGCGCGATAGCGGGTTCAACCAAGTTGCGCACTTCACTCATCGCGCTGATAAGACGCGGGTCATAATCATTTTCCAGTACCCACTGCAGTACCTCGGTATCGAGGTAGTTCCACTGGTTTCGCGGAGCGACAAATGCGCCTCGGTAACGCTTCATTTCGATCAGCCGCTTCGCCATTAGCGACCGAAATACTTCGCGGATGATGTTGCGCGAAGTTTCAAACTCTTCACACAGTTCCGCTTCGGCCGGTAGTGCCGAACCCGGTACGTACTTACCGCTGACAATCTGTTTGCCCAGCGTGATCACGATGCGATCGGTCTTATTGAGAGTCATGGAGAGTCCTTATGCTCTATGTGTACTGCTCTACTTTACCGTCGCTGCTGAATTTCGCCTCACTTTTGTACTACTAGCGTGATGTCAGACATCATCGCCATGAGCCCAATGTAGTACAACATGATTATGTTGTACTACAATTTAGATCACAAAAAGAACAATCCATAAAAATAAAAGTGCCTGTGGCCACGACAGTTGGCGCCGTCAAAGCTGGAAAGGAGGATAAAAAAGAGTTAGAACGCTTCGCCGACCTGGAAGTAAAAGCCGCTGCTGCCCTTGCCGACACCGTAGTCGAGGCGAATATTAACGCGAGGTTTGAATTCAAAGCGGTAGCCGACGCCTGCCGAAGGTAGCCAGCGTCCGTCGTTCAGGGAATCAATGGATGGCCCCATGGTGCCCGCGCCGACCCAGGCAACAACGCCGTGTCGCCAGGTCAACTGACGACGGTATTCCAGCTGAGAGCTGACCACGTTTTTATCCCGGTAGCGCCCCTGGTAGTAGCCGCGCATCCGTTCATCGCTGCCCAGTAGCGGCATCATGCTCCACGGTACCTCGCCCTGGGTGAAGGCGCCATCGGCCTCCCAGGCGAGGACGCTCTTCTCGCTGAGGGCATGATAATGGCTGTAGTGCAGCTGAAATTCTTCAAAGCGGGTATCGCTGCCTAAGCCGGGCGCATAGTGGGTGTAACGGAAGTTGGCATACTGACCCCGGCGCGGATTGGGGACGAAGTCGCGATCGTCCCAGTTGAGCGCGACGCTGGCACCCGAGCTGAATACCGACGGTCCCTGCGGGGTATTTTCAATTTTCGGCAGATCGTTATGGTCCATCTTATCGGCATTCTGCGCCGCCAGCGACCATCCAGCGCCGAGATAAACATTGTCGATAAGCTGCCGGTAGACCGTCGGGCGCAGGGTCAGCACCTGGGCGGTATATTTCTCTTTTTCGTTGTCTTTATCGCCGGCATGAAAGCCTTGTCCCCAGAAGTACGTCGGGGTGTTGGCCATTGAACCATCAACAAAAATTCGCCATCGGTCGTGGTCAAAAAAAGCGTAGTTTTTCACGCTAAGGCCAAAGGCGCCGGTGGAGCTGGCGTAGCCGCTGAGCGTCAGCGTGGAATTCTGGCTGGTGGTATCCTGCGGATCGGGACGGTAGAGACCGACGACGGCAGTGCCGATGCCCAGCCCCAGCTCCGGCGTATAAAACGGACCGGGCATCATGCCCCAGTCAATGCCTTTGCTGGCGTCGAACTTATCGCTGGCGCCGAGATGCTGCAGCCAGCCGTCGATTTGCTCGCGGCTGATGGCCTTGGCCTGGACCGGCGCGCATAGCGCGCATGTCAGAAGCAACAGAACAGGGTTAAGCGGTCGGCTCAAAAGCGATACTCACCGGAGATAAAGAAGCTGTTACGTTCGGCAAAACCAAACTCCGTGGTGATGTTAAAATTCTGCGTCAGCTCATACTGTGCGCCCACCAGCACGTTCCACGGCGACTGCAGATGCTGCTTCACATCGAAGCGACCGTTATTGTCCTGGTTGGCCAGGTTGACCATGTTTTGCAGCAGCGGCGACGGCATCGAGAGATCGTTAAGGCTGCCCTTAAACTCCTGCTGCACGTCCTGATACATGCTGCCGACCCACAGGTTCAGCTTACCGGCGGGGAGATGTAGCGCATCGACCGAAGGCGTAATGAAACGATAGCCTACGCGCGGCGAAAAGGTAAACGCATCAATGCTGCCGTCGAGGATATCAAAGCGGGTCTGGGTGTAGTTAGCGTCCAGCACCGTAAACCAGTTGCCGACGCCGCCCACCAGCGTGGTGCCCATCCCATAGGTGGTACCTTTAAAATCGAGGCGAAAGTCGAGGTCCTGCATCCCGGGCATGGGCACCACTTTGCCGTTCGGTCCCTTCAGGCCGACGGCAATCTGCGAAATGGAGTGTCCCTCGGTGTGTCCGACGAGACCATAAACATTTATAAACGGCAGCAGCCAGGCATCCAGCTTGAGCGTCTCGGTTTTGCTGCTTTCCCGCGTATGACCAACGCCAATCTGGAAGGCGTTATCCAGTGAGACCGGCCCCTTAGCGAAAATGTTCTTCACGGCGTGTTTGCAAACAGGATCCTTACCGCAATCGATATTGCGGCCGTCCAGCGACAGGCCGGTGAAGCTAATGCTGTCGACATTAATATTCTGCCGCATATCCATATAATTAATGCTGACGCCAAACGGCAGCGGCAGGACGTAGCCACGTTTTCTGGCCTCATCGCCTAGAAATGGCAATATCGGCGCCGATTCCGCTGTCTCAGTCTCGGTGTCGACCGGCGCCGGCAGATCCGCAGGCTCGGCGCCGTGATAGGCGTACGCCGGCTCAAGCGGCGTCGTTGGTTCCGCGGCCGCGCAAATCTGAACAGAGGCGAATGGCAGCGTAACCAACATCAAATAATGGCGTTTATTCATGAAAAATCTGATGTTAGTTCTGAATTGCAAAAAAAGAGGGCGGGTAGCTTATAGAATCCCCTGTGCGGAATAAGGGATTTAAATGCGGATTAACATCTGTTCATGAAAAAAGAGAAGACAGGCCCGAAGAACGCCGGGCCTGAAGGAAGCTTACGCTAAAACGTATTTTTCAATAGCGAAGGCGACGCCATCATCGAGGTTCGATTTGGTAATGAAGTTCGCCGCCTCTTTAACCGCCGGAATGGCGTTATCCATCGCCACGCCGACGCCGGCAAATTCTATCATCGCGATATCATTTTCCTGATCGCCAATCGCCATAATCTCTTCCGGTTTGATACCCAGCGCATCGGCCAGCGACTTCACGCCGGTGCCTTTATTGACGCGTTTATCCAGTATTTCGAGGAAGTAAGGCGCGCTTTTCAGCACGGTGTACTTCTCTTTCACTTCCGCCGGGATACGGGCGATGGCCTGGTCGAGGATCGCCGGCTCATCGATCATCATGACTTTCAGCAGCTGGATCTCAGGGTCCATCTTTTCCGCTTCGCAGAACACCAGCGGGATGGTCGCCACATAGGATTCATGCACGGTGTAGTAGCTGATATCGCGGTTTGCGGTATACAGCGTATTGCGATCGAGCGCGTGGAAGTGGGAGCCGACCTCGCGGGAAAGCTGTTCGAGGAAGCGATAGTCGTCATAGCTCAACGCGGTTTGCGCCACGGTGCTGCCGTCCCCGGCTTTTTGCACCAGCGCGCCATTGTAGGTAATGCAGTAATCACCCGGCTGCTCCATATGTAGCTCTTTCAGATAGCTGTGAACGCCGGCGTAAGGGCGGCCGGTGGTCAGCACCACGTTGACGCCGCGCTCACGCGCCGCGGCAATGGCGGCTTTCACCGCAGGAGAGATGGTATGGTCTGGCAGCAGCAGAGTGCCGTCCATATCGATTGCAATCAGTTTAATAGCCATAGGATCCCCGGGTAAGATGAGTCTTCCCTCATGCTAACGCGATTCCGCTCAAAAAACAGTAAAAGTGTCGGCCAGAAAGGGGGATGGAACCGCAGCAGAGGATTCCTCTTTTACTGGCAAAGAAAAGCCCGGTCGCGCCATGCGACCGGGCTCAGACATTCCGTTACCCCGGGCAAACTCGCTCCGGGGGAACACGGCTTAGATATCGATATTCGCCGCTTTCAGGGCGTTTTCTTCGATAAAGGCGCGACGTGGTTCAACCGCATCACCCATCAGGGTGGTGAACAGCTGATCGGCAGCAATGGCATCCTTGACGGTGACGCGCAGCATGCGGCGGCTGTCCGGATCCATGGTGGTCTCCCACAGCTGATCCGGGTTCATCTCGCCCAGACCTTTATAGCGCTGGATAGAGAGGCCGCGACGGGACTCTTTCACCAGCCAGTCCAGAGCCTGCTCGAAGCTGGCCACCGGCTGACGACGTTCGCCGCGCTCGATGTAAGCATCTTCTTCCATCAGGCCGCGCAGTTTCTCACCCAGGGTACAGATACGGCGATATTCCGGCCCCATAATGAACTCATTATCCAGCGGATAGTCGGTGTCCACGCCGTGGGTACGAACGCGAATAACCGGTTCAAAATGCTGCAGCTCTTTGTTCTCGTGGAGATCAAATTTCCACTGGCTGCCGTGCTGCTCTTTCTCATTCAGCTCGGATACCAGCGTGTTCACCCAGCGGGTCACCTTCTGTTCGTCAGCCAGATCGGTCTCGGTCAGGGTCGGCTGATAGATAAGCTCTTTCAGCAGCGCTTTCGGGAAGCGGCGCTCCATGCGGCCAATCATTTTCTGGGTGGCGTTAAACTCGGCAACCAGTTTTTCCAGCGGTTCGCCCGCCAGCGCCGGCGCATTGGCGTTAGTATGCAGGGTCGCACCGTCAAGAGCGATAGCGATCTGATACTGATCCATCGCTTCGTCGTCTTTAATGTACTGTTCCTGTTTGCCTTTCTTCACTTTGTACAGCGGCGGCTGGGCAATATAGACGTGGCCGCGCTCGACGATCTCCGGCATCTGACGATAGAAGAAGGTCAACAGCAGGGTACGAATGTGCGAGCCGTCGACGTCCGCATCGGTCATGATGATGATGCTGTGATAGCGCAGTTTGTCCGGGTTGTACTCATCGCGGCCGATGCCGCAGCCCAGAGCGGTGATCAGCGTGGCCACTTCCTGAGAAGAGAGCATCTTGTCGAAGCGGGCTTTCTCAACGTTAAGGATTTTACCCTTCAGCGGCAGGATCGCCTGATTCTTACGGTTACGACCCTGTTTAGCAGAGCCGCCCGCAGAGTCCCCTTCCACCAGGTACAGTTCGGAGAGCGCCGGGTCGCGTTCCTGGCAGTCCGCCAGTTTGCCCGGCAGGCCAGCCAGATCCAGCGCGCCTTTACGGCGGGTCATCTCACGGGCACGACGCGCGGCTTCGCGCGCGCGCGCGGCGTCAATAATTTTGCCGACCACGATTTTCGCATCGGACGGGTTTTCCAGCAGGTATTCGCTCAGCAGTTCGTTCATCTGCTGCTCAACCGCCGATTTCACCTCGGAGGAGACCAGCTTGTCTTTGGTCTGTGAGGAGAATTTCGGATCCGGCACTTTCACCGATACCACGGCAATCAGGCCTTCACGGGCGTCGTCGCCGGTGGCGCTGACTTTCGCTTTTTTACTGTAGCCCTCTTTGTCCATGTAGGCGTTGAGGGTACGGGTCATCGCCGCACGGAAGCCGGCAAGGTGAGTACCACCGTCACGCTGCGGAATGTTATTGGTAAAGCAGTAAATGTTTTCCTGGAAGCCATCGTTCCACTGCAGGGCCACTTCCACACCGATACCGTCTTTTTCCGTAGAGAAATAGAAGATATTCGGATGGATCGGCGTTTTGTTCTTGTTGAGATACTCAACGAACGCCTTGATGCCGCCTTCGTAGTGGAAATGATCTTCTTTGCCGTCACGCTTATCGCGCAGGCGGATAGAGACCCCGGAGTTCAGGAACGACAGTTCGCGCAGGCGTTTCGCCAGGATATCGTATTCAAACTCGGTGACGTTGGTGAAGGTTTCCAGGCTCGGCCAGAAACGCACCATGGTGCCGGTTTTATCGGTCTCGCCGGTCACGGCCAGCGGCGCCTGCGGCACACCGTGCTCATACATTTGTTTGTGCACTTTGTTATCGCGCTGGATAACCAGCTCCAGCTTCTGCGACAGGGCGTTAACCACCGAGACGCCCACGCCGTGCAGGCCGCCGGAGACTTTATAGGAGTTATCGTCAAATTTACCGCCAGCGTGCAGGACGGTCATGATAACTTCCGCTGCGGAGACGCCCTCTTCCGGGTGAATGCCGGTCGGGATGCCGCGGCCGTCATCCTGGACAGAGACGGAGTTATCGCTGTGGATGGTCACCACGATATCTTTGCAGTAACCCGCGAGCGCTTCGTCGATAGCGTTATCCACAACCTCGAATACCATGTGGTGCAGACCGGTGCCGTCATCCGTGTCGCCGATATACATACCCGGGCGCTTACGCACCGCATCCAGCCCTTTCAGGACTTTGATACTGGAGGAGTCATAAGAATTCGACATCAACGTTTCTCGCTCATTTAATCTTGGGTTAATCCGTTATTTTACCTTTTTCCACGCGGAACATCTTCGAATTTTTGTCCGACATGTCCATAACGTGCTCAGCGCTGATCGCGCTGACGAAAACCTGCGACTGCGTCGCTTTCAGGCGACTGGATAACAGACCGCGGCGGGCATCATCGAGTTCCGAGGCAAAATCATCTATCAGGTACAGGCAGCGCCGCCCGCTGACGCGGGTGAGGAACTCGCCCTGCGCCAGACGCAGGGCGCACATCAGCAGCTTAAGCTGCCCGCGCGACAAGGTATCTTCCACCGGCGCCCCGTCGGCACGAATACGGAAATCCGCTTTATGCGGGCCGTGGGCGGTATAGGTTAACATTCTGTCGCGCTCGAAATTCCGCTCCAGCACTTCAGCGTAGTTGGTCTCTTTTTCCCAGCCGCGCTGGAAGGAGAAAGAGAGCGAGAATTCCGGTAAAAATTGCTGACAGGTATCCGCCATGTCTTCGACGATAGCGGCGCTGTATTCGGCACGCCAGCGGCTGATCTGCTCCGCCAGCGGGATTAATTCCAGATCCCATGGCCGCAGCTGGGCATAGCGGCTGACCTGACGCAGCGCGGCGTTGCGCTGCTTGACCAGGCGCTTCAGGTTGCTCCAGGCGGTGAAGAATCCGGCTTCGTTATGAAAGCATCCCCAGTCAAGGAATGCTCTTCTGTATTTGGGGCCGCCGTTGAGTAAAGTAAACCCCTCCGGCGTAATCAGCTGCATCGGCATCAGGTGCGCCAGCTCCGCCACTTTGTGGCCATCGGTGCCGTCGATACGCACCTTGCTGTCGCCCTGTTTGTCTTTGGTCAGGCCGATGGCGGTTTCCCGCTCTTCGCCCTGTAAACGCCCGTGCAGAACAAACGCATCCTGCTCGTGGCGGATCACCCGGCCAATTTGCAAACTGCGAAACGCCCGGCCGTGGCCAAGCGTGTAAATGGCTTCCAGCACGCTGGTTTTGCCGCTGCCGTTGGCGCCAACCAGGAAGTTAAAGCCGGGAGATAAAGCGAGATCCGCATGTTCAATATTGCGGAAGTCTTTGATCAGGAGTCGGGATAGCGACATATCAGCTCGTCATCATTCAAGGGGCGTGGGTGTCGCAGCCAGTTCGTCTACCGCCAGCGCGCAGAAAGCGGAGCGTACACGAAGTACGTGAGCATTTGCTCGCTCCGCTCGTCCTTCGGACCGTCTTACAGACGTCCAAAACGCATAGCGTTTTGTCGAGCACTGCCGGAAGGCGAAATGGCAAGTAAACCAGCCCCTTTGCAGATTCTACAATCGCATTGGCATGACAACGTAGGCGGCGGATTGCGAAGCCGCATCCTCAATCTGCACGCTCGACACAGAATCCGTCAGCAGAATCCGTACATTCTCGCACTTCAGCGCGTTCAGCACATCCAGCACGTAGCTAACGTTGAAGCCAATCTCCATCTCCGTTCCGGCGTAGGTCACGTCCAGAATCTCTTCCGCTTCTTCCTGCTCCGGGTTATTGGCGGTGATTTTCAGCTGATTTTCGCTCACGTACAGCCGCACGCCGCGGAATTTCTCATTGGAGAGAATCGCCGCGCGGGCAAAAGCCTGCTTCAGAATATCGCAGCCCGCTTCGAGGTGTTTATCCGGATTTTTCGGCAATACGCGGCGATAATCCGGGAAACGGCCATCAACCAGCTTCGAAGTGAAGATAAAATCGCCGACGTGGGCGCGGATATTATTGCTGCCGATCTGCACGCGCAGCGGCGTATCACCGCCGTCGAGCATCCGCATCAGCTCAATCACTCCTTTACGCGGCACGATCACCGAATGGTTCGGCAGCGACGCTTCCAGCGGCATCGAACAGACCGCCAGACGGTGGCCGTCGGTAGCAACGGTGCGCAGTTCGCTGCCTTCGGTTTCGAACAGCATACCGTTTAAGTAGTAACGAACATCCTGGTGCGCCATCGAGAACTGGGTCGCTTCGATCAGACGCTTCATGGTCGCCTGCGGCAGGGTAAATTCCACCTCGCTCTGCCAGTCGTCAAGATTCGGGAAATCGGCAGCGGGCAGGGTCGACAGCGAGAAGCGGCTGCGGCCGGAACGCACCAGCATGCGATCGCCTTCCAGCTGCACCGCGATCTCCGCGCCTTCCGGCAGGCCGCGGCAGATATCAAAGAATTTACGCGCCGGAACGGTGGTGGCGCCCGCTTCGTGCGGCTGAACCAGCGCCACGCGCGCCACCATCTCCATTTCAAGATCGGTACCGGTCAGCGACAGCGCGCCGTCCGCGACCTGAAGCAGCAGGTTACCGAGAATGGGCAGCGTCGGACGACCACCTAACGGACCGCTCACCTGTTGCAGCGGTTTTAATAAATGTTCACGTTCTACGGTAAATTTCATAGCGTCACGAGGATAATGTTCTGATTAAATTGGAAAAATCTTCTTTAATGTCGTGGCTTTCTTCACGCAGCTGCTCAATCTTGCGGCAGGCGTGCAGCACGGTGGTATGGTCGCGGCCGCCAAACGCATCGCCGATTTCCGGCAGGCTGTGGTTGGTCAGCTCTTTGGCCAGCGCCATCGCCATCTGGCGAGGACGCGCCACCGAACGGGAGCGGCGTTTGGACAGCAGATCCGCTACCTTAATCTTGTAGTACTCCGCCACCGTCTTTTGAATATTGTCGATGGTGACCAGTTTTTCCTGCAGCGCCAGCAAATCGCGCAGCGCTTCGCGCACGAAATCGATGGTGATCGCCCGGCCGGTGAAGTTGGCGTTGGCGATAACGCGGTTCAACGCCCCCTCCAGCTCACGCACGTTTGAGCGCAGACGCTTGGCAATAAAGAACGCTACTTCACCCGGCAGGCGGATATCGTTCTCATCGGCTTTTTTCATCAGGATCGCGACGCGGGTTTCCAGCTCCGGCGGCTCGATCGCCACCGTCAGCCCCCAGCCGAAGCGGGATTTCAGACGATCTTCAACGCCGTTGATCTCTTTGGGATAACGATCCGAGGTCAAAATGATCTGCTGATTACCTTCCAGCAGGGCATTGAAGGTATGGAAAAACTCTTCCTGGGATCGCTCTTTATTGGCGAAGAACTGAATGTCATCGATCAGCAGGGCGTCAACGGATCGGTAGTAGCGCTTAAACTCTTCGATGGCGTTGTTCTGCAGCGCTTTAACCATGTCCTGAACGAAACGCTCCGAGTGCATATAGACCACTTTGGCGTTCGGTTTACGCGCCACGATACCGTTCCCCACCGCGTGCAGCAGGTGGGTTTTGCCCAGACCCGTCCCGCCATAAAGGAACAGGGGGTTGTAGGCGCCGCCCGGGTTATCCGCCACCTGACGCGCCGCCGCGCGGGCCAGCTGGTTAGATTTACCTTCGACGAAGTTATCAAACGTGTGTTTCACGTTAACGTTAGAACGGTAGGTCGGCTCCGCTGGCGCCGGGACATTATCCCAGCCAGGGCGCACGATCGTCGGCGCCACGCGCGCGGTCTGCACCTGCGCCGCCGGGATAGTCGCTGCGGCCGGGCTTACCGCCCCTTTCTGCAGCGAGCTGGCGGGCTTAGCGCCCACCTCAAAACGCAGCTGCGGGGCGTCCGCACCGCAAAAATCATTGAGGAGTCCATTGATATTATTGAGGTATTTGTCCCTTACCCAGTCGAGCACAAAACGGTTTGGCGCATACAGTGCCAGCGTGTTATCGCTCAGTTCCGCCTGCAATGGGCGGATCCACATGCTGAATTCTGTGGCTGGTAACTCATCCTGCAATCGGGCAAGACACTGCTGCCAAAGCGAAAGTGACACGGCGGACTCCACTCGAACATAAAATCGATATCAAAGAAAAACTGAAACAATCGTGATTGTTGGCACACGTCGACAAGACCCTGCATTAGCCGAAAAGCCCCTGCACAAAAGGGGTGACGTGCGAACCGCTATCTGCGGTTATTTCCCGCTGCGGATCCGGGGATCGCGATCGGGACCGGGGATCATAGCCTAAACTGAGAAAGAGATCTTGTGTTTCTCAACAGATTCTTCCCGATTTATCCACAGGAAGGATCGAAACCGGGTAAGTGTAATCGATCCTGGAAGGAGTGAAGCACGATTTCCGCCGCATATTGGAAAAATTAATGAGCTATGCCGCTTTTGGGCGCAAACGATCTAACAAAGATCCTTCAGGATCCTTGCGCTTTACTGGCCAGGCCGTATAATCCCCCACCCGGCGCGTAATGCCCGTTTTCGTCACACGTCTCAGCTTATTTTTTGTGCGACGAGGTGCGAGAAATAAGGAAAGAGAATTGACTCCGGAGTGTACAATTATTACAATCCGGCCTCTTTAATCACCCACGCTGAGGCGTAAGTCGTTCGAAGTTCGTTCGGGTCTACGCAAAAGTCAGTGAATTTATTCAAGTTTAGGTAGAAATCGCCATGAAACGCACTTTTCAACCGTCTGTACTGAAGCGCAACCGTTCTCACGGCTTCCGTGCTCGTATGGCTACTAAAAATGGTCGTCAGGTTCTGGCACGTCGTCGTGCTAAAGGCCGCGCTCGTCTGACCGTTTCCAAGTAATAAAGCTAACCCTGCGTGGTTAAGCTCGCATTTCCCAGGGAGTTACGCTTGTTAACTCCCAGTCATTTCACTTTCGTCTTCCAGCAGCCACAACGGGCTGGCACGCCGCAAATCACCATCCTCGGCCGCCTGAATTCGCTGGGGCATCCCCGCATCGGTCTCACCGTCGCCAAGAAAAACGTGAAACGCGCACATGAACGCAATCGGATTAAACGTCTGACGCGTGAAAGTTTTCGTTTGCGTCAACATGAACTCCCACCTATGGATTTCGTGGTGGTGGCGAAAAGAGGGGTTGCCGACCTCGATAACCGTGCTCTCTCGGAAGCGTTGGAAAAATTATGGCGCCGCCATTGTCGCCTGGCTCGCGGGTCCTGATCGGCCTGATTCGAGTTTATCAGCGCCTGATTAGTCCGCTACTCGGGCCGCATTGTCGTTTCACCCCAACCTGTTCTCAATACGGAATTGAGGCCTTACGCAGGTTTGGAGTGATAAAAGGCAGTTGGTTGACGATGAAACGCGTATTAAAATGCCACCCTTTACACCCTGGTGGTGACGATCCCGTCCCGCCTGGACCATTTGATACCAGAGAACACTAACGATGGATTCGCAACGCAATCTTCTTATCATCGCTTTGTTGTTCGTGTCTTTCATGATCTGGCAAGCCTGGGAGCAGGACAAAAATCCGCAACCCCAGCAGCAGACCACGCAGACTACGACCACAGCAGCGGGTAGCGCCGCCGACCAGGGCGTACCGGCCAGTGGCCAGGGGAAACTGATTACGGTTAAAACCGACGTGCTTGAGCTGACTATCAACACCAACGGTGGCGATATTGAGCAGGCGCTGCTTCTGGCGTATCCAAAAACGCTGAAATCGACCGAACCGTTCCAGTTACTGGAAACCACCCCGCAGTTTGTCTACCAGGCGCAGAGCGGCTTAACCGGCCGTGACGGTCCGGATAACCCGGCAAACGGCCCGCGTCCGCTGTACAGCGTCGATAAAGAGGCGTTTGTGCTGGCCGATGGCCAGGATGAGCTCGTCATCCCGCTGACCTACACCGACAAAGCCGGCAACGTCTTCACCAAAACCTTCACCCTGAAACGCGGTGGCTATGCGGTGAACGTCGGTTATAGCGTGCAGAATGCCAGCGAGAAACCGCTGGAAGTCTCGACCTTCGGTCAGCTGAAGCAGACCGCTGCGCTGCCGTCCAGTCGCGATACGCAGACCGGCGGCCTGTCCACGATGCATACTTTCCGTGGCGCAGCGTTCTCCACCGCGGATTCGAAATACGAAAAATACAAATTCGATACCATTCTGGATAACGAAAACCTGAACGTTAGCACCAAAAACGGTTGGGTTGCCATGCTGCAGCAGTACTTCACCACTGCGTGGGTGCCGCAGAATAACGGGACGAATAACTTCTATACCGCCAACCTCGGCAACGGCATTGTTGCTATCGGCTATAAATCTCAGCCGGTACTGGTACAGCCTGGTCAAACCGACAAACTGCAGAGCACGCTATGGGTCGGCCCGGCGATTCAGGACAAAATGGCTGCCGTCGCGCCGCACCTGGATCTGACCGTCGACTACGGCTGGCTGTGGTTCATCTCCCAACCGCTGTTCAAGCTGCTGAAGTTCATCCACAGCTTCCTCGGCAACTGGGGCTTCTCGATCATCGTCATCACCTTTATCGTTCGTGGCATCATGTACCCGCTGACCAAAGCGCAGTACACCTCCATGGCGAAGATGCGTATGCTGCAGCCGAAGATTCAGGCCATGCGCGAGCGTCTGGGCGACGATAAACAACGTCAAAGCCAGGAGATGATGGCGCTGTATAAAGCGGAGAAAGTGAACCCGCTGGGCGGCTGCTTCCCGCTGATTATTCAGATGCCGATCTTCCTTGCGCTGTACTACATGCTGAGCGCCTCGGTTGAACTGCGTCATGCGCCGTTTATCCTGTGGATCCACGACCTTTCTGCTCAGGACCCGTACTACATCCTGCCGATCATCATGGGCGCGACGATGTTCTTCATCCAGAAGATGTCGCCGACCACCGTGACTGACCCGATGCAGCAGAAGATCATGACCTTTATGCCGGTCATCTTCACGGTGTTCTTCCTGTGGTTCCCGTCTGGCCTGGTGGTGTACTACATCGTCAGCAACCTGGTGACCATTATTCAGCAGCAGCTGATTTACCGTGGTCTGGAGAAGCGTGGCCTGCATAGCCGCGAGAAGAAGAAATCCTGATACTCTTCATTCTTCAAGGCAACGCATCTGCGACTTGAATGATTTAGAGTAGTTACGGTAACGTTAATGCCAGAGAAGGCGGTCAATGGACCGCCTTTTTTACATCTACATAGAGAGTCACCATGAGCCATAACGACACTATCGTCGCCCAGGCAACCCCACCGGGACGCGGGGGTGTGGGCATCCTGCGCATCTCCGGCCTCAAAGCGCGCGACGTCGCGCAGGCGGTACTCGGCAAGCTGCCGAAACCGCGCTATGCCGACTACCTGCCGTTCAACGACGTTGACGGTACGCCGCTGGATCAGGGGATTGCGCTGTGGTTCCCCGGACCGAACTCCTTTACCGGGGAAGATGTGCTTGAGCTGCAGGGCCACGGCGGCCCGGTCATTCTCGACCTGCTGCTTAAACGTATTCTGACCCTGCCGGGCCTGCGCATCGCCAGGCCGGGCGAATTCTCCGAGCGCGCGTTCCTTAACGACAAGCTCGACCTGGCGCAGGCAGAGGCCATCGCCGACCTTATCGACGCCAGCTCAGAACAGGCGGCGCGCTCGGCGCTGAACTCACTGCAGGGGGCCTTCTCCGCGCGGGTTAACCACCTTGTGGAAGCGCTCACTCACCTGCGCATCTACGTGGAAGCGGCGATTGATTTCCCGGATGAAGAAATTGATTTCCTCTCCGACGGCAAAATTGAAGCCCAGCTGAACGAGGTGATGGCCGACCTCGACGCCGTCCGCGCCGAAGCCCGTCAGGGCAGTCTGCTGCGCGAAGGGATGAAGGTGGTGATCGCCGGGCGGCCAAATGCCGGTAAATCGAGCCTGCTAAACGCCCTGGCGGGCCGCGAAGCAGCGATCGTCACCGACATCGCCGGCACCACCCGCGACGTGCTGCGCGAACATATCCATATCGACGGCATGCCGCTGCATATCATTGATACCGCAGGCCTGCGCGACGCCAATGACGAAGTGGAACGTATCGGCATCGAGCGCGCCTGGCAGGAGATTGCCCAGGCCGATCGGGTGCTGTTTATGGTCGATGGCACCACCACCAGCGCCGTTGATCCGGCGGAGATCTGGCCAGATTTTATCGAGCGCCTGCCCGCTAAACTGCCGATTACCGTGGTGCGTAATAAAGCCGATGTCACCGGCGAAGCGCTGGGTATCAGCGAAGTAAATGGCCACTCACTGATCCGCCTGTCGGCACGCACTGGCGAAGGCGTCGAGGTGCTGCGTAACCACCTCAAGCAGAGCATGGGCTTCGATACCAATATGGAAGGCGGCTTCCTCGCCCGCCGTCGCCATCTGCAGGCGCTGGAAGAGGCGGCGGACCATCTGCAGCAGGGCAAAGCCCAGCTGCTGGGCGCCTGGGCCGGCGAGCTGCTGGCGGAAGAGCTGCGTCTCGCGCAGCAGGCGCTGAGCGAGATCACCGGGGAGTTCACCTCCGATGACCTGCTGGGCCGCATCTTCTCCAGCTTCTGTATCGGCAAATAACGTTTAGTCCGTAAATGTTCACTCACCCGCATTAACGCCGCGTTAATGCGGGTTTTTTCTTGCCCTTTGCGGCGCAACGTTCTCTACTTTTATCTCCCCTTAACCACGAGACTAAAGCATGACCGTTGAATATACCGTGATCGAGAAGGTGCCCTCCGCCGAAGCGTTTTGCCACCTGCGAGAGGTAGCGGGTATGTCGCCGCGCCCCCTGGAAGGCGCCAGAGCCGGGCTGCCGCGCAGCTGTTATGGCGTACATATCCTCTGGCAGGAGACGCCGATCGCCATGGGCCGCATCGTTGGCGACGGCGCGATTAATTTTGACATTGTCGACGTCGCCGTCGATCCAGCTCACCAGGGAAAGGGCCTTGGCCGGCTGGTGATGGAGAAGCTGGTCGCCTGGCTGGACGCTAACGCCTTTGACGGCGCCTACGTTACGCTGGTAGCAGATGTTCCGGAGCTGTACGCGAAGTTTGGCTTCGAAAGCGTTCGGCCGGAAAGCGAAGGGATGGCCCGCGTCTGGCGACGCCGGGACCGCTAGCTCGCGTTTCCTGCCAGGAAAATAGCGTTGTCCAAATGGCAACTCGTCTTGCGGGGCGTTCCTCACTATGCTGAACGCCATTCACTTCGCGAGGATCTCATGACACGCTTTCTTCTCTGCAGCTTTGCCCTGGTTCTGCTCTATCCCTCCGGCATCGATATGTATCTCGTCGGCCTGCCGCGTATAGCGCAGGATCTGGGAGCCAGCGAGGCGCAATTACATATCGCCTTCTCGGTCTATCTGGCCGGAATGGCCTCGGCGATGCTGTTTGCTGGCCGTATCGCCGACCGCTCGGGGCGTAAACCTGTCGCCATGGTGGGGGCGGCGATCTTTGTTATCGCCTCCCTGCTCTGCGCGCAGGCGCACACCAGCAGCCACTTCCTTACCGGACGCTTTATCCAGGGGATCGGCGCCGGCTGCTGCTACGTGGTGGCTTTCGCTATTCTGCGCGATACGCTGGACGACCGTCGGCGGGCTAAAGTGCTGTCGTTGCTCAACGGAATTACCTGCATCATCCCCGTGCTGGCGCCGGTGCTCGGCCACCTGATCATGCTGAAATACCCGTGGCAGAGTCTGTT
Organism: Klebsiella sp. GB_Kp047; assembly: GCF_040065235.1. NCBI lineage: Bacteria > Pseudomonadati > Pseudomonadota > Gammaproteobacteria > Enterobacterales > Enterobacteriaceae > Klebsiella > Klebsiella sp. GB_Kp047. The sequence goes on along the minus strand of NZ_JBEAJG010000007.1, from coordinate 44,072 downwards.
CTACACCATGATCGGCATGGGGGTAACGGTGGGTTTACTGGCGGTATTTATCCTGCGCGAGACGCGTCCGACGGCGCCTGCGCAGATGGCTATGCCGCAGCATGGCGCGGGCGAATCGCTGTTGAACCGCTTTTTCCTCAGCCGCATTCTCATCACCACCCTCAACGTAACGGCGATCCTCACCTACGTGAACGTCTCGCCGGTACTGATGATGGAGGAGATGGGGTTCGATCGCGGTACCTATTCCATGACGATGGCGCTGATGGCGATGGTCAGCATGGCGGTCTCCTTCTCGACGCCGTTCGCCCTGTCGCTGTTTAAACCGCGCACCCTGATGGTAACCTCGCAGCTGCTGTTCCTGGCGGCAGGCGTGGCGCTGAGCCTCGCCACCCGCCAGGCCGTCACCCTGGTCGGGCTGGGCATGATATGCGCCGGCTTCTCCGTCGGCTTCGGCGTCGCGATGAGTCAGGCCCTGGGGCCATTCACGCTGCGCGCCGGTGTCGCCAGCTCGGTCCTCGGTATCGCGCAGGTGTGCGGTTCGTCGCTGTGGATTTGGATCGCCGCCATCATCGGACTCAGCGCAATGAATATGCTGATCGGGATACTCATTGCCTGTAGCATAGTGAGTCTTGTTCTGCTACTGGTCGCCACTCCGCCGCGGGTTGCGCAACACAATGAAGAAGCCGCTTTCGAGTCTCGATCTTAATTTACTGCTCTGCCTGCAGCTCCTGACCCAGGAGCTCAGCGTCACCCGTACGGCGAAGCGGATGAACGTTTCGCCCTCGGCGGTGAGCAAGTCGCTGGCCAAGCTGCGCGCCTGGTTTGACGATCCGCTGTTTGTCAAAACGCCGCTGGGCCTGGCGCCTACACCGCTGGTCAGCAGCATGGAGCAGGATCTGGCGGACTGGATGCAGATGGGCAACCAGATCCTCGATAAACCGCACCACACCATGCCGAGCGGCCTCAAGTTCGAGCTGGCGGCGGAAACGCCGTTGCTGATGATCCTGTTTAACACCCTCTCCCAGCGCATCTATCAGCGCTACCCGCAGGCATTGATTCGTTTGCGCAACTGGGACTACGACTCCCTGGACGCCATCATCCGCGGCGAGGTGGATATCGGCTTCTGCGGACGCGAAAGCCATCCGCAGTCGCGGGAGCTGCTGAGCCTGCTGCCGTGGTATATCGATTTTGATGTGCTGTTCACCGACCTGCCGCAGGTCTGGCTGCGCGCCGATCATCCGGCGCTCAGGGAGGAGTGGGATCTGGCGGCATTCTTACGCTATCCGCATATCACCATCTGCTGGGAACAACGCGATACCTGGGCGCTGGACGACGTGCTGCAGGAGCTGGGGCATAAGCGTAATGTGGCGCTGACCGTGCCGGGGTTTGAGCAATCCCTCTTTATGGCGGCTCAACCGCAGCACACCATGCTGGCCACCGCGCCACGCTACTGCCAGCACTATAATCAGCAGCATCAGCTACCGCTGGTCTCCCGGCCGCTGCCGCTAGAGCCGCAGCATCTGGAAAAGCTTCGCGTCCCCTTCACCTTGCTATGGCATAAACGCAACAGCTACAACCCGAAGCTTGTCTGGCTTAGAGATACGTTGAAAGCGCTCTATTCCGGTACGCTGTAAGCTTTGTTTCGTGTCCGTAGCACCTTATTTGCGCAATAATTTGTAAAATCCAAACAAATTCCCTTTTCAAGGGGGGATTTCGGCATTAAAACCTGTTAATACCAGGCGATAATAGCGCCCGCAGTTTTCATTCAGACCATTACTCACGGAGCGACGTATGGCAACGCATTTTGCACGAGGGATACTCAGTACCGGGGAGCCGCTATCGACACGTTTGTCAGCGGCCTGTCATCAATCCGCACGTCGGCTCCCTGAATACCGGCAAGCCCGCTTTCGCGCTTCGCGGTCGCTGCTCGCCGAACTGCTGTTTATGCTTTACGGCATCGGCGAGCTGCCTGAAATCGTTAACGAAGCCAATGGCCGACCGGTTTTTAGCGATCGTCACCTTCCCCGCTTCTCTATCTCTTATACTGGCAATATCGTTGGCGTAGCGCTGACCACCGAAGGGGATTGTGGCCTCGATATGGAGCTGCAGCGCACTGTCCGCAGCCACGACGCCGACCGGCAAAATTTCAGTAACAATGAGAATCTGTGGGTTAACATTCAGCATGACCCGGACGAAGCGCGCAGCCAACTGGTGGCGCTGCGGCGCAGCGTGCTGAAGCTGACCGGTGAAACATCAATGCAGCTGCAGCTGCTGCCTGGCTCCGGCCGCCTGCGTACCGCCGGCAGCCTGCCGATCGAAGCCGTCTGTGACGCCGAATCGCTGCTGGTGTGGTCGATTGCCGCTACCCCGAATATCGGCCCGCTGAAGGTCTGGGAGTATGACGCTAAGGGAGGCGACTGGCACAGCCTGGCGGACGCTCAGCGGCGCGCGCGCGAGCCGTCAGCCCGCCTGATGCGCTTTACCAGCCTACCCACGGAAAAAACCTTATCCCTCAATTGACCGGTCTTGCCGGCATCATGATCCAAAGGAGCAATCATGTCAGATACCTTGAAAGTGGTTACGTTACTCGGCAGCCTGCGTAAAGGGTCGTTTAATGGAATGGTCGCGCGTACCCTGCCCGGCATCGCGCCGGCGGGCATGGACATCTCCGCGCTGCCGTCAATCGGCGATATTCCGCTGTACGATGCTGATATTCAGGAAGAAGAGGGATTCCCGCAGCGCGTGCAGGAGATTGCGCAACAGATCCGCGAGGCGGATGGCGTGGTGATCGTCACCCCCGAGTATAACTATTCCGTGCCTGGCGGCCTGAAAAACGCCATCGACTGGCTTTCACGCCTGCCAGAGCAGCCGCTGTCCGGCAAGCCGGTGCTGATTCAAACCAGCTCAATGGGCGCCATCGGCGGCGCGCGCTGCCAGTATCATCTGCGGCAGATTCTGGTGTTCCTCGATGCGATGGTAATGAATAAACCGGAATTTATGGGCGGCGTGATCCAGAACAAAGTGGATCCGCAGTCAGGTGAAGTGGTCGATCAGAGCACCCTCGACCATCTGCGCGGCCAGCTGACCGCCTTTGGCGATTATATTAAGCGGGTAAAAGCATAAAAAAAGCCCGGCAGCGATGCCGGGCTTTTTCATCATGCGTGCGGATTAATGTGCATCAATAAAGACAATCTTCAGCACGAACAGCAGCGAGACGATAATTACGCAAGGGCTGAGGTCGCGCAGACGGCCGGTGCCGATCTTCATCACGCAGTAGGAGATAAAGCCCAGGGCGATACCTTCAGTGATCGAGAAGCTAAACGGCATCATCACCGCGGTGATAAACGCCGGTACCGCTTCCGTCAGGTCATCCCACTTCACGCGCGCCAGGCTGGAGGTCATCAGCACGCCGACGTAAATCAGCGCGCCGGCGGCCGCATAGGCCGGAACCATCCCCGCCAGCGGAGAGAGGAAGATAACCAGCAGGAACAGGATACCGACGACAACGGCGGTCAGGCCGGTGCGCCCGCCTACGGAAACGCCGGAGGAGGATTCGATATACGCTGTTACCGACGAGGTGCCGATGAAGGAACCTGCCACCGACGAGACGCTATCGACAAACAGCGCCTGCTTCATGCGCGGGAATTTACCGTTGGCGTCCGCCAGACCCGCTTTATCCGTCACGCCGATCAGCGTCCCGGAGGAGTCAAACAGGTTGACCAGCATAAAGGAGAAGATTACCCCGGCCAGGCCCAGATTCAGGGAGCCCGCCAGATCGACATGACCGATCACCGAAGTCACGCTCGGCGGCGCTGAGACGATACCGGTGTAGTGCACATCCCCCAGCATCCAGCCCAGCAGGGTGGTCACCACGATAGAGACCAGTACCGCGGCGTGAATGTTGCGCGACGCCAGAATCGCGATGATAAAGAAGCCCAGCACGCCCAGCAGCACGCTGTGGGAGGTAAGATGACCAATGCTGACCAGCGTTTCCGGGTTAGCGACGATAACCCCGGCGTTCTTCAGGCCCATCATACCGATAAACAGGCCGATCCCGCTGGTGATGCCCACGCGCAGGCTCAGCGGAATATTGGCGATCATCCAGTAGCGTACGCGGAAGATCGTCAGCAGCAGCAGGCCGACGGCGCCCCAGAAAATCGCGCCCATGCCGACCTGCCATGGCAGGCCCATCGCCTGCACCACCACAAAGGCGAAAAAGGCGTTCAGGCCCATCGCCGGCGCCAGAGCAACCGGCAGGTTCGCGAACAGCCCCATCATGATACTGCCGAAAGCGGCAATCAGACAGGTGGTCACAAACACGGCGCTGGTATCCATGCCCGCTACGCCAAGAATTTGTGGGTTAACAAAAACGATATACACCATCGTCAGGAACGTGGTGAAACCGGCGATGGCTTCCGTGCGCACCGTGGTGCCGTGCTCGCGCAGTTTAAATACGCGCTCCAGCAGACCCTGGCCAGAAGACTGGCTGGTTTGTTGTTGACTCATTATCGGTTTCCGAACGTAAGGAGGGAAAATTCGACGCTATCCTATACCAAATTACAGCGCCAGGCGCGGTTGTATGGTAATTTTTTTCATTTATTTTGCTTATACGGCAACGATTGCGTCGCGGCATTGGACATGACGAAAACGTTAAACTTGTTAATATGGAATGGCTATGACTCAACCAGAAGCAGTATTTTTTGACTGTGACGGCACGCTGGTCGACAGCGAGGTAATTTGCTCCCGCGCCTACGTGCACATGTTCCAGGAATTTGGCATTACGCTGGAGCTTGCAGAGATTTTTAAGCGCTTCAAAGGCGTAAAGCTGTACGAAATAATCGACACCATCAACGCCGAGCATGGCGTTAACCTGCAAAAGGCCACCCTGGAGCCGATTTACCGTGCGGAAGTCTCCCGCCTGTTCGATAGTGAACTGGAAGTGATTGCTGGAGCCCAGGCGCTGCTGGATGCGGTAAGCGTCCCGATGTGCGTGGTCTCCAATGGCCCGGTCAGTAAGATGCAACACTCTCTTGGCCGCACCGGCCTGCTGCACCATTTCGCTGACCGGTTGTACAGCGGCTACGATATTCAGCGCTGGAAACCCGATCCGGCGCTGATGTTCCATGCCGCAAAGGCGATGAACGTTAACGTTGAGAACTGCATTCTGGTTGATGATTCCAGTGCAGGTGCACAATCGGGAATAGCCGCCGGCATGGAGGTGTTCTACTTCTGCGCCGATCCGCACAACCCGCCAATCGATCATCCCAAAGTGACAACCTTTACCGATCTGGCTGCGCTGCCGGCATTGTGGAAAGCGCGCGGTTGGGATATCACTCGCTAGCCCCCGGCGTCGCCTGGCCGGGCGACGGTTGGCAGCAAGGGTAGCCCGGTAGCGCTGTGATCTCGCCCAGAACAGGATGGCTGGCGACCGGCTTAACTCATTATCTTCGGACACAAGCACTTTCATCTTGTCTTTCTTCACTCGCGGAAAACGGGGGCTAAACGCCCCCTCCGGCTATTTAAACAGTTTTTGCACAAACTCCGCGTAGGCAGGGCGCCAGACGTCCATTTCATGGTTCAGGCCGGGATAGGCGTGATAGTCAAAGTTGATCTTCTGTTTTTCCAGCTCGCTTTTCAGACCCGCGATGTCTTTGCCGGTCACGGAATCTTTTTCCCCGACGACCACGGTAAAGTTACGCAGCTGTTTATTGATCGCCTCAGGATGCTTCAGCTGTGCTTCCACACCAGCATTCGGCACCGTGGTGGTTGTGACGCCGCTAAACGTGGCGAGCCAGCCAAAGCTCTCCAGATGATTCATTCCGGAGACCAGCGCCTGATAGCCGCCCTGCGACAGCCCGGCGAGCGCCCGGCCATCCGCGTCTTTACGCACATTAAAACGCGCATCAATCAGCGGAATGATATCGTTCATCAGCTCGTTATCAGCCGCTTTCGCATTTAGCGGATAGAAGGTTTTGCGTCGCTCCTGCGGCGGGAAGTTTTCCGCGATGGCTTCCGGGATATCGGTTTCGGTATCCGGGACCACCACCAGCATTGGCTTGATCTTGCCCTCCGCCAGCAGGTTATCCATGATTTGCGGGATCCGCCCCTGATCGATGGCCGACAGGCCGCTGTCGCCAAAGCCATGATAGAAATAGAGCACCGGCAGCGGATCGCCGGTTCCGCTATAACCCGGCGGCGTCCAGACATAGAGACGACGTTCAGCGTTCAGTGCCTTTGAGTGATAGGTAAGGGTGCGCAGATCGCCGTGCGCGACCGCCCGATCGTCAAGAATACTGCCCGGCACCAGAATCAAACTGGTGTTCACCTGGCGCTGCGGCTTCTGATAGCGGCTGCCGGTATCTACCGAGCGGAAGCCATCCACATCGAAATAGTATTCATAGAGATTGGGCTTCATCGGCTCGCTTTTCCATGTCCAGACTCCGTCCGCTGCCTTGGTCATGTCGTGCGAGACAAAGGTGTCCGGCGTGGCGCCGGTGACTACCGAAACCCGCCGGGCATCAGGGGCAAACAGGCGGTAAGTGATACTTTTATCCGCGTTAACTTGGGTGATAAAGTGGCTCACCGGCAGGGAGGGGTCCGGCACCGCGGGCAACGGTGCCGCCTGAATGGTGAACGCCGCGCCCGCCAGCGCCAGGGCGAAATAAATTGCATGTCGTTTCATCGTTATTCCTCTTATGTTGTGTCCGTTCTGTTATCGTCTCACCACCAGATTTCCGCCTGCGCCCCTACGGCAAACTGATCGTTTTTACCGTCTTCAAAAATGCTGGTGGTGTTATTCGCGGCCTTATCCAGGTCGATATCCTTCGCTTTAATATAGGTGGCATAGAAGCGAATTTCCGGGCGCGAGGTCAGCATACTGGTATTAACTTTGAAGGTATGGAACAGCGTGGTCTTATAGCCGGACTCGTTATATTTTTTGCCGGTAACATCTTTGTTTTGCTGCTTGAAGTACCCCAGTTCGACGCCGGTCTGGTTATATTTATTCCAGATAGCCGGTCGCAGGACCGTACGGATGGATTCAAAATCGGAGTGGGCCCCGGTCTCGTAGCTGTAAACGTCGTTACCAAAAGAGTAAACGATGGCATTCGCCATAATAATGTCATCACGTAAATAGGTTTCCCCTTGCGAGGTTAAGCGCACGGCGGTGCCATTGGTATGGTCGCCATAATAGCGGCCGTTAAAGGTTGTATAGGGGCTGGATCCGGCATAGCGCGAGAAGCTGCTGGCAATGGAGTTATTCGCCAGTAAGAAAGAGAATTCGTTAAAGCCGCCGTTAGCAAATTTTTGCGTTAACGAGGTGCCGGCCATCCAGGTATCTTTCCATGGATAATAGCCTTCATTGCCCTCTTTATATTTCTCAGAAGAACTTTGGTTGGCAGCGACATAGCGTCCGCTGACCATCAGGCTGGCTTTATCCCACAGCGGGATCTCTTTGTAACGGATATCAAGGGTATTGGTGTTTATTTGCTGCTTATTGCTCAAGGAACGATCGTAGTCATCAACATCTTCCCGCACCAGCGCGATATCGAATTTCCCGACGCCAACCTGCCAGTTTTCCAGCCCCACGCCAGCCGCCGCATCGGTTCTCTGCGTTTTCCAGTCCAGCATCTGGATCTCGATTTTTGGCGCACCGTGTTTGCCGACCCAGAAATCGGCCTCCGGGGCAAACGGCAGGAATCCTTTGGTGTTAACGTACATATCCGAGAATTGGATGTAGTTTTCGCCGCCGGCATTGTCGCCAAACCAGCCAGTGGAATACTGCTGGCCAACGTTCCCGTCGAGCATCACGATGGCGTCGACGCGTTTATCGCCTTCCTGAAACACCCGCTGCTTCAGCTGCAGATCGAACCAGCCGGAATATTCATTGCCCAGACGGCCAAGCGAGCCGATGGCCCACGATTTTGGCGAGCCATGCGAGGCGGTTCCCCAGCCCGAGCGGAAGTAGCCGTTATAGCTAAAGCCAATTTCATCTTTGACGAACCTGCTAAAATCTTTCAGCGTCATCGCGCTGTAGGCTGGTGCACTGTCTGTAGCAGGTTGTTGATTTTTGACCAGTACCGCATCCGGTTTCACCGCTGCTTTCGGTCCGGCTGCCGCCGCGACGTTGCGCTTCTGGCTCTCTGCAGGCGGAGACCATGAGGCCCAAATCTGGTCTCTTTTTCTCTCCTGGTCTTGATATTTTTTGAGCTCTTTTTGCGTATCGCTGAGCGCTTTTTCCAGCAACTCAAGCCGTTGCTCTACCGTCAGCTGGCTCGCGATCAGGGAGGTTGAATAACAAAGCGGCGCCAGCAAGGCTATCGCCGAAGCGATCCTGGTTTTTCTCATCATAATATTCCCTTATATAAGTATTGGCATTAATAAAAACGACAGCGACAAGCATCGCGCGGGTTCAAATAGCTTTATCCATACCGCTTAAGGGCGCGGGGACTGTTATTTTTGCGCCTGGAAAAAAGCAAAAAAACCCGAAGAAGACGATCTGCCTTAACAGATAATCCTCTTCAGGTTTTGCCCGCGCATCGCGGTAGCAACCCTTATTAAGTCATTCTTCGCACGCATAAAAAAACCTGATATCGCCGCCGTGGGGGCAATATCAGGTTTTGCCTGCTGTCGCAGTAACAATCCGTTTAAAACATTCTGAGCTTGCGCGCTCAGTCAGTGGATGCTGATTGTTACGCGATAAAATGAAGAACTCAAACGGGCAGCCTGTTAATTGTGACGATAATCTCAGCAATATCGCTGCCGGTGGAGGAATCATATCTAATTCTGATAAATCCATTCATCAGAATTAGACAAAATGATTATTACTCTTTCGGATCTTTACCAGCGAGCAATTTATCCAGTTCATCGCCGCCCACATGACGGAAATCCTGGCCTTTGACGAAGTAGAAAATATATTCGCAGATATTCTGGCAGCGGTCGCCGATACGCTCGATGGAGCGCGCGCAGAACAGCGCCGTCAGGACGCTGGGGATAGTGCGCGAGTCTTCCATCATGTAGGTCATCAGCTGACGTACGATGCCTTCATATTCCTGGTCGACTTTCTTGTCTTCGCGATAGATACGTACCGCCTCGTCGAGATCCATACGCGCGAAGGCATCCAGCACGTCATGCAGCATCTGCACCGTATGGCGGCCCAGCGATTCAAGGCTCACCAGCAGCGGCTGATGCTGCTGGGAAAACTTCTCCAGCGCGGTACGGCAGATTTTATCCGCCACATCGCCAATGCGTTCCAGCTCAGCGATAGTCTTGATGATCGCCATCACCAGGCGCAGGTCGCTGGCGGTCGGCTGGCGCTTGGCGATGATGCGCACGCAGGCTTCATCGATCGCCACTTCCATCATGTTGACCTGTTTGTCGCCGTCAATCACGCGTTTCGCCAGTTCGCTGTCCTGGTTATGCATTGCGGTGATCGCATCAGAAAGCTGTTGCTCCACCAGCCCCCCCATGGTCATCACCTGGGTGCGGATATACTCCAGTTCAGCGTTGAACTGGCCGGAAATATGTTTGTTAAGATTTAGGTTGTCCATGGTGTCTCCTGATTGCCCAACTGGTGAGAGCCTGAAAGCACAAGGGCAAATCAACCGTAGCGGCCAGTAATATAATCTTCAGTTTGTTTCTTCGCGGGCTTGGTGAACAGATCATCCGTATTGCTGAACTCAATCAGCTCGCCAAGATACATAAATGCCGTATGGTCGGAGCAACGCGCAGCCTGCTGCATGTTGTGAGTCACGATAACGACGGTGTAGTCCTGTTTCAGCTCGGTGATCAGTTCTTCGATACGCCCGGTGGAGATCGGGTCCAGCGCGGAGCACGGCTCATCAAGCAGCAGCACTTCCGGGCGGATCGCGATACCGCGGGCAATACACAGACGCTGCTGCTGACCACCGGAGAGAGAATACCCGCTCTGGTGCAGTTTATCTTTGGTTTCGTTCCATAATGCGGCTTTGGTCAGCGCCCACTGCACGCGCTCGTCCATATCGGCACGGGACAGTTTTTCAAACAGGCGCACCCCGAAAGCGATGTTGTCGTAAATGGACATCGGGAACGGCGTTGGCTTCTGGAACACCATGCCAACCTTAGCGCGCAGCAGGGCGATATCCTGGGTGTTAGTCAGAATATTGTCGCCATCCAGTAGGATCTCACCTTCCGCACGCTGCTCTGGATACAGTTCAAACATTTTGTTGAACGTGCGCAGCAGGGTGGATTTACCACAGCCTGACGGACCGATAAACGCCGTTACCTGGTTTTTGGTGATATCCAGGTTGATGTTCTTCAGGGCATGGAATTTGCCGTAGTAGAAGTTCAGGTTACGAACTGAAATCTTACCCGGAGCTGTATTCACCATACTCATCTCAATCTCTTCCTCATTCAGCGCAGCCGTGGCTGCGCCGCAAAAAATTAACCGTGTTTCTTCTTGGCGAAGATAACGCGCGCCAGGATGTTCAGCAGCAAGACGCACAGGGTGATAATCAATACCCCGGCCCATGCCAGTTGCTGCCACTCCGCAAACGGACTCATGGCAAATTTGAAAATGGTCACCGGCAGGTTGGCAATCGGCTGCATCATGTCGGTGCTCCAGAACTGGTTAGACAACGCGGTGAACAGCAAGGGCGCCGTTTCCCCAGCGATACGGGCGATAGCCAGCAGGATCCCGGTCATAATCCCTGAGACGGAGGCTTTCAGGGTGATCGCCGAGATCATCTTCCACTTCGGCGTCCCCAGCGCATAGGCCGCTTCACGCAGGCTATCCGGCACCAGTTTCAGCATGTTTTCGGTGGTACGAATAACGATAGGCACCTGCAGCAGCGCCAGGGCGATAACGCCCGCCCAGCCCGAGAAGTGCTGCATCTGCGCCACCACGATGGTGTAGACGAACAGGCCGACCACGATAGACGGTGCGGAAAGCAGAATATCGTTGATAAAGCGGATAATTTCAGCCAGCACCGACTTGCGGCCATACTCCGCCAAATAAATTCCGGCGAGGATACCCAGCGGCGTACCAAAGACGGTTGCCCACAGGATCAGCAGGCCGCTGCCGGCGAGGGCGTTGGCCAGACCACCGCCCGCGGTATTCGGCGGCGGCGTCATTTCGGTAAACAGCGCCAGACTCATGCCGTCGAAGCCGCGGGTTATGGTCGCCATCAGGATCCAGATAAGCCAGAACAAACCAAACGCCATGGTGGCCATCGACAGCGCCAGAGCGATACGGTTCTTCATGCGGCGTTTGGCCTGCATCTTGCGGCGGGACTCCGCCAGCTCGGCGGTGCTTTGCATTTCAATGGTCGCCATTAGCGTGCCCCCTCATTCTTCGCGAGGCGCATAATCATAAACTTCGACGCCGCCAGAACGATAAAGGTGATAACGAACAGGATCAGGCCCAGCTCCATTAGCGCCGCCACGTGCAGGCCGGTTTCCGCTTCGGCGAATTCGTTGGCCAGCGCGGAGGTAATGCTGTTCCCCGGCATATACAGCGATATGCTGTCGAGCTGGTAGGTGTTGCCGATGATAAAGGTGACCGCCATGGTTTCACCCAGCGCGCGGCCCAGACCGAGCATCACGCCGCCGATCACCCCGTTTTTGGTGAACGGTAAAACGATGCGCCAGATCACTTCCCAGGTGGTGCAGCCGATGCCATAGGCCGACTCTTTCATCATCACCGGCGTCTGTTCGAAAACATCGCGCATGACCGCGGCGATATAAGGGATGATCATGATGGCCAGAATGACGCCAGCGGCGAGAATGCCAATCCCAAACGCCGGGCCGGCAAACAGCGCGCCGACGAACGGGATGGTCGACAGGACGTTACCCACCGGCTCCTGGAAGTAAGTCGCAAACAGCGGGGCGAAAATAAACAGGCCCCACATGCCGTACACGATACTCGGGATTGCCGCCAGCAGCTCAATCGCAATGCCCAGCGGGCGCTTGAGCCAGGCGGGGGACAGTTCAGTCAGAAACAGCGCGATGCCGAAGCTCACCGGGACGGCGATCAGCAGCGCGATAAAGGAGGTCACCAGAGTTCCGTAGATCGGCACCAGCGCGCCGAAGATTTCGTTGGGCGCATCCCACTCTTTGGTCCACAAAAAGGCAAAGCCAAACTTTTGAATGCTCGGCCAGGAAGAGATGATCAGGGAAACGATGATGCCGCCCAGCATCAATAGCACAATCAGCGCAGCCAGTTTTACCAGCGCACTGAAAATTATGTCACCCTTTTTCCCCGGAGGGGTAAATGCAGGCTTGGTTGCAGCCATAGATTACTCTTTACGTATTAAAACTTGTTCGAATAAATGCCCGGTGGCGTTGGCTCCCGGGCCTACAGTCTGAACCGTAGGGCGGGCAGCGCCTGAACGCCCCCGCCATCTTCGTCAAAAATCTACTTTTAGTACAGCGCTTTACCGCTGCTGTCTTTGACGTTGGTTTTCCATGCCGCACGAACCTGCTCTACCACGCTTTCCGGCAGCGTCGCGTAATCCAGCGCATTGGCTTCTTTCCCGCCGTTTTTATACGCCCAGTCAAAGAACTTCAGCACTTCGGCGGTCTGCTCAGGCTTGTTCGTCGCCTTATGCACCAGGATGAAGGTGGTTGAGGTGATCGGCCATGCGTTTTCACCTTTCTGGTTAGTCAGGTCCTGAGCGAAAGACTTGCTCCAGTCAACGCCTTTTGCGGCGTTAGCGAAGTTGTCTTCAGTCGGGCTAACCGGCTTGCCGTCGGCAGAGACCAGTTTGGTGTACGCCAGGTTGTTTTGCTTGGCGTAAGCGTATTCGACGTAACCAATCGAGCCCGGCAGACGCTGAACAAAGGCGGCGATACCGTCGTTGCCTTTACCGCCCAGACCGGTTGGCCAGTTAACGGTAGAGCCTGCGCCGATTTTCGATTTCCACTCTTCATTCACTTTGGACAGGTAGCTGGTGAAGACGAAGGAGGTACCGGAACCATCGGCGCGGCGAACCACGGCGATATTCTGCGACGGCAGCTTCAGACCCGGGTTGAGCTTAGCGATCGCTTCGTCATCCCATTTTTTAATTTTACCCAGGTAGATATCGCCAAGGGTTTTGCCATCCAGCACCAGCTCGCCGGATTTCACGCCAGGCAGGTTAACCGCCAGCACCACGCCGCCAATCACGGTCGGGAACTGGAACAGGCCTTCCTGGGTCAGTTTGTCATCAGCCAGCGGAGCATCAGAAGCACCGAAATCCACGGTGTTGGCAATAATCTGTTTAACGCCACCAGAGGAACCAATACCCTGGTAGTTCACTTTATTGCCAGTTTCTTTCTGATAGGTGTCAGCCCATTTGGCATACACCGGCGCAGGAAAAGTTGCACCTGCGCCAGTCAGGCTTGCTGCTGCGAAAGCAGAGAAAGCGCTCATCGATAAGGTCGCGGCGACAACTGTTGCGACGGTGGTACGCATAACGTTCATAATGTCTCCTGCTGGGATTCGTAAATCATTGTTTCGAGGCTATGGTGAGCAAAATAGGTCAAAGAGGTGACAGTAAAATGTACGAATTATGACAGTTTTATGACACGCCGGTAGGGGGGATTTTACGTCAAATTATACGCTTATAACTCAAATGGTTATCTACTAGCATGACCACACAATGACAGAATAATTTTCTTTTTATGACAGCGAAATCGCAGAGCAAAACGATCGTTTGTCATCTATCGCCTCCCCAGATATTGCGCACAAGATCGGCGAAAAACAGCAGGTAAAAATAAAAAAGGGCCGCCGCCGGCAGCCCTTTGCAAAAGAGATAATACGTTACTCAACCGTGACCGATTTCGCCAGGTTACGCGGCTGATCAACGTCAGTGCCTTTGATCAGCGCAACGTGATAAGCCAGCAGCTGCAGCGGTACGGTGTAGAAGATAGGCGCGATGCTCTCTTCGACATGCGGCATCTCAATGATGTGCATGTTGTCGCTGCCGTTGAAGCCGGCGTCACCGTCGGCGAAAACGTACAGCTCACCGCCGCGGGCGCGAACCTCTTCAATGTTGGATTTCAGTTTTTCCAGTAGCTCATTGTTCGGCGCCACTACGATCACCGGCATTTCCGCATCAATCAGCGCCAGCGGGCCGTGCTTAAGCTCGCCTGCCGCGTAGGCTTCCGCATGAATATAGGAGATCTCTTTCAGCTTCAGCGCCCCTTCCATAGCGATCGGGTACTGATCGCCGCGGCCAAGGAACAGCGCATGATGCTTATCAGAGAAACGCTCTGCCAGCTGCTCAATACGCTTGTCCTGGGAGAGCATCTGCTCGATACGGTTCGGCAGCGCCTGCAGGCCGTGGACGATATCATGCTCAATGGACGCATCCTGGCCTTTCAATCGCGCCAGTTTCGCCACCAGCATCAGCAGCACCGTCAGCTGAGTGGTAAAGGCCTTGGTCGAGGCCACGCCAATTTCCGTTCCGGCTTTGGTCATCAGCGCCAGATCGGATTCACGCACCAGCGACGAGCCCGGCACGTTGCAGATGGCCAGCGAGCCGAGATAGCCCAGCTCTTTCGACAAACGCAGCGCCGCCAGGGTATCGGCGGTTTCACCAGACTGGGAAAGGGTGATCATCAGGCTGTTACGACGCACCGCAGACTTCCGATAGCGGAATTCGGAGGCGATTTCCACATCGCACGGCACGCCGGCTAACGCCTCGAACCAATAGCGGGAGACCATCCCGGAGTTATAGGAGGTCCCGCAGGCAACAATCTGAATATGTTCAACCTGAGCCAGCATTTCATTGGCGTTCGGCCCCAGCTCGCTGAGATCGATTTCGCCGTGGCTGATACGCCCGGTCAGGGTGTTCTTAATCGCATTTGGCTGTTCGAAAATCTCTTTCTGCATATAGTGGCGATAGATACCTTTATCGCCGGCGTCATACTGCAGATTGGATTCGATCTCCTGACGCTTCACTTGCGCAGCGGATTTATCGAAAATCACTACCGAGCGACGAGTCACTTCCGCAATGTCGCCTTCTTCAAGGAAGATGAAGCGGCGGGTAACCGGCAGCAGCGCCAGCTGGTCGGAGGCGATAAAGTTTTCCCCCATGCCCAGACCGATAACCAGCGGGCTACCGGAGCGGGCCGCCAGCAGGGTACCCGGGTCGCGGGTATCCATGATCACGGTGCCGTAGGCGCCGCGCAGCTGCGGGATGGCGCGCAGCACGGCTTCACGCAAGGTTCCACCTTGTTCCAGCTCCCAGTGCACCAGATGGGCGATAACTTCGGTATCGGTCTCAGTGACGAAGACATAGCCGCGAGACTGCAGCAATGCGCGCAGCGGCTCGTGGTTTTCGATGATCCCGTTATGGACCACCACAATGTGTTCAGAAACATGCGGATGCGCATTGCTCTCAGACGGTTCGCCGTGCGTCGCCCAGCGAGTATGGGCGATCCCGGTACCACCGTGTAACGGTTGCTCTTCGACCGCCTGAGCCAGCATCTGTACCTTACCCAGGCGACGCACGCGGGTCATATGACCTTCGCTGTCGACTACCGCCAGACCGGCAGAGTCATAGCCACGGTATTCCAGACGACGTAAACCTTCGAGAAGGATTTCAGCAATATCACGCTGCGCGACTGCGCCAACAATTCCACACATAGTTAAATTTCCTGATAATGGCGATATGCCATGCGTTGTCGCTGACCTGTATTTGCCCGTTTTCCGGGCGCCCCGAGCCTTGTAGAGAGTGGGGTTATTGTTATGGTACTGCCTGCGGACGGGGATCTATGTTGACCCTCTCATCCTGGTTCGCCTGGCGTTGTACACCCCCGGCGACAATTCTGTTCATTTTTTCTTCACCGGACGCTGCCAGCCCTGCTTATGGACCTGCGGCACGCGGCTCAACACCAGTTCGTTATCGGCGATATTGCGTGTGACGGTGGTGCCGGCGGCGATAGTGACGCCGTTGCCTACCGTAACCGGGGCCACCAGCTGGGTATCCGAGCCGACAAAGACATCGTCGCCAATAATCGTTTTGTGTTTGTTCGCGCCATCGTAGTTGCAGGTGATGGTGCCCGCGCCGATATTGACGTTATCACCGATCTCCGCATCGCCCAGATAGGTCAGATGACCCGCCTTGGAGCCTTTGCCGAGACGCGCCTTTTTCATTTCCACGAAGTTGCCAACGTGGGCGCCTTCCAGCAATTCGGCGCCCGGGCGCAGACGGGCAAATGGACCGATGGTGCAGGCCGCCTGCAGCTGGGCATCTTCCACCACGCTGTAGGGGCTGATTTCACAATCATCGCCGATGGTGCTGTTTTTGATCACGCAGCCGGCGCCGATTTTCACTCGATCGCCCAGCACGATGCAGCCTTCCAGAATAACGTTAGTATCGATCTCCACATCGCGCCCGTGCTGCAGCGTACCGCGCAGATCGAAACGCGCCGGATCGCGCAACATCACTCCCGCCAGCAGCAGCTTTTCCGCTTGCTCAGCCTGGTAGACGCGCTCCAGGCGCGCAAGCTGCAGGCGGTTGTTGACGCCTTCGACTTCGCTCAGGCGCTGGGGATGCACGGCAACGATCTCGCGACCTTCCTGATGCGCCATGGCGATGATATCGGTGATGTAGTATTCGCCCTGGGCGTTGTTATTGGTGAGATTCGCCAGCCAGCGCTTGAGGTCCGCTCCGCCGGCGATCAGGATCCCAGTGTTAATTTCCTGAATCTGGAGCTGCGCCTCGCTGGCATCTTTGTGCTCAACGATGCCCGTCACCTGGCCATTTTCACGGGTAATGCGGCCGTAGCCGGTTGGATCATCCAGCTTCACCGTCAGCAGACCAATCCCGCCCTGCGGCTTCGCGGCGCGCAGGCGCTGTAGCGTCTCGACGGAGATCAGCGGCACGTCGCCATAGAGCATCAGGATGTCTTCATCATCATTGAAGAACGGCGCCGCCTGCTGCATGGCGTGTCCGGTTCCGAGCTGCTCGGCCTGTAGCACCCAGTTCAGGTTGTCTTCATGCAGCGTCTGACGCAGCAGATCGCCACCGTGGCCATACACCAGGTGTACCGCACATGCGCCTAAATCGTTAGCGGCATCAATGACATGCTGCACCATTGGCTTCCCGGCCAGGGTATGCAGCACCTTAGGAAGATCGGAATACATGCGGGTCCCTTTGCCTGCGGCAAGGATAACCACGCTCATCGCACTATTTGACATACTCATCCTGACGGTAGTTAGAACGAAAAGTAAAAGCCTTTCACGTTGAAATTTCTACATATTTTTCATCATAAAACGAGACGTGGAGAAAACGTCCAGGCTCACTGCTATACACCATTTTATGACGCTATTTTTAACCACTGCAAATCAGTTTAACGCTGAAAAAGGAGGGCGGGGAGGATAATCATTGACTATCTCACTGCTTTTGCTGTTTTTTCGCCACCTGAATAAAGCCGCTGCGGAAAGCGATTTTCAGTACCCACAGCGGGAAGAACCAGGATAATCGTCGCCAGTCGCTGGCGGGGGAGGACGGCAAAGTGATTGATGTAGCGATAAAAAACGAAAGGCCACCGTCAGGTGACCTTCTTTGCCCGGTTTCACATCGCCAGTGTTGTCGTTTTGATGGGCGATACGTCATGTCAGCGGGGGGATAGCGCGGAGCTTAGAAGCTCAGGACGCTAAATTTAGCGATGATTTTATGGAACAGTTTCATGATGATTTCCTGACGCAGGTGCAGTTTGATAACGCTATTTTATGTGATATACATCACACAAAACGGAGTCTACGCTTCATCATTTAACTAATCAATAACAATTAAGGGTGAATTCTGTTTTCACTTCATCCGCTCGTCAGCAGCTGGGCATAAAAAAAGCCAGCCTGGAAACCAGACTGGCTTTTTACGTTCAAGCCGGTGTTACATCGCTTTTTTGGTCAACTCGATAACGCGCAGTTTAGCGATCGCTTTGGCCAGTTCCGCAGACGCCTGAGCGTAATCCACATCGCCGTGAGAGCTCTTAATGTGCTCTTCCGCTTTGCGTTTCGCTTCCAGCGCTCGCGCTTCGTCGAGGTCCTGACCACGAATTGCGGTATCCGCCAGGACGGTCACGCTGCCAGGCTGCACTTCAAGAATGCCGCCGGACAGATAGATAAACTCTTCATGACCGTGCTGTTTAACGATGCGAATCATACCAGGCTTAATGGCGGTGAGCAGCGGTGCGTGTCCCGGGTAAATACCCAGTTCACCTTCGCTACCCGTTACCTGGATTTTTTCGACCAGACCAGAGAACATTTGTTGCTCTGCGCTGACGACGTCCAGGTGGTAAGTCATTGCCATATCACCCTCCGATTAAGGCGTTAAAGTTTTTTGGCTTTTTCCACGGCTTCGTCGATGGAACCGACCATGTAGAACGCCTGCTCTGGCAGGTGATCGTATTCGCCTTCCATGATGCCTTTAAAGCCACGGATGGTGTCTTTCAGCGCCACGTATTTGCCCGGAGAACCGGTAAAGACTTCAGCCACGAAGAACGGCTGGGACAGGAAGCGCTGGATCTTACGTGCGCGAGCTACCACCAGTTTGTCTTCTTCAGACAGTTCGTCCATACCGAGGATGGCGATGATGTCTTTCAGTTCCTGATAACGCTGCAGGATGGACTGCACGCCACGCGCGGTGTCGTAGTGTTCCTGACCAACAACCAGCGGATCCAGCTGACGGCTGGTGGAGTCCAGCGGGTCAACAGCCGGGTAGATACCCAGGGAAGCGATCTGACGGCTCAGTACTACGGTTGCATCTAAGTGAGCAAAGGTAGTGGCTGGGGATGGGTCAGTTAAGTCATCCGCCGGTACGTATACCGCCTGTACGGAGGTGATAGAACCGGTTTTGGTGGAGGTGATACGTTCCTGCAGAACGCCCATCTCTTCCGCCAGAGTCGGCTGATAACCTACCGCTGAAGGCATACGACCCAGCAGTGCGGATACTTCCGTACCGGCCAGGGTGTAACGATAGATGTTATCGACGAACAGCAGTACGTCACGACCTTCGTCACGGAATTTCTCAGCCATGGTCAGGCCGGTCAGCGCAACGCGCAGACGGTTTCCCGGCGGCTCGTTCATCTGGCCGTACACCAGGGATACTTTATCGATAACGTTGGAATCGGTCATTTCGTGGTAGAAGTCGTTACCCTCACGAGTACGCTCACCTACGCCCGCAAACACGGAGTAACCGGAGTGCTCGATCGCGATGTTACGGATCAGCTCCATCATGTTTACGGTTTTACCGACACCCGCACCACCGAACAGACCGACTTTACCGCCCTTCGCGAACGGACACATCAGGTCGATAACTTTGATGCCGGTTTCCAGCAGTTCCTGAGAGCTGGACAGCTCTTCATAGGACGGCGCTGCGCGGTGGATAGCCCAACGCTCTTCTTCGCCGATGTCGCCTTTCATGTCGACCGGTTGACCCAGTACGTTCATGATACGACCCAGCGTAGCTTTACCAACCGGGACTTCGATCGGGTGCTCGAGGTCTTTTACATCCAGACCGCGGCGCAGACCATCGGAAGAACCCATGGCGATGGTACGCACGATACCGCCGCCCAGCTGCTGCTGAACTTCCAGCACCAGAACTTCATTACCATTCTGTACCTCAAGGGCTTCGTACACGCGTGGTACGGCATCCTGAGGGAACTCGACGTCGACCACGGCGCCGATTACCTGGACAATCTTTCCAGTAGCCATCTTAAATCCTCTACGAAATAACCTGGTTAAACCGCGGCGGCCCCCGAGACGATCTCGGTGAGTTCCTGAGTAATGCTGGCCTGACGAGCTTTGTTGTATACCAACTGCAGCTCTTTAATCAGGCTGCCGCCATTATCGGTCGCGGCTTTCATCGCCACCATACGGGCGGCCTGCTCGCTGGCCAGGTTTTCAACCACGCCCTGATAAACCTGAGACTCGACGTAACGGCGCAGGAGGGTATCCAGCAGCGCTTTCGGATCGGGCTCATACAGGTAATCCCAGGATTTACGTTTCAGATCAGCGTCTTCTGATGCCGGTAACGGCAGCAGTTGAGTGATCGTCGGAACCTGAGACATGGTGTTAATAAATTTGTTGCTGACAACGTACAGCTTGTCCAGACGGCCTTCATCATAGGCCTGCAACATCACTTTTACCGGGCCGATCAGTTCGGACAGGGATGGGTTATCCCCCATACCGGTCACCTGTGCAACAACGTTGCCGCCAACGGAGTTAAAGAAAGAGACGCCCTTAGAGCCGATCATTGCGAGGTCGCACTGAACGCCTTTATCGGACCATGCTTTCATTTCCGCCAGCAGTTTCTTGAACAGGTTAATGTTCAAGCCGCCGCACAAACCACGGTCGGTCGACACCACCAGGTAGCCCACGCGCTTAACGTCGCGTTCTTCCAGGTAAGGGTGCTTATATTCCAGATTACCGTTCGCAAGGTGACCAATCACTTTGCGCATAGTATCTGCGTAAGGACGGCTGGCCGCCATGCGCTCCTGCGATTTACGCATTTTGGAAGCGGCGACCATCTCCATCGCTTTAGTGATCTTTTGCGTGTTCTGGACGCTTGCGATCTTACTACGTATCTCTTTTGCGCCGGCCATGAGCTTCTCCTCAATGCCTTGCGGCCTGCCCTAAGACAGACCGCCAGACGTTACCAGGACTGGGTTGCTTTGAAGGAATCGAGGATGCCTTTCAGCTTGCCTTCGATTTCGTCGTTATAGCCACCGGACTGGTTAATCTCTTGCATCAGCGGAGCGTGATCACGGTCGACGTAAGCCAGCAGTGCGGCTTCGAAGCTACCGATTTTCGCCAGTTCTACATCAGCCAGATAACCACGTTCTGCTGCGAACAGAACCAGAGACTGCTGCGCGACGGACATCGGCGCATACTGTTTCTGTTTCAGCAGTTCGGTCACTTTCTGACCGTGGTCCAGCTGTTTGCGGGTTGCATCGTCGAGGTCGGATGCAAACTGGGAGAACGCCGCCAGTTCACGATACTGCGCCAGCGCGGTACGGATACCACCGGACAGTTTCTTCATGATCTTGGTCTGCGCTGCACCACCCACACGGGATACCGAGATACCCGGGTTAACCGCAGGACGAATACCGGCGTTGAACAGGTTGGTTTCCAGGAAGATCTGACCATCGGTAATGGAGATTACGTTGGTCGGAACGAACGCGGAAACGTCACCCGCCTGGGTTTCGATAATCGGCAGCGCGGTCAGGGAGCCGGTTTTCCCTTTCACTTCACCTTTGGTGAAGGCTTCAACGTATTCGGCGTTAACACGCGCAGCACGCTCCAGCAGACGAGAGTGGAGGTAGAATACGTCGCCCGGGAACGCTTCACGTCCTGGCGGACGACGGAGCAGCAGGGAGATCTGACGATAAGCAACAGCCTGTTTAGACAGGTCATCGTAAACGATCAGCGCATCTTCACCGCGGTCGCGGAAGTATTCGCCCATTGCGCAACCGGCGTATGGCGCCAGGTATTGCAGTGCAGCAGATTCTGATGCAGTCGCTACCACCACGATGGTGTTAGCCAGCGCGCCGTGCTCTTCCAGTTTACGCACCACGTTAGAGATGGTGGACGCTTTCTGGCCGATAGCAACATAGACGCACTTGATGCCGGAATCACGCTGGTTGATGATGGCATCGATAGCCAGCGCAGTTTTACCGGTCTGACGGTCGCCGATGATCAGTTCACGCTGACCACGACCGATTGGGATCATGGCGTCAACGGATTTATAACCGGTCTGTACCGGCTGATCGACGGACTGACGTTCGATTACGCCCGGCGCGATCGCTTCAACGGCGGAGAAACCGTCGTTTTCCAGCGGACCTTTACCATCAATTGGCGCGCCCAGGGTGTTAACCACGCGGCCCAGCAGGCCACGACCAACCGGAACTTCCAGGATACGGCCAGTACATTTCACCTTCATGCCTTCGGCGAGGTCAGCGTACGGACCCATCACCACCGCACCGACGGAGTCGCGCTCCAGGTTCAGTGCGATAGCGTAACGGTTACCCGGCAGGGAGATCATCTCACCCTGCATACATTCGGCAAGGCCGTGGATGCGGATAACACCGTCACTTACAGAAACAATAGTACCTTCGTTATGAGCTTCGCTCACAACATTGAACTGAGCAATGCGCTGCTTGATCAGTTCGCTGATTTCGGTGGAATTCAGTTGCATGCTCCAGTCCCCTTAAGACTGCAAGACGTCTGCAAGGCGATCAAGACGGCCGCGTACGCTGCCATCAATGACCATATCACCCGCACGGATGATAATACCTGCCATAACAGACTTATCGATTTTGCAATTCAGCTTAACTTTGCGTGACAGACGTTTTTCCATCGCGCTGACGATCCTGGCAAGCTGTTCATCACTCAGTTGGTTGGCAGATATGACTTCTACCTCTGCGATGGCCTCACTGGCCGCGCGCAGGTGAATGAATTGCTCAAGAACGTCCGGGAGCACCTTCAGACGATTATTTTCCGCCATCACCTTAATCAGGTTCTGGCCGTTTTCGTCAAGTTGCTCGCCGCAGATAGCGATAAACGCTTCTGAGAGCGTTTCCGGCGCCAAAGCACCGGAGAGAAGCTCTGCCATTTGATCGTTTTTGGTCACTTCGGCGGCAAACGCCAGCATATCCTGCCAGCGTTCAACACTGTTGTGTTCGACGGCAAAGTCAAAAGCTGCTTTGGCGTAGGGGCGAGCTACCGTTACAAATTCAGACATCAGCCCCTCCCTCCTTACAGTTCAGCGACAAGTTTATCCACGATGTCGCTGTTAGCAGCTTCATCCACGGAACGTTCGATGATCTTCTCGGCGCCAGCAACAGCCAGGATAGCGACCTGCTTACGCAGCTCCTCGCGTGCACGTTTACGCTCAGCATCAATTTCAGCCTGCGCTTGTGCAACGATTTTGGTGCGTTCCTGTTCTGCTTCAGCTTTAGCTTCGTCCAGAATCTGAGAGCGGCGCTTGTTCGCCTGCTCAATGATTACCTGGGCTTCCGCTTTCGCTTTTTTCAGCTGGTCGGTCGCGTTGGCCTGTGCAAGGTCCAAATCTTTCTTAGCGCGTTCTGCAGAAGCTAAACCGTCAGAAATCTCTTTCTGGCGTTTTTCGATGGCAGCCATTAAAGGCGGCCATACGTACTTCATGCAGAACCATACGAAGATAACAAACGCGATGGCCTGGCCGAGGATTGTTGCGTTCATGTTCACAGCACAATACCTCTTTAATTAACTCTGTGGCTTAGGTTTCTAACAACTTACTACGCGACGGCGAACATCACGTACAGACCCAGACCTACAGCGATCATCGGGATAGCATCCACCAGACCCATAACGATAAAGAACTGAGTACGCAGCAGAGGGATCAGATCCGGCTGACGCGCTGCGCCTTCCAGGAATTTACCTCCGAGGATGCCGATACCGATCGCAGCACCGATTGCCGCCAGACCCATCATCACAGCGGCAGCCATGTACAGCAGATCCATATTCAGGTTTTCCATGACAGTCTCCAGTTTGTTTCAGTTAAAACGTAGTAGTGTTGGTAAAAATCAATGCTCTTCAGACGCCATCGACAGATAGACAATCGTCAGAACCATGAAGATGAAGGCTTGCAGCGTAATAATCAGGATGTGGAAAATGGCCCAAGGCACATTCAGAACCCACTGTGACCACCACGGCAACAGACCAGCAATCAGAATGAAAATCAGCTCACCGGCATACATGTTGCCGAACAGTCGCAGACCGAGAGAGACCGGTTTGGACAGCAGGCTTACCCCTTCAAGGATTAAGTTGACAGGAATGAACGCCCAGTGATTGAACGGCTGCATGGTCAGTTCTTTAACGAACCCACCCACGCCTTTCATTTTGATGCTGTAGAAAAGAATCAGGATGAACACGCCAAGCGCCATCGACAGGGTGATGTTCACGTCAGCAGACGGAACCACGCGCAGTGCAGGCAGGCCGAAAATGTGTTCGCCGATATAAGGAAGCAGGTCGATTGGCAGCAGGTCCATCAGGTTCATCAGGAAGACCCAGACGAACACGGTCAGCGCCAGCGGCGCGATAACCTTGCTCTTGCCATGGTACATGTCTTTGACGCTACCATGGACGAAGCCGATGATCATTTCGATGAAGGTCTGGAATTTCCCTGGTACGCCGCTGGTCGCTTTCTTAGCAACGCTACGGAACATGGCCAGGAACAGCAGACCGAGAACCACCGAGAAGAACATGGAGTCAATGTTGAGCGTCCAGAAGGTGGCCGGGGGGTTGTGCGGATCCACCAGCGAGAAAGTACGCAGGTCAATCTGAAGGTTGTTCAGATGGTGACCTATGTATTCCTGCGGCGTCATATTTTCTGAAGCCATGATGCCTTTTACCCTTTGTTGTTGATTACAGCTGGCGCCAGAACTTGTACCACCAGCACCAAAACCCACGTCACGATCAGTGGCAAAAATACCACTTTTAAAACGGCCAGCGCCACCGCCAGGAGGGCGAAGGTCAGCAACACCTTGAAGGCTTCACCGAAGGCGAAGGTCCAGGCCACACGGCCTTTTGCTGGTGTATGCGCCTGATGACGCCAGGCAAAAATCATAAACATCAGATTTGGCAAAACCACTGCCAAACCGCCGCATACCGCGGAAATGCCCCAGAAGGGGTCTTTGAGGCTGAACAGCAGTCCACTTGCCATTACTGCCAGTAACTGAATAAACAGAAGCTTGCGAGCAACGTTTCGACTCAAGAGCGACACTGACATCACGTTTTTACTCCTGCTCCCTTTGAGGTATGTCGCGTGTCGTATAAAACGTCCTTTAAGACGAAGAGTCAAGCATCAAAAAGCGGACAAATTATACGGTGACGCCCCGTGATTTCAAACAATAAGTAGCAAAATAGTGAATAAATGTTTAATTATTTTCCAACGGACAACTTTCCGCGCATTTCAGCGTTCTGTGAGCGGTCATACAAAACTGCAAATAACGTGGAAACACGGCAATTAAAGCGTGCATTAGATCACATAATAAACATTTCAAGCGCCCTTTAATGAATCAAGGACATAAAACACTATTTTTCATGCTTTTGATATTCAAGATAAAAAGTGAGGACATTATCTAAAACAACCCCACATACAATAAAAACCTTTTATTGACATTTATAATAAAAATTTAACATCGCTATGCTGTTTATCGTTGTCGATTTTTAGCACCCTGATATTTTCAAAGTTGACTATTTTGTCAGTGAATCAGTTACGCTAAGTTAACCGCAAGAAAAACCATAGTAAAAACATGGTTAAATGCAGCCCGATTAGAACGGGAGGTGTCCTTTATTTTTGTAACATTCACGGGCCACATTTTTTCCACATTTTTTGATAAAAATTAACTCGATTTTGGCGTAATCACCACCAGGTGCCGCTCCCCTTCCAGCTGAGGAACATGTAGCTCAATGACCTCGGCTATGGCATACCCTTCCGGCAGGTTTTCCATTTCGTCTTTTTGCGCTAACCCTTTGAGCGCATAGAAGTGACCGTTCGCGGCCGGCAAATGATGGCACCAGCTCACCATATCATTAAGCGATGCGAAGGCGCGGCTTATCACGCCATCAAACGGCGGCTCAGCCGGGAAAGCTTCCACGCGGCTCTGCACCGGGGTAACGTTATCCAGCTTCAGCTCATGCTGCACCTGACGCAGGAAGCGCACGCGTTTGCCAAGGCTGTCCAGCAGGGTGAAATGCGACTCCGGGCGCACGATAGCCAACGGGATCCCAGGCAGCCCCGGTCCCGTACCGACATCGATAAAGCGCGAGCCCTGCAGATAAGGCGCGACGACGATGCTGTCCAGGATATGACGCACCAGCATCTCATTTGGATCGCGAACGGAGGTCAGGTTATAGGCTTTGTTCCACTTATCGAGCAGCCCGACGTAAGCCACCAGCTGATTTTTCTGGTGATCGGTGAGCAAAATACCCGCTTCATCCAGCAGACGAGAAAGTTTGTTGAGCACGGTAAGTACCTTCAAAAAATAATGAGCCCGGAGGCGCTAACGCTTACCGGGCCAGGAATGATAAAGGCGAACGCTGATTATGCAACTGGGAAATCAGCGCGGCAGGCTGCCGCAATCAGGCGCTGCGACGCAGCATCCCCTGCTTTTTCAACCAAACCAGCAAAATAGAGATCGCCGCCGGGGTGATCCCGGAAATACGTGACGCCTGCCCTATCGACGACGGTTTATGGTCGTTTAGTTTAGCGATCACTTCATTAGACAGTCCGGTGACCTGACGGTAGTCGAGTGTCGCCGGTAACAAGGTATTCTCGTTGCGCTGCTGTTTCTCGATCTCATCCTGCTGGCGCGCGATATAGCCTTCATACTTCACCTGGATCTCAACCTGCTCAGCCGCCTGCCGATCTTCCAGCCCCGGCGCGAACGGCGAGAGCTGAACCAGCTGCTCGTAGGTCATTTCCGGACGACGCAGCAGATCTTCACCGCTGGCTTCGCGCGACAGCGGCGCGGTCAGGTGAGCGTTCACTTCGTTAGCGCTCTCAGCCTGAGGGTTCACCCAGGTCGATTTCAGGCGCTGGCGTTCACGCTCAATGCTTTCCAGCTTCTCGTTGTAACGCGCCCAGCGTTCATCATCCACCAGACCCAGTTCACGCCCCTGCTCAGTCAGACGCAGGTCGGCGTTGTCTTCGCGCAGCATCAGACGATATTCAGCACGAGAGGTAAACATGCGGTACGGTTCTTTGGTACCCAGAGTACACAGGTCATCCACCAGCACGCCGAGGTAGGCCTGATCGCGACGCGGTGCCCAGCCCTCTTTTTCCGCCGAGAAACGAGCTGCGTTAAGACCGGCCAGCAGACCCTGAGCCGCAGCTTCTTCATAACCGGTGGTGCCGTTGATCTGACCGGCGAAGAACAGACCCTGAATGAATTTGCTCTCGAGCGTCGGCTTCAGATCGCGCGGGTCGAAGAAATCGTACTCAATAGCGTAGCCAGGACGGACGATCCGCGCATTCTCCATCCCCTGCATCGAGCGGACGATTTGCATTTGCACATCGAACGGCAGGCTGGTGGAGATGCCGTTCGGATAAATTTCGTTTGAGGTCAGGCCTTCCGGTTCGAGGAAGATCTGATGTTGGTTGCGATCGGCAAAACGCATGACTTTGTCTTCGATCGACGGGCAGTAGCGTGGACCGATCCCTTCGATCACCCCGGCGTACATGGGGCTGCGATCGAGGTTATTGCGGATCACGTCATGGGTTTTTTCGTTAGTGTGGGTGATATAGCACGGCACCTGACGCGGATGCTGATCGGCAGATCCCATAAACGAGAAGACCGGCATTGGGTTATCGCCATGCTGTTGCGCCAGCACGCTGAAATCGATGGTGCGCGCGTCAATGCGCGGCGGGGTTCCGGTTTTCAGCCGGCTGACGCGCAGCGGCAGTTCACGCAGGCGACGAGACAGCGGGATCGACGGCGGATCGCCGGCGCGTCCGCCGCTGTAGTTATCCAGACCAATATGGATTTTGCCGTCAAGGAAGGTCCCGACGGTCAGTACCACCGCTTTGGCTCGGAATTTGAGGCCCATCTGGGTGACCGCACCTACGACACGATCGTTTTCGACAATCAGATCTTCCACTGCCTGCTGGAAGATCATCAGGTTCGGCTGGTTCTCCAGCGCAGTGCGTACCGCCTGACGGTACAGCACGCGGTCAGCCTGGGCGCGAGTGGCGCGCACCGCGGGGCCTTTGCTGGCGTTTAGTATCCTAAACTGAATGCCTGCCTGATCGATCGCTTTGGCCATCAGACCGCCGAGCGCGTCCACTTCTTTTACCAGGTGTCCTTTCCCAATGCCGCCAATCGCCGGGTTGCAGCTCATCTGCCCCAGTGTGTCGATATTGTGTGTCAAAAGCAGGGTCTGTTGACCCATACGCGCTGCGGCCATTGCGGCCTCAGTGCCTGCGTGACCCCCGCCAATGATAATGACGTCAAAAGGATCCTGATAAAACATGGTGGTCTGCCTCGCATAACGCGGTTTGAAAATGGATTGAAGCCCGGGCCGTGGATTCTACTCGGCTTTGGTCTTTTGAGAAAGACTCCGGGATCCTGAGTATTAAAAAGAAGATCTTTATATAGAGATCTGTTCTATTGTGATCTCTTATTAGGATCGACTCTCTTTGTGGATAAGTCGGATCCACGAAGTAAGATCAAAAGCTTAAGAAGGATCACTATCTGTGAATGATCGGTGATCCTGGTCCGTATAAGCTGGGATCAGAATGAAGGGTTATGCACAGCTCAAAAACCATACTCCGGTTATTCTTTGGATAACTACCGGTTGATCCAAGCTTTTAAGCATGGTTATCCACAGAAGAACGGACGATCTTTACAATTCTCAGAGCAAATTTTTCCAGGATCCCAGCCAGATTTCCGCCGGATCCTCCGGAATTTCATGTTCCAGCACGTTGATCTTCAGGGTCTCGCCGATCTGTTTTGCCCCGCAGGCCTTCAGCGCCGCTTCTAATTTATCGATCGCGCCGCAAAAAGTGTCGTATTCACGGCTGCCGATCCCGATGGCGCCAAAGCGCACGGCGGAAAGATCGGCCTGCTGCGCCAGCAGTGCGTCATAGAAGGGAACCAGGTTGTCGGGAATGTCGCCGGCGCCATGGGTGGAAGAGATAACTAACCAGATCCCTTGCGCCTGCAGATCGTCCACCAGCGGGCCGTGCTGGATTTCAGTGCTGTAGCCTGCTTCTTCCAGCTTTTCTGCCAGATGCTCCGCTACGTATTCCGCACTGCCCAGGGTGCTGCCGCTGATAAGTGTAATGTCTGCCATAGATCGCCGATCGCCCGCTCAACTGTTCAGAGTGGCGTATTGTACGCTGTGAGCGAGCTGGGATCTACCTGTGGAAAAATGTGGGATTAAAAAAAACGATCAGGGCTTAATGGTGCGCATGATCGGGTTCTGCAGCACGATCAGGGTTTCAGTGGACTGAATTTCATCAATTGTTTGGATCTTGTTGATAAGTACCTGCTGCAGGGCATCGATGGATTTACACATCACCTTAATAAAGATGCTGTAGTGGCCGGTGGTGTAGTAAGCCTCGGTCACCTCCTCCAGGCTTTCCAGGCGGGCGAGGGCGGAGGGATAGTCTTTGGCGCTCTTGAGAATAATGCCGATGAAGCAGCCGACGTCATAGCCCAGCTGTTTGGGGCTGACGTCAATGCGCGCGCCAGTAATGATGCCCGCCTGTTTCATCTTTTCGACGCGCACATGAATAGTGCCCGGGCTGACGCTGAATTGTTTGGCCAGTTCGGCATAGGCGGTACGGGCGTTGGCCATGAGCGCATCGAGAATGCCGCGGTCCAGATTGTCGATCTGATAATTTTCCATATCTTTTTCTTATGAAGTTTGACGGTTCTTACTATTTTAGCTCTATATTTTGTTGAATTAAAAGTTGACGAGCCTTTTTATTGATTGATTATTGTATTGGCGGCCTGTTTTGTTGCTTAATCAATGGCAACAGGACGCAGGAGTCATAAAAATGAAAACCGCTTATATCGCAAAACAACGCCAGATCAGTTTCGTTAAATCCCATTTTTCCCGTCAGCTGGAAGAGAAGCTTGGCCTGATTGAAGTCCAGGCGCCAATCTTAAGCCGCGTGGGCGATGGGACGCAGGATAACTTGTCCGGCTGCGAGAAAGCGGTTCAGGTGAAAGTGAAAACACTGCCCGACGCCCAGTTCGAAGTGGTTCATTCGCTGGCGAAATGGAAGCGTCAAACCCTGGGACAACACGACTTCAGCGCGGGCGAAGGGCTGTACACGCACATGAAGGCCCTTCGCCCCGATGAAGACCGTCTTACGCCGATCCACTCCGTCTATGTCGACCAGTGGGACTGGGAGCGGGTGATGGGGGATGAAGAGCGCCACGTCGGCACGCTGAAGGCGACCGTCGAAGCGATCTACGCCGGGATCAAAGCCACCGAGCTGGCGGTCAGCCAGGAATTTGGCCTGACACCGTTCCTGCCGGAACAGATCCACTTTGTTCACAGCCAGGCGCTGCTGAGTCGCTATCCGGATCTTGATGCCAAAGGCCGCGAGCGAGCGATTGCCAAAGAGCTGGGCGCCGTCTTCTTAATCGGCATCGGCGGCAAACTCTCTGATGGCAAGCGCCATGATGTACGTGCCCCGGATTATGATGACTGGAGCACTGAGGTTTCTGAAGGCTTTGCCGGACTGAACGGCGATATCCTGGTGTGGAACCCGGTGCTGGAAGATGCGTTCGAGATCTCATCAATGGGGATCCGCGTTGACGCCGCGGCGCTAAAACGCCAGCTGGCGCTGACTGGCGACGAAGATCGCCTGCAACTGGAGTGGCACCAGGCGCTGCTGCGCGGCGAGATGCCGCAGACTATCGGCGGCGGCATTGGCCAGTCTCGCCTGACGATGCTGCTGCTGCAGCTCGACCATATCGGCCAGGTGCAGTGCGGCGTATGGCCGGCACAGGTTCGCGAAAGCGTTCCCGCGCTGCTGTAACGATTAGCGCCGCCAGCGTCGCAGCAGGCGGCTACGCAACCCGGTATCAAAGCGCCAGATATGATCGAAGATGCGCATGATGCCGGGTTTGCCGTGTACCGACATCGCCACCGCGTGAAAACGGTGCTGATGCTTTCGCTGTAGCTCCCCCACCTGCGCAATCACCTCATCCGGCAACCGCTGGGCAATAAAGTCGGAGATCACCACGGCATCCGCATCCACCCACTGCGGGTTTTGCAGACGTTCAATAATGGCGCGAAAACAGCTGGCCAGATCGGTGCCGCCGCGAAAGCGCTGGCTCAGAAAGCGGATCGCCTGCTCCAGGCCGCCCTCGCAGGTCAGTTCGTAGTGCACCACTTCGCTGGAGAACAGCATAATAAAGCAGCGGCGGTTATCCGCCAGCGCGACGCGCATCAGGGCCAGACAAAAGGCTTTGGCGCACTGCTCGTTAAAACCGCCCATCGATCCTGAGGTATCGACGCAGACAATAAAGGGCCCGCGAGGCTGTTCATCAAAATCCTGCCGCGTCACCGGGCGTTCGGTGATTTTTTCGCGCCAGGCGTCACCGTGCAGCCGGTAAGTCAGGAGCTGTTTCTCCACCAGCTTGCGATAAAATTCAAACTCCAGCTCCGTGATGCCGAGCGTCGCCAGCTCCGGCGGCAGCAGGCGCAGAATGTCATCGCTCTGCTGGAGGCCGTCGACCTGTTCCGGCACCGTCGCTGGCTCGCGCACCAGACTACGGAAGGTCTCCATCGGCGCGTCTTTCTTCGGCACGGATTTCGCTTCCCGTGAACGCCCCAGCTGTTCCGCCAGCTGCAGCAGCTCCGGCTGCTGGTTAAGAAAATCGCCATAGCGCACAATCAGCTGATAGTCGCCACGTTTCAGTTCGCCGGCACTCATATCCCACAGGCGTCCGGCGGCGGTGTCATTCTCCGCCAGCACCGGATCGAGCTGACCGCTGAGTGTCATTCGTTCCTGGACCTCACTGAGC
Organism: Klebsiella sp. GB_Kp047; assembly: GCF_040065235.1. Taxonomy (NCBI): domain Bacteria; kingdom Pseudomonadati; phylum Pseudomonadota; class Gammaproteobacteria; order Enterobacterales; family Enterobacteriaceae; genus Klebsiella; species Klebsiella sp. GB_Kp047. Next base: position 12,575 of record NZ_JBEAJG010000007.1, on the reverse strand, counting down.
AACTGATCGCGCTCCTCATCCAGCAACTGCTGATTAAGGCTGGTGGCTTGCACCACCAGGCTCAGGCGCCAGCGCTGTAAAAACAGCGTATGCAGCGCCGGGGTAAAGGTAGCATTGTCGTCCACCAGCTTCTGCGCCTGGGCGGCAAAAGGGGACTGGAGCTGGTGCAGCTTGCCGAGGATCTGCGGTAGCTGGACGATAAACTGTGAGGTAGAGAGCAGTTGAGCCTGCTGATAGGTTTGTACTTCGGCGTCCAGATCCGGCGGGATGTTAACCTCTTTTAAGCGGGCGCGAACGGCTTCCCGCCAGCGCGGAATATCCGCCGCGATGATGTTTTTCAGGCGGGGAAATTTCTCAAAGAAAACCGCCAGCTGCGGAGAGGCCAGCAGCGCCAGCAGCATCTCCTCGATCATTCCCTCTTCGCTGACTGCCAGCATGACATTCAGCATATCCAGCGTCATGGCTGCTTCGCCTGTTTAATCTGCGCGCCGACGTCCTGCAGGCTGGCTTCGATTCTTCCCAGCCACTCGACCGGGATAAACAGGCACTTCTGCTGCTCGCTGAAGCGGTTATGTTGCTGGTGCCACTCATCGTCCAGCGCCTCCAGCTGCTGGCGAATTTCCGCCGGCATGTTCTCCTGCGACGCGCTGCCGGGCAGCGCGAGGCGTGAGCCCTGCAGGCTGACGTCGCGAACGACCAGATGCTGGCTGGTGTCGACATCCATATTGAGCAGTTGGGCAAAGCCGATCCCGTTGAGCTTGCCGCGGATCTCGCCGCCTTTTTCCAGCCAGCTGGCTAACGCCTCGCGCTCAAAAGTAATGTGGATCACTTCCATATCGTGAAGTTTGAGCGGCTGCTGCAGCAGCAGGGTCAGGGTGGATCCCTGGATCTCCGCCGGCAGCTCATAGTGCGGCTTGCGGCTAAACATGCCGCCAAGGCGGGTGACCTTTAGCGCCGTTTTGTCACTTTGCTGCTGTTGGATTTGAATGCGTCGCTGCACAATCGCCCCGAGCCGCGTCAGCATTGCCTGCTGCTGCCAGGCGTGGCAGGTCATCAGCGTTTCCAGCTGCTGCGACATCAGGTGCATGCTCTCGACGTTGTGCCACAGACAATCTTTCAGCAGGATAAGATCTATCGGCGCGATGCTGTCGCGGCCGCTGAAGAAGGCGCTGGCCTGCAGCAGGCGAATGGCCTTTTTCCAGCGGCGATCTGAAACGTACGGCGCGTTTGGCAGGGCATCCAGCTGCTGGCGCAGCTGGAATATCAGCTCAAACACCGCGTCCGGTAGTTTGATATTGCCGATCTGCTGCTGCCATTGCGTAAACTCCTCGTCGCTTACCTGCAGCGCGCTGGGCACCGGATTGCTGTTTTCATCCTGCTGGCTGACCAGCATCGAACGGAAATTTCCTTTATCCTGCACTTTATCAAGCCACAGACGGATCAGCATTCGGTCATACAGCGCTTCCAGGCTGCTGTCGGCTTCGGGGAGTTCGTTCGAGGCGGCCACCAGCAGGCGCATTGGGATTTTCTCTTCGTGAGCGCCATTGCGGAAGTGACGTTCGTTAATCGCCGTCAGCAGGGTGTTGAGGATAGCCGGACCCGCTTTCCATATTTCATCGAGGAACACGATTTCTGCTTCCGGCAGGTAGCCGGCGGTTAAACGCTCGTAGCGCCCTTCATCTTTCAGCGCCTGAATGGACAGTGGGCCAAAAACCTCTTCCGGGGTGGAAAAGCGGGTCATCAGGTATTCAAAAGCGCGCGCCTGCTGGAAGGCGAACTTGAGGCGGCGGGCAATCAGGCTTTTGGCGATCCCCGGCGGACCGAGCAAAAATACGCTCTCGCCGCTGAGCGCCGCCAGCAGGCACAGGCGTATCGCGTGGCTGCGTTCAAAGAGTCCTTTTTCGAGTGCCGCGCTGAGTCGGGAAATTCTTTCAGCCAGTAAATGTGTTTGAGCCATAATTGAGTTGCGTGCTTTGTCATGTATCGTTATTGGGACGAGTATAGATGTTAGAGCAGGGGCGGTAATAGCCTGAAGAATCGATTTATTTTTTTTGAGCCAGGTTAATATGGTGTCTGTTAGGGGTACGATTTCACAAATAATCGTGCATACTGTGCGCTTTTTGTGGGCCAAGGGACTAGGCACACATTTGTTTTATAAACGAAAAGACTAGTCTATGAGCACTGATAATAAACAATCGTTGCCGGCGTTAACGCTGGCGGCCATCGGCGTGGTGTACGGTGATATCGGTACCAGTCCACTGTATACCCTGCGTGAATGCCTGTCAGGTCAGTTTGGCTTTGGCGTTGAGCGCGATGCCGTTTTTGGCTTTTTGTCGCTGATTTTCTGGCTGTTAATCTTTACCGTATCGATTAAATACATCACCTTCGTGATGCGGGCGGATAACGCCGGGGAAGGCGGGATCTTAACGCTGATGTCACTGGCCGGACGCAATACCTCGGCGCGGATGACCTCTGTGCTGGTGATCCTCGGCCTGATCGGCGGCAGTTTCTTCTATGGCGAAGTGGTGATAACCCCGGCGATTTCGGTCATGTCGGCGATAGAGGGGTTAGAAATTATCGCCCCGCAGCTCGATAGCTGGATTGTGCCGATCTCCATTATCGTGCTTACCCTGCTGTTTATGATCCAGAAGCACGGGACCGGGATGGTCGGCAAGCTGTTTGCGCCGATTATGCTGATCTGGTTCCTGTTGCTGGCGGTGCTTGGCGCGCGAAGCATTTACGCTAACCCGGAAGTTCTGCAGGCGCTGAACCCCTACTGGGCGGTGCACTTCTTCCTGCAGTACAAGACCGTTTCCTTTATTGCGCTTGGCGCGGTGGTGCTGTCGATTACCGGGGTGGAAGCGCTGTACGCCGATATGGGGCACTTCGGCAAACTGCCGATCCGCGTCGCCTGGTTCTCCGTCGTACTGCCTTCGCTGGTGCTGAACTATTTTGGCCAGGGGGCATTGCTGCTTAAGCATCCGGAAGCGATTAAAAACCCGTTCTTCCTGCTGGCGCCGGAGTGGGCGCTGATCCCGATGCTGATTATCGCCACGCTGGCGACGGTTATCGCCTCGCAGGCGGTGATCTCCGGGGTCTTCTCCTTAACCCGTCAGGCGGTGCGTCTGGGCTATCTGTCGCCGATGCGCATCATCCACACCTCGGAAATGGAGTCCGGGCAGATCTATATCCCGTTTATTAACTGGCTGCTGTATGTCTCGGTAGTGATCGTCATCGTCAGCTTCGAGCACTCCTCTAACCTGGCGGCGGCGTACGGTATCGCGGTAACGGGCACCATGGTGCTGACCTCCATCCTGTCGGCAACGGTGGCGCGCAAAAACTGGCACTGGAATAAGCTGTTCGTTGGGCTGATGCTGGTGGCCTTCCTGTGCATTGATGTTCCGCTGTTCTCGGCGAACCTCGATAAGATTGTCTCCGGCGGCTGGCTGCCGTTGTCCCTGGGTCTGGTGATGTTTACGGTGATGACCACCTGGAAGAGCGAGCGCTTCCGCCTGCTGCGTCGGATGCACGAGCACGGCAACTCGCTGGAAGCGATGATCTCTTCACTGGAGAAATCGCCGCCGGTACGCGTCCCGGGTACCGCGGTGTATATGTCCCGCGCCCTGAACGTGATCCCGTTTGCCCTGCTGCATAACCTGAAGCACAACAAGGTGCTGCATGAGCGAGTGATCCTCCTGACCCTGCGCACCGAGGACGCGCCTTACGTGCATAACGTTCGCCGGGTGCAGATTGAGCAGCTGTCGCCCTCGTTCTGGCGGGTGGTGGCCAGCTACGGCTGGCGGGAAACGCCAAATGTCGAAGAGGTGTTCCATCGCTGTGGCCTGGAAGGACTCAGCTGCCGGATGATGGAGACCTCGTTCTTTATGTCCCATGAGTCGTTGATTATCGGCAAACGGCCGTGGTATCTGCGTCTGCGCGGCAAGCTTTATCTGCTGTTGCAGCGTAACGCCCTGCGCGCGCCGGATCAGTTTGAAATCCCGCCAAACCGGGTTATCGAGCTCGGTACTCAGGTCGAAATCTGATGTCAAAAAAGCCCTTCCGTTGCGAAGGGCTTTTTGTTTCTCACTCCGTTTGTCATGTCCTGTCGCTGTCTCGCGAAACGTTTCGATGGCGATCACATTTCTCTCTTCTGGTGATGGTTTTCTGCTCACACATTGATAATAATTATTGTAGCGAAACGTTTCGCTAGTGGAGCAAAAGAGAAAAAATGAAAAAAGGCACCGTACTTAACGCTGATATTTCCGCGGTCATCTCCCGCCTGGGTCACACCGATACGCTGGTGGTCTGCGATGCCGGATTGCCGGTTCCCCGCAGCAGCGCGCGCATCGATATGGCGTTAACCCAGGGCGTACCTTCATTTATGCAGGTTCTGGAAGTGGTGACGACGGAAATGCAGGTTGAAGCGGCTGTCATCGCGGAGGAAATTAAGACGCATAATCCGCAGCTCCACGCGACGTTGCTCAACCATCTTGAGCAGCTGCAGCAGCACCAGGGAAATACCATTGAAATTCGTTACACCAGTCATGAGCAGTTCAAAAAACAAACCGCAGACAGTCAGGCGGTAATTCGCAGCGGGGAGTGTTCCCCGTTCGCGAATATCATTCTCTGTGCCGGCGTTACGTTCTGAGGTCGCCGTCATGGAAGCCTTATTGCAACTGAAAGGGATCGATAAAGCGTTCCCTGGCGTCAAGGCGCTCTCCGGCGCCTCGCTGAATGTCTATCCTGGCCGGGTGATGGCGCTGGTGGGTGAGAACGGCGCCGGTAAATCCACCATGATGAAAGTGCTGACCGGGATCTACACCCGTGACGCCGGCGCTTTATTATGGCTCGGTAAAGAGACCACCTTTAACGGCCCAAAATCTTCCCAGGAAGCCGGGATCGGCATTATCCATCAGGAACTGAACCTGATCCCGCAGTTGACGATCGCCGAGAACATCTTCCTTGGCCGCGAGTTCGTTAACCGCTTTGGCAAAATCGACTGGAAGCGGATGTATGCCGAAGCCGACAAGCTGCTGGCGAAGCTGAATCTCCGTTTTACCAGCCAGAAGCTGGTGGGCGATTTGTCGATTGGCGATCAGCAAATGGTGGAGATCGCCAAAGTGCTGAGCTTCGAGTCGAAGGTCATCATTATGGATGAACCGACCGACGCGCTGACCGATACCGAAACCGAATCGCTGTTCCGCGTGATCCGCGAACTAAAATCGCAGGGGCGCGGCATCGTCTACATCTCCCACCGCATGAAAGAGATCTTCGAGATTTGCGACGACGTGACCGTGTTCCGCGACGGGCAGTTTATCGCCGAACGCGAGGTCTCCTCGCTGGATGAAGACCGTCTGATCGAAATGATGGTTGGCCGGAAGCTGGAAGAACAGTATCCGCATCTGGCTAAGGCACCGGGCGCGGTGCGTCTGAAAGTCGATAATCTCTGCGGCCCGGGCGTGGAAAACGTGACCTTTACCCTGCGCCAGGGGGAAATCCTCGGCGTCGCCGGGCTGATGGGCGCCGGGCGGACCGAGCTGATGAAAGTGTTGTATGGCGCACTGCCGCGCAGCAGCGGCTCTGTGACGCTCGACGGTCACGAAGTGGTGACCCGTTCGCCGCAGGATGGTCTGGCGAACGGCATTGTCTATATCTCCGAAGACCGTAAGCGCGACGGCTTAGTGCTCGGGATGTCGGTAAAAGAAAATATGTCCCTGACCGCCTTGCGCTACTTTAGCCGGACGGGAGGGAGCCTCAAGCATAAAGATGAACAGCAGGCGGTCAGTGATTTCATCCGGCTGTTTAACGTGAAAACGCCGTCCATGGAGCAGGCGATCGGCCTGCTCTCCGGCGGCAACCAGCAAAAGGTCGCCATCGCCCGCGGGCTGATGACCCGGCCGAAGGTCCTGATCCTCGATGAGCCGACCCGTGGCGTCGACGTCGGGGCGAAGAAAGAGATCTACCAGCTCATCAATCAGTTCAAAGCCGATGGCCTGAGTATCATTCTGGTCTCCTCCGAGATGCCGGAAGTGTTGGGCATGAGCGATCGCATCATAGTGATGCATGAAGGGCATCTCGGCGGTGAATTCACACGCGAGCAGGCCACCCAGGAAGTATTGATGGCTGCCGCTGTGGGCAAGCTTAACCGTGTGAATCAGGAGTAAGAAAGATGACAACCCAGGCTGTTTCTGGTCGCCGTTATTTCACGAAAGCGTGGCTGATGGAGCAAAAATCGCTGATTGCCCTGCTGGTGCTGATCGCGGTGGTATCGACCATGAGCCCCAACTTTTTTACCGTCAATAACCTGTTCAATATTCTGCAGCAGACCTCCGTTAACGCCATTATGGCGGTAGGGATGACGTTGGTCATACTGACCTCGGGGATCGACCTGTCCGTCGGTTCCCTGCTGGCGCTCACCGGCGCGGTGGCGGCGTCGATCGTTGGCATTGAGGTGAATGCGCTGGTGGCGGTCGCTGCTGCCCTCGCATTAGGTGCGGCGATCGGCGCAGTCACCGGGGTGATTGTGGCGAAAGGCCGCGTGCAGGCTTTCATCGCCACCCTGGTGATGATGCTGCTGCTGCGCGGCGTGACCATGGTGTACACCAACGGCAGCCCGATCAATACCGGCTTTAGCGATAATGCCGATCTGTTCGGCTGGTTTGGTATCGGGCGTCCGCTGGGGATCCCGACGCCGGTATGGATCATGGCGATTGTCTTCCTGGCGGCCTGGTACATGCTGCACCATACTCGCCTGGGCCGTTATATCTATGCCCTTGGCGGTAATGAGGCAGCGACGCGTCTGTCCGGGATTAGCGTCAATAAAGTCAAAATTATCGTTTACGCGTTGTGCGGGATGCTGGCGTCGCTGGCCGGGATTATCGAAGTGGCGCGCCTCTCCTCCGCACAGCCAACGGCCGGGACAGGCTATGAGCTGGACGCCATTGCGGCAGTCGTGCTCGGTGGCACTAGCCTGGCGGGCGGCAAAGGACGCATTGTCGGCACGCTGATTGGCGCGCTGATCCTTGGCTTCCTGAATAATGGTTTGAACCTTTTAGGCGTTTCTTCCTATTACCAGATGATCGTTAAAGCGGTGGTGATTTTGCTGGCGGTACTGGTAGATAACAAAAAGCAGTAACTGAGAACTCTACAGGACATCTTAACTATGAATATGAAAAAACTGGCGACCCTGGTCTCTGCTGTTGCGCTAAGTGCGACCGTTAGCGCGAACGCGATGGCCAAAGACACCATCGCTCTGGTTATCTCTACTCTCAACAACCCGTTTTTCGTGTCTCTGAAAGACGGCGCGCAAAAAGAAGCTGACAAACTGGGCTACAACCTGGTGGTGCTCGATTCCCAGAACAACCCGGCGAAAGAGCTGGCTAACGTTCAGGATTTAACGGTGCGCGGCGCGAAGCTGTTGCTGATCAACCCCACCGACTCTGATGCCGTCGGCAATGCTGTGAAGATGGCGAACCAGGCGAAAATCCCGGTCATCACCCTTGACCGTCAGGCGACAAAAGGCGATGTCGTGAGCCACATCGCCTCTGACAACGTGCAGGGCGGAAAAATGGCGGGCGATTACATCGCGAAAAAGCTGGGTGAAAGTGCGAAAGTCATTGAGCTGCAGGGCATTGCCGGGACTTCCGCGGCGCGCGAGCGTGGCGAAGGCTTCAAACAGGCTGTGGCGGCGCACAAGTTCAATGTTCTGGCCAGCCAGCCGGCCGATTTCGACCGTACCAAAGGGCTGAACGTGATGCAGAACCTGCTGACCGCCCATCCTGACGTCCAGGCGGTGTTCGCGCAGAATGATGAAATGGCGCTCGGCGCCCTGCGCGCGCTGCAGACCGCAGGCAAGTCCGATGTGATGGTGGTTGGATTTGACGGCACTCCGGATGGCGAAAAAGCAGTAAACAGTGGCAAACTGGCGGCGACCGTCGCACAGTTGCCGGAGCAGATCGGCGCGAAAGGCGTTGAGACTGCTGACAAGGTACTGAAGGGCGAAAAAGTGGAGGCTAACTACCCGGTTGAGCTGAAGCTGGTCGTTAAGCAGTAATATGCGATTCGGACTGGCAACGGTCCGAGGGACAATATAAAAAAGAAAAGCAGGGCATGCGCCACCGGATCCCGGTGGCGCGCTTTCCCGGGAACAGAAACGATGAAAACTGCAGGCAAACTTGTCGTCCTTGGCAGCATCAATGCCGATCACATTCTCAACCTTGACGCTTTCCCGACACCGGGTGAAACCGTCACCGGCAACCACTACCAGCTGGCGTTCGGGGGGAAAGGGGCCAACCAGGCGGTGGCCGCCGGGCGCAGCGGGGCGGATATCGCGTTTATCGCCTGCACCGGCGATGACGACATCGGTGAACGCATCCGCCGCCAGCTGGCAAGCGATAAAATCGATGTGGCGCCTGTGCGCGCGGTCGCCGGGGAAGCAACCGGCGTGGCGTTAATCTTCGTTAACGCCGAAGGTGAGAATGTCATCGGTATTCATGCCGGCGCCAATGCGGCATTATCCGTCGCTCAGGTAGAGGCGGAAAAAGCGCGGATCGCCAGCGCGCAGGCGTTGTTGATGCAGCTCGAGTCACCGCTGGAGAGCGTGCTGGCGGCGGCGAAAATCGCCCATCACCATCAGACCACCGTGGTGCTTAATCCCGCGCCAGCGCGTGAACTGTCCGATGAACTGCTGGCGCTGGTGGATATCATTACCCCCAACGAAACCGAAGCGGAAAAGCTGACGGGTATTCGCGTTGAGAGTGACGAGGATGCGGCAAAAGCCGCCGACGTGCTGCATGCCAAAGGCATTGGTACGGTGATGATCACCCTCGGCAGCCGCGGCGTCTGGCTCAGTGCCGAAGGCGAAAGCCGCCGGATCCCAGGGTTTCGTGTGCAGGCTATTGATACTATCGCCGCCGGCGACACCTTCAACGGCGCGCTGGTAACCGCGCTGCTGGAAGGGACCGACCTGCCGGAGGCGATCCGCTTTGCGCATGCCGCGGCGGCGATTGCCGTAACCCGCAAAGGCGCGCAGCCTTCCGTGCCGTGGCGCACAGAGATCGATGAATTTTTAGCGCAACAGGGGTAATGCTTGGCTACGATGAAAGATGTGGCCCGCGTAGCGGGCGTTTCCACATCGACGGTGTCACACGTCATCAATAAGGACCGCTTTGTCAGCGAGGCGATCACCGCCAAAGTCGACGCCGCGATCAAAAGCCTTAACTACGCCCCCTCTGCGCTGGCGCGTAGCCTCAAGCTTAATCAAACCCGCACCATCGGCATGCTGATCACCGCCAGTACCAATCCGTTTTATTCGGAGCTGGTGCGGGGCGTGGAGCGCAGCTGCTTTGAGCGGGGTTATAGTCTCGTACTCTGTAATACGGAAGGTGATGAGCAGCGAATGAATCGTAATCTGGAGACGTTAATGCAAAAACGCGTCGATGGATTACTGCTGCTGTGCACTGAGACCCACCAACCCTCTCCGGAAATTATGCAGCGCTATCCGTCGGTTCCGACGGTCATGATGGACTGGGCGCCGTTTGATGGCGATAGCGATCTGATTCAGGATAACTCGCTGCTCGGTGGTGATATGGCGACCCAGTACCTGATCGATCAAGGGTATTCACACATCGCCTGCATTGCCGGCCCGCTGGATAAAACCCCGGCGCGTCTGCGCCTTGAAGGTTACCATGCCGCGATGGCGCGCTGCGGTCTGCCCGTAGCCGAGGGATACGTGGTGACCAGCGATTTTGAGTTTGGCGGCGGGTTTAGCGCGATGCAGCGGCTGCTGGCGTTGCCGCAGCGGCCGCAGGCGGTGTTTGTCGGTAACGATGCCATGGCGGTTGGCGCTTATCAGGCGTTATACCAGGCCGGGCTGCAGATCCCGCAGGATATGGCGCTGGTGGGTTACGATGATATTGAACTGGCTCGCTATATGACGCCGCCGTTGACCACCATTCATCAACCGAAAGATGAGCTGGGGGAACTGGCCATCGACGTGCTGATCCATCGCATGGCCGACCCGCAGCAAAAACAGCAGCGCGTACAGTTAACCCCGGAGCTGGTGGTCCGCGGTTCCGCTTAGCGTTTGTGCCGCTCGCTAATCAGGTTGCGGCCATCCTTCGCTCTTAACAGCATAAACATCAGCGCCGACACGATGGTTATCACGCCCATGGTAATAAAGGTGTAGTGAAACTGCTCTACGGTGCTGGCGCTGTCAAAACCTTCATAGAAGCGCAGCACCGCAGCGCTGATGGCCACCCCGAGACTGATGGAAAGCTGCTGGGTGACGGCCAGCAGGCTGTTGCCGCTGCTGGCATTGTCATCCGTCAAATCGGCCAGGGTAATGGTATTCATGGCGGTAAACTGCGTGGACATCGCCATCCCCAGCACGAACAGCGGCAGAAGAAGCATCCACAGCGGCATTTCTGGCGACTGCAGCGAGAACTGGGCAATCATAAGGCCAATAAACACGGTGATCCCCACCAGGGTCTTACGATAGCCAAACCAGCGCAGCACCTGGGTAACGGTAGATTTCGCAATAATCGAGCCGATAGCGGTGGGGGCGATCATACAGCCGGCGATAATAGCCGGATAGCCGAAGCCAACCTGTAGCATGAGCGGCATCAGAAACGGCACGCAACCGGTACCCAACCGCGTGGCAAGGTTGCCGGCAATGCCAACCGAGAACGTATGGGTCTTAAATAAAGAGAGCGAGATCAGCGGCGCAGGATGGCGGCGCGCGTGACGGACATAGGCCATGAGCAGTATCAGACTGACGGCGATCACCGCCAGCGCCAGCCATGTCGCCACAATTTTTTCGCCAAACAGTTCAATACCGCTGGAAAATAACACCAGGCTTAAGCCAAATAACAGAAAACCGGTTATATCGAAGCGTCGGCGCGGCGTTGTGAAATTTGGCATGTATTTACGGGCGTACAGAATGCCGATCACGCCGATGGGAATGTTTATCAGGAAAATCCAATGCCAGCTGGCCCAGGTAACAAATACCCCGCCGAGCACCGGACCCAGAATCGGTCCCACCAGTCCTGGCATGGTGACAAAGTTCAGAACCGGCAGCAGTTCGCTGCGCGGATAGGCGCGCAGGAGGGCCAGCCTCGCCACCGGCATCATCATCGCCCCGCCGATCCCCTGAATGACGCGAAAAATGACCAGTTCCGTTAATGAACTGGAGAGCGCGCAGGCGAGAGAGCCGAGAGTAAACAGGCTAACGGCGATGATAAAGACCCGACGCGTGCCGAAGCGATCGGCCAGCCAGCCGCTGACCGGGATCAGCATCGCCACCGTCAGCGTATAGCTGATGATGGCCGACTGCATTGCTAACGGGGAACGATTCAGGCTGTGGGCGATAGCCGGGAGGGCAGTGTTAAGAATGGTGGCATCCAGCGCCTGCATAAAGAAGGCCATCGCCGCAATCCACGGCAGGCCGGCCATGCTGCGCCCTTTTTTTCCGCTCATGCCAAATCCTTGTTATTGATTTACGTGGTGGGGGGCGTTTAGCAGCGCCTGGCAGGCAAGTAAGGCACCCGGCGCATCACTGTTGAGAATGGCATCGACAATCGCCTGGTGGAGATCGAGCTTCACCACTTCATTTTGCGTAATTGATGTGAAGTAAGTGTGGTAGACCGAATGAAATAAAGAAGCGAATGAGCTGAGGAAAGGATTACCGCTCATTTCATAGATATGTTCATGCCAGGCCATATCGACTGCAATCCAGCGATCGCGCTGAAAATGGCGTTTCAGGGCAATCATCTCTTCCATTAGGGTATTGAGCTGCGCTTTCTGCTCTGCGGTGCCGTGGGCGGCGGCGAGAAAACAGGCCTGTGGCTCCAGGCTGCTGCGCATGACGAGAAAGTGGCTCACCACCTCTTCGAAGTTATCTTCTGTTAGCCACCAGGAGAGGAGCTCTTTATCAAGGAAGTTCCAGCTGCTGCGCGGCATGACCCGGGTGCCAATGCGAGGGCGGGGCAGCAGCATGCCTTTTGCAGTGAGTGTCTTCACCGCTTCGCGGACGGCGGTACGACTCACGCCGAACTGCTCCCCTAACTCCATTTCGCCGGGAAGAATGCTTTCCGGCTGATATTCGCCAGTCAGTATTTTTTGGGCGAGCTTCTCGGCCAGTACCCAGGAGATGTTCTTTTGTGCCGCCAGTTGCTGTGCGCTTAAAGACATAAATGCCGTTCCTTTCTTTTCTCTACTCTAACAGTATGCCACCAGGCGCCCCGTTTCGTTGGTTAAAACAGCAAAACGGCGGTTTTTTGCGACATTCCTCGCCGCATTGTTGAAAAAAGAGACGGTTGAAAAGTTTTTTTGCATTTCCCCTTGTCACCTCGGAATTACTCCCTATAATGCGCCTCCACTGACACGGAACAACGGCAAGCAAGCCGCCGGGTCAGCGGGGTTCCGGTGAGAACCTCGCAGAGAAAAGCAAAAATAAATGCTTGACTCTGCAGCGGGAAAGCGTAATATGCACACCCCGCGCCGCAGCGAAAAACGAAGCGGCACTGCTCTTTAACAATTTATCAGACAATCTGTGTGGGCACTCAAAGTGACATGGA
>NZ_JBEAJG010000006.1:0-171317 GCF_040065235.1 Klebsiella sp. GB_Kp047 | reverse complement strand
CGATGGTAGTGTGGGGTCTCCCCATGTGAGAGTAGGGAACTGCCAGGCATCAAATAAAACGAAAGGCTCAGTCAAAAGACTGGGCCTTTTGTTTTTGCGTTTTAACAAGAACCCCGTCCCGAAAGGTGCGGGTTTTTTTGCTGTATGGGGTATATCTCCCCGGTGGCGCTGCGCTTTACGGGGCTACGGGTCCGACATGGAGCCACGCCCCGGTAGCCCGGCCAGGGGTGCGCAGCACCGCCTCCGGCGACAACCCCACCATATCCAGTTCATCATCTTCATTCAAAGCAACATAAAACCCCGTCATGGCAATCCCTTCGCCATAATCCACTTTTTCCTTGCTCCTGCACTGGCGTTGATCGCGAAAACCGTGCTTACGAAAAAAAATGTGAATGCAATCACATATAAAGATATAACAATTATATAACATTTAGTTTACTAACTAATTTGTCTGCGTGACGTGGTACGCCCGACAAGACAGATTGCAGTCTTTGCTGGAGCAATATAACAATGACAGAGAGTAGCATTACCGAACGGGCCGCGCCGGAGCAGGCTGACACCCGTCGTCGTATTTGGGCAATTGTTGGCGCTTCCTCGGGAAATCTGGTTGAGTGGTTTGATTTTTACGTCTACTCATTCTGCTCGCTCTATTTTGCCCATATCTTCTTTCCATCCGGAAATACCACCACTCAACTTTTACAAACGGCAGGCGTATTCGCCGCCGGATTTCTGATGCGTCCTATCGGTGGCTGGCTGTTTGGTCGGATCGCCGACCGCCGCGGACGTAAAACGTCCATGCTTATTTCGGTCTGCATGATGTGCTTTGGTTCACTGGTAATTGCCTGCCTACCGGGCTATGCAGTCATCGGCACCTGGGCTCCGGCGTTGCTTCTGTTGGCCCGTCTGTTCCAGGGGCTGTCGGTCGGGGGAGAATATGGCACCAGCGCGACCTATATGAGTGAAGTGGCGATTGAAGGAAAGAAAGGCTTCTACGCCTCTTTCCAGTACGTCACGTTAATTGGCGGACAGCTACTGGCGGTATTAGTGGTCGTGGCGCTCCAGCAGGTGCTGAGCGACGAAGATCTGCATGCATGGGGATGGCGTATTCCTTTTGCTCTCGGGGCAGTACTGGCCATCGTCGCGCTGTGGCTGCGTCGCCAGCTGGACGAAACCTCAAAGCAGGAGACCCGGGCGCTGAAAGAGGCTGGCTCATTTAAAGGGTTGTGGCGTAATCGCCGGGCCTTCGTGATGGTGTTGGGCTTTACCGCCGCCGGATCGCTGACCTTTTATACCTTTACTACCTATATGCAAAAGTATCTGGTCAACACGGCGGGTATGACGGCCAGCACCGCCAGCGTGATCATGACTGCGGCGCTGTTCGTTTATATGCTGGTTCAACCGCTGTTCGGCGCTTTTTCGGATAAAGTAGGCCGCCGTACCTCCATGCTGTGCTTTGGCGTACTGGCGACATTATTTACCGTGCCTATCCTGAGCGCCTTGCAAAAAGTGAGCTCCCCCTATGCTGCCTTCGGCCTGGTGATCTGCGCCTTGCTGATTGTCAGTTTCTATACCTCGATCAGCGGCATCCTGAAGGCCGAGATGTTCCCGGCGCAGGTTCGTGCGCTTGGGGTAGGGCTTTCCTATGCCGTCGCGAATGCCCTGTTTGGCGGCTCGGCGGAGTATGTCGCGCTGTCGCTTAAATCGGCGGGGATAGAGCACGCTTTTTACTGGTACGTAACGGTGATGGCGGCCATCGCCTTCCTGGTCTCCCTGATGCTGCATCGCAAGGGCAAAGGCCTGCGTCTTTAGCCGCTACTGGTGCGCCAGTTGCCACACAGCGTAGCCGGTGGTCGCGCCGGCTACATCCCAGGCGAAATCCTTCCAGCTCCAGCCGCTCCCTGCCGGGCGGCTGTCCCAAAGCTCTTTTGAGGCGCCGAGGCTGACAGAAAACATCAGGCCGATAGCGGCGCTGCGGTCCCGGCTGTAACCCTGATGTTGCGCATATTCATTGCCCGCGGCAGACAGCATCGCCGAGGCCAGAAAATGCTGGGCTTTGTCCTGACCGGACCATGCATCATTTGCCATGTGGCTGCAGCCCGTTAACATCAGCGAAGCAATCACGATTATCGTACGCATAGTGCTTCCAGAAAAAAGCCCCGTCGAGGCGGGGCTGATTGTCAGAGAATACGGCTGATCAGCCGGTCGATGCGGATCCGCCGTAGTCGGCGGATCAGTTTACGCACTTTCACCGGGTAGTCGGCAATACTTTGCAGATCCCGATAATGTTTCACCACCGTGGTGTGGGTGCGGATGAGCTTCAGCTCTTTCTCCCGCATGGCCCCCAACTGCTGCTTTGGATCGTGGATCAGAATGGCATTTTCCAGATCGAGTCGCCAGGCGCGCGGGTTAAGGTTGTTGCCGGTGAGCAGCATCCACTCATCATCAACCCACATGCCTTTCAGGTGGTAGCTGTTATCGTCATCCTTCCACAGGCGGACGATCAGCTGATCGGTATTCACATAATACTGCAGCCGGCTGAGGAAACGCCGCAGGTTGATTTCATACAGATAAGGAAGCGCGCCGATGATTTTAAACGGCTGATCTTCGGGAATATAGAAATCGTTAGCGGTTTTATCGCCGACAATAATCTCCACCTGTTTACCGTCGCGTAGCAGCTGGATGATATTTCTTACCAGCACGGCAGGAAGGTTGAAGTAGGGGGTGCAGATCGTTAACTTGTGCTCGGCACAGGGCATCAGGTGAAAGATAGTTTTGTTCAGCAGGCTGGATTTCCCCAGGCCTACCAGCGGGGTGACGGAGAGTTCTTCGTCACCGGCGGTGCCGACAAAATGGTAGCTGCGGTCGCGGAGCTCCTGACGGTACTGGCGAATGTCGTTTTTGATTTCCGGACTTTTTGGCCGATCCGGTCTGTCGAGACGATTCACACCGCGTCCCTGAACCAGATTATTGTCGACCCAGTCAAACATGACGTCCGCCATTTTGCCGTTTCGGATGCACTGATAGCGATCATAGCGGTACTTATCATGCTGATGCAGATAAACATCGTTCAGGCTGGCGCCGCTGTAGAGGACGCAGTCATCGATAATAAAGCCTTTGAAATGGAGAACGCCGAGCGCCTCCCGGGTGTTAATCGGCACGCCGTAAACGGGGATCTCTACGCCCGGATTTTCAGTGGCCATCCGGCAATACCAGTCGGCGTTGGTGTTGGAGGCGGCGGCGCCGATACGGCCACGTTGAGCGCGGTGCCAGTCCACGAGGACGCGAACATCCAGTTGCGGACGCTGACGCTTGGCGTCATACAGGGCCTGCAAAATTCCTTTTCCGCCATCATCTTGCTCCAGGTAGAGCGCAATAATGCATATACGCTGAGTGGCGTTGGCAATCCGGGTCAGTAACGCTTCCCTGAAATCCGCAGGGGCGTAAAAGAACTCTACATCATCAACTGACTGAGAAAGCTTAGGGAGTTGGGCAAGGTGTTGTTGATGTTTATTACGCTTAAATTTTGACAACATCACAGTGCGTTTCTTCTCTGTTTATTGAAGGGTCTTCTGTACCATGCAGACGACGTAAGCGGGCAATAATACCATTACTACCCGCTAATGTGGTCAACAATTGCGGTCAGCGTCGCGCGATTATCCCTGATTCAGGGGCAGCGACAGACTGACAATCCCATCTTCCAGCTGAATATCAACGGTGAATCCCAGCTTTCTGGCGAGGCCGATCATGCCTCGGTTATTCGGCATCGTAATCCCATTCAGCCGTTGCAGGCCATGGCTTTGCGTATAGGCGATCAGCTTTTCCAGCAGCCTTCGGCCCAGGCCTAACCCTTTCAAATCTGAACGGACCAGCACAGCAAACTCGGCATCAATATTATCAGGGTCGGAGATCGCCCGCGTCACGCCAAGGATCTCGCTCTGTTCCGCAGTGGTCCTGACGGCGACAAACGCCATTTCTCGATCGTAGTCGATCTGGGTCATATTGGCTAAGTCGTCATGGGTAAATTCGTTGATCTCACTAAAATAGCGATAATAGAGATCTTCTTTGGTGACCTGGGCGATAAACGCGAGCAGCTGCGGTTCATCTTCCGGCAGGATCGGCCGGAACAGACAGCGATCGCCATTTTTCATCACCACCCACTCCTCCAGCTGGTGCGGATAGGGACGAATAGCGAGACGGCTTTCACTGTCGCCGCTGAAGGGTGCAAGCCCAAGGGTAACATCCAGCGCCGTAAACTCGTTGCCGGAGGCGAGCAGGGGATGAATATCCAGGCGCTGGATCTCCGGGCAGTCGACGATCAGGTTCGAGACCTGAACCAGCAGCTGGCTTAAGCCCGCGATATCCAGCGGTCGCAATGCGCTGCGGCCGCGGATCTTCTTATTTTTGATCGCCTGGATCACCAGATAACGCGCCAGGTTCATATTCAGCGGCGGCAGCGCCACGGCGGCCTGGTCCTCGGCCCGCCACTCCACGCCGCCTTCGCCCAACATAATCAACGGGCCGAAGAGAGGATCGTGCTCAACCACCACTCTCAGCTCCTGGGCGCCGGCGCGATTGGCCATACTCTGCACCAGCAGGCCATGAATGCGCGCCCGGGGCCAGGCCAGCCTGACGCGATCGATCATCGCATCCGCTGCCTGCTGCACTTCTGCCGCGGTACGCAGATACAACATGACCCCCTGTACTTCTGATTTATGCGGAATATCCGGGGAACGCAGCTTCAACGCAACCGGATAGCCTATCTGCTCAGCAATATGCACCGCTTCCGCGCTGTCAGCGGCGATCCAGGTTGGCAGTGTGTGGATGCCGTAGGCCCGGAGTACCGGGCTGACCTCGTGGGTATCCAGCGTGGTGGCGCCGTCATCGATCGCTTGCTGGAGCAGGGCATGCGCCTTGCTGGTATTGGCGGTTAACGAGTCCGGCAGCACGGGGGTCTCGCGTAGCTGTTTCTGGTTACGGCGGTACTCGACCATATGCATAAAGGCGGTGATGGTCCCCTCCGGCGTACGGTAGGTGGGAAGGCCGGCATCGCTGAACAGCCGTCGCGCCTCCTGGGAGGAGAATTCGCCGCACCAGTTGGTCAGCACGGTGACATATTTGCCACGCGGATGGTGCTTCAGGGCGTCGATCAGCGCCAGGGCGCTCTCGGTGCCCGGCGCGGCGGCGCTGGGAGAGTGGATCACCAGCAGCGCGTCATAGTCCTGGCTGTTAAGCAGAATATTCACCGCCCGCTGATAATGTTCGCTGCTGGCGTCATCGCGTAGATCCAGTGGGTTGGCGATCTCGACGCCGCCCGGCAGCGCCTGGCGCAGGGCGTCGCGCGTCTCCTCGCTGAGGGTCGCCAGCTTACCGTTACGCAGCCAAAGCTCATCCAACGCCAGCGCCGCCGGCGCCGCGCCGTTGCTGACGATCATCAGTTTTTCACCGCGCAGCGGGCGCATATGGCTCAGGGTTTCTACGGCGGAGAAGAGCTCATGGGTATCCTGGACCCGCAGTAGACCAGCACGCTGGATGGCCGCATCCCATGCCGGATCCATCCCGGAGTTGACGTGCAACAGCTTCTGCGCCGCGGGACTACGGCCGCTTTTAATCACCAGGATCGGCTTGTTTCGCGAGGCGCTGCGCGCGGCGGAAACAAACCGGCGCGCGTCGCTGAGATGCTCAAGGTAGAGCAAAATGGCGCTGGTTTTGCTGTCGCGGGCCAGAAAGTCCAGCAGGTCATCGACATCTATATCCAGACTATCACCCAGCGCGATAAAGTAGGAAAACCCCATCTCGCGCTGTTGCGCCCAATCAAGGATGGTGTTGGAGACGGCAGCCGATTGCGAGATAAAGGCCAGTTTACCGCGATGGATCGGCACCGGCGAAAAGCTGGCGTTCAACCCTTGCCACGGCGCCAGCAGGCCGAGACTGTTGGGGCCGAGCAGGCGCATCTGATGGCGGGTGGCGCACGCCAGCAGCGCCGGATACTGCTCAGGCTGCGAAGAAAGAATGATGCAGGTCTTGCAGCCTTTCTGCCCCAGGGCTTCAAGCAACTCGAGATTACGCCGCGCGTTGGTACAGAGTACCGCCAGATCCGGCGTAAAGGGCAGGCTCTCGATGGTGGGCCACGCCAGCACCCCGAGCACCGCCTTCCAGGCGGGGGTCACCGGCAGCACCGGGCCATTGAAGCCACCGGCTAGCAGGTTGCGCATCATGAGATAGCCAGCGCGCTGCGGTTTCATTGATGCGCCAATAACGGCGATGGACTTTGGTCGCAGCAGTGCTTCCAGGCCTCGTTGGCTCATACCGGTCTCCTTTCATCCCAGTGACCGAATGATTTTAAACGTTTTCCACCTGGTCCGCTGTGATACTGCCCTTATGCTGGGTTTTTCCTGCCAGGTAACGGGTCCGGAAGCGGGTGAAGTGTTCGCCAAGCGCTGCGGCGGCCGGCGCATCGCCCGCCAGGTCCAGCAGGGCGATGGCCACTTCCGCGGTACAATATTGTCCATCGGCGTGCGCCTCGCGCAGATGGTAGGCTGAGATGCGGGACAGATCGACGGAGATTATCGGCAGCGCGTCCAGATAAGGGCTCTTACGGAACATTTTACGCGCTTCGGTCCAGGTGCCGTCGAGCATGATAAACAGCGGCGGTTTGCCAGACGGCGGCGCGCTCAGGACCTGGCGCTCCGGCCCGGCGTAGGAGGCGGGGAACACCACCATCGGCTGGTAATCGGGATGGGCGACCAGGTCAAGCAGCCCCTGCGGCGGCTCGGTTCTCGACCATTGATAAGCCTCGGTATTCGGCAGAATATCGGCGATGAGCCGACCGGTGTTGCTGGGCTTCATCGGTTCCGTATCAAACATCACCAGGCAAAAGCGGCTGGTGGACTGCGCCGGCGTTAACGTGGCGCACAGACACTGCTTGAGCGGCAGCAGACAGCGCTGGCAGCGGCGGATGCGATTACCGCGCGCAAGGAAAGGGCGGGTGGCTCGCGCGAGACGTTCGGCGCGCAGGCGAAGGACAGCGTTATCAGTCATGGGAGTCGCTAATGAAAAGCGCTATTGTCGCAGAGGCTAAAACGGGGCACAAGCGGTGCCCCGGAAGGATTACTGCTGTCCGGCTTCGTTCAGCCAGCTATCAAATGGCGCTTTTGGCACCGCGCCATTGAGCATGTCGATCACTTCGCCATTTTTGAACATCATAATGGTCGGGATGCTGCGGATACGAAACCGTGCGCTAAGCTCACGTTCCGCTTCGGTGTTAACTTTCACAAAGCGCATCTTCCCGCTACGCTCTTCCGCAACGTCTTCAAAGATCGGCGCGAAGCTACGGCAGGGACCGCACCATGGCGCCCAGAAATCAACAACGACCGGCAGATCGTCCTTTAAGAGTTTATCCAGCGTTGCCCCGGTCGCGTTGATGACGTCGCCGTCAAAAAGATCGTGACCGCAGCGTCCGCACTTTGCGCCATCCGCGCTACGATCGTCCGGGAGGCGGTTCAGAGCCTGACAACTGGCACAAACGGTATTCATAACTAACCTCTGGTTATGGGTTGCAACGTGGCACGTGGCCGATATGTTTCTGTGATGTTACATATTATCGATTAAGTGTTATTTAAGGACAATGCGTTTTGTTCGATGAGTGCAATAGAGGCCGGCTTTTAAACGAAATCATGGCGAAGCGATGACACATCGGGTAATCTGCGCGCTTCGCGCAGCGCAGGTGGAGAAAATTGATGAGCGACGAACTGAAAAATAAAAGCGGCAAGGTCAAAGTGATGTATGTCCGCAGTGATGATGATTCTGACAAACGCACCCATAACCCACGTACCGGGAAAGGGGGAGGTCGTCCAGGAAAATCTCGTGTTGACGGCCGCAGCCGCCCTGCGCGTGACGAACGAAACAGCCGCGGTGACGATCGTAAACGCGATGACCGCAAGCGCGATGATTTTCATCGTGACGATGCGTCCCCGTGGCGTACCGTTTCCCGCGCCCCTGGCGATGAGACCCCGGTAAAAGAAGATCACGGCGGGATCAGCGGGAAGAGTTTTATCGATCCGGAAGTGCTGCGTCGCCAGCGCGCGGAAGAGACCCGCGTGTATGGTGAAAACGCCTGTCAGGCCCTGTTCCAGAGCCGCCCGGAAGCTATTGTCCGCGCCTGGTTTATTCAGAGCGTGACGCCGCGTTTTAAAGAGGCGCTGCGCTGGATGGCGGCTAACCGTAAAGCCTATCATGTGGTTGATGAAGCCGAGCTGGCGAAAGCCTCCGGGACCGATCACCACGGCGGCGTCTGCTTCCTGATCAAAAAACGCCACGGCACCTCTGTTGCCCAGTGGGTCGCGAAGGCCGCAGAAGAAGATTGCGTTCTGGCGCTGGAAGACGTGGGTAACCCGCACAACCTCGGGGCGATCATGCGCAGCTGCGCGCACTTCGGCGTGAAGGGCGTTGTGGTTCAGGATGCCGGCGTGCTGGAGTCCGGCGCGGCGATCCGTACGGCGGAAGGCGGTGCGGAACATGTTGAGCCGATCACCGGCGACAGCTTCATCGATACTCTTGATCAATTCCGTCAGGCGGGCTACGCGATTGTCTCGACCTCCAGCCATAATGGTACCCCGCTGTTTAAAGCCGAGCTGCCGAAGAAAATGGTGCTGGTGTTAGGCCAGGAGCGCGATGGCCTGTCGGATGCAGCGATCTCCAGCGCGGACCTCAGCGTCGCCATCGATGGTACCGGCAATGTCGAAAGCCTGAACGTCTCTGTGGCGACCGGCGTTCTGCTGGCGGAGTGGTGGCGTCAGAACAAGGCGTAATACCTGTCCCTGAATAAAAAAGCCAGCTGATGCTGGCTTTTTTTATGGCTGTCGATCACTCGCTTTCGGCGGGAAGGACCGGCATCCAGTCAATCGGTGCTTCGCCGCGCTCGGTCAGCCACTGATTGGTCTGCACGAAATGGTTGCTGCCAAAGAAGCCGCGATGTGCAGAGAGCGGTGACGGGTGCGGCGCCTTCAGTACGCAGTGGCGCTGGCGATCGATAATCGCGCCTTTCTTTTGTGCATGGGAGCCCCACAGTAGGAAGACCACCCCCTCGCAATGCTCATTGATTAACGCGATAACCTTATCGGTAAACGTCTCCCAGCCGAGACTGGCGTGCGAGTGCGCCTGCCCGGCGCGGACGGTCAGGACCGTATTCAGCAGGAGCACTCCCTGGCGCGCCCAGCTTTCCAGGTAACCATGGGTAGGTCGGGTAAAGCCAGGGATAGTGGCCTCGAGCTCTTTGTACATATTTAGCAGCGAGGGCGGGATGGCGACGCCCGGGCGAACCGAGAACGCCAGACCGTGGGCTTGCCCCGGGCCGTGATAGGGGTCCTGGCCGAGAATGACGACTTTGACATCGCCCAGTTCGGTAAAGCGAAACGCATTGAAGACGTCTTTTTGCGGTGGATAGATGGTGATCCCGGACTGGCGCTCTTCGGCGACGGTCTTCAGAGTATTGAGAAAATAGGGTTGTTGCTTTTCATCCGCCAGCACGTCATGCCAGGTTAAAGGGGTGGTCATCTTGCTCTCCTGCAAAGGGTCATTGCTATAGCTTAACGGCTTCTTTCTACAGAACAAAATCGGCACGGCTCAACGCGGGCCTTCATGCAAAAATAATTGAAAATTTACAAAATTATTTATAGCTGTGCATGGCGTAACTTGATGTAAAACAATAAAATCCTTGCATACCCACTTAGAGTGAGTGGTTTTTGTTGATTTACATCAAAGAATGCCGAGGGTGCGGCTGATATATATACACTCATACAACAATGGTTTTACCAATTGGCCGCGAAGAGGCCAAAATCGAATAAACACTGCCTGGGAGGCATCAAATGATTACTGGTATCCAAATTACTAAAGCGGCAAACGACGACCTGCTGAACTCTTTCTGGCTGCTGGATAGCGAAAAAGGCGAAGCGCGCTGCCTGTGCGCCAAAGGTGGTTTTGCGGAAGATGACGTGGTGGCGGTCAGCAAACTGGGTGAAATCGAATACCGTGAAATCCCGGTAGACGTGAAACCAGAAGTTCGCGTGGAAGGCGGTCAGCACCTGAACGTTAACGTGCTGCGTCGTGAAACTCTGCTGGACGCGGTTGAGCATCCGGAAAAATATCCGCAGCTGACCATTCGTGTTTCTGGCTACGCGGTGCGCTTCAACTCCCTGACGCCGGAACAGCAGCGCGACGTTATCGCTCGTACCTTTACCGAAAGCCTGTAAGGCTAACGCCAGATGTGAAAACGCCGGGATAACCCGGCGTTTTTTTTACTCTTCGTTGGGCGCTGATGGCGTCCCGGCTGCGCTTGGTTTCCGGCGCTTACCGATATTTTTCGTATCGCGGTGGCGCTTTTTCACCCGCGGCTTTTCTTTTTCTTTCTCTTTTTTCTCGGCGCGTTTCGCCAGCACTTTCTTCGATGGTTTACCGGTCAGCTTCTCGCTTGGCGCGCGGGTTTTTGGTCGCAATTCATCAATCACCCGAGCTTTCAGCGGTTCTTCAACGTAGCGGCCGATCTTGCCCAGCAACAGGTGGTCGTGCGCTTCAACCAGCGAAATCGCGGTGCCTTTCTTACCTGCACGCCCGGTACGACCGATACGGTGCAGATAGATGTCGGCGGTGCGCGGCATATCGAAGTTAAAGACGTGGCTGACGTCCGGAATATCGATACCGCGGGCGGCGACGTCGGTAGCGATCAGCACGTTTACGCGGCCATCGGTCAGACGCTTGATGGCTTCGTTACGCTTGGCCTGCACCATCTCGCCTTCCAGCCAGCAGGTGTTAATCCCGGCTTCACGCAGCCAGTTGGCCAGCTCATGCACGCGCTCGCGCTTGCGCACAAAGACGATAGCGCGGGTAGCTTCCGGCTGTTGCAGCAGATTCACCAGCAGTTTGGTTTTATGTTCGATATCGTCAGCGCGGTAGTACCATTGATGGATTTTCTTGCGCTCGCGAGTCGACGGGTTAGCGGAAACTTCAACCGGCTCCTCCAGAAGACGTTCGGCGAAGTCTTTGATCGCATCGCCTTCGAGCGTCGCGGAGAACAGCATGGTCTGCTTGCGCCAGCGGGTTTCACCGGCGATGGTTTCGATATCCTGCGCAAAGCCCATGTCCAGCATGCGGTCGGCTTCATCGAGGATTAGGGTCTCGACGGCGCGGCAGTCAAAGTTCTCTTCTTTTATATACTGCAGCAGGCGACCAGTGGTGGCGACCACGATGTCCTGGTTTTCGCTGAACACTTCCGCGTGGTTCATGTAGGCTACGCCGCCGGTAATGGTGGCGATATCCAGATGGGTATGCTTTGCCAGCTCGCGGGCGTGGTCAGCCACCTGCATCGCCAGCTCGCGGGTCGGCGTCAGGATAAGAATACGCGGCGGGCCGGATTTCTTACGCGGGAAATCGAGCAGGTGCTGCAACGCTGGCAGCAGATACGCCGCCGTTTTACCAGTGCCGGTCGGCGCTGAACCGAGGATGTCACGGCCATCGAGCGCAGGCGGAATAGCGGCGGCCTGAATGGCTGTCGGGCGAGTGAAACCTTTATCCTGGAGGGCCTCCAGCAGGTTTTCGTCGAGTTCAAGTTCGGAAAAAGTCGTTACAGTCATGTTCTACCTCTGAGTGGGCCGCCGATTATAGACGTTACTGACGTAATGTTCATCTGTTTGTAAGGCTATCTGTTCTCCGGTATTGTGCATAGCCTTACGTTCAGGAGTTTTTGTCGGCAAGGTTATTGAGGATGTCTCAGTCGAAGTTTGCGCTGCCGCGCAATGGTTTTACCTTCAAACAGTTTTTTGTCGCCCACGATCGTTGCGCGATGAAGGTGGGTACCGACGGCATTTTGCTCGGCGCCTGGGCGCCGATTGCCGGGGTGAAGCATGTGCTGGATATTGGCGCGGGCAGCGGCCTGCTGGCGCTAATGCTCGCCCAGCGTACCGGCGATGATGTATGTGTCGATGCGGTTGAACTGGACGCAGAGGCTGCCGCCCAGGCGCAGGAAAATGCTCTCGCGTCGCCATGGGCTGCGCGGGTTGAGGTCTGTCAGGCCGATATTCATCAGTGGCAACCGCCGCAGACCCGACGCTATCAACTGATAATCAGTAACCCGCCCTTCTTTGCGGAAGGGGTGCCTTGCGCTACCTCGCAGCGGGAGCAGGCGCGGTATACCACTACGCTCGATCACGCTTCTCTGCTGACCTGCGCCGCTGAACATATCACCGAAGAAGGCTTTTTTTGCGTGGTGCTACCGGTAGATATCGGTAATGCGTTTATCGAACGGGCAACCGCGATGGGCTGGCACCTGCGACTGCGCACTGACGTGGCGGAGACCGAGCTGCGGCCGCCGCACCGGGTGCTGCTGGCTTTCTCCCCGACGGCGGGGGAGTGTTTCAGCGACAGGCTGGCGATTCGCGGGCCAGAGCAGCAGTATTCTGAAGGCTTTACCGCTCTGACCGAGGATTTTTATCTCTTTATGTGAGCCAGGGGCGACAGTATCGACGGGCCGCTGTTCGGCAGCGGCTGCGGATAGTCGAGGGTGTAATGCAGACCGCGGCTCTCTTTGCGCAACATCGCGCAGCGTACGATAAGCTCCGCCACCTGCACCAGATTGCGCAGCTCCAGCAGATTATTCGAGACGCGGAAGCGGGCGTAATACTCATCCAGCTCCTGCTGCAGCATGGTAATGCGCCGCAGGGCGCGCTCCAGCCTGCGGGTGGTGCGCACAATCCCCACGTAATCCCACATCAGCAGCCGCAGCTCGTGCCAGTTATGCTGGATAACCACCAGTTCATCCGGGATCTCCACCTGACTTTCATCCCACGCCGGCAGGGTGCTAACCTTCTGGGCCAGCGGCAGGCGTCGGGCAATCTCTTCCGCGGCGGACCAGCCGTAAACCAGGCACTCCAGCAGCGAGTTCGAGGCCATACGGTTCGCGCCGTGCAGCCCGGTATAGCTGACTTCGCCGATAGCGTATAACCCATCGACGTCGGTGCGGCCATTATCATCCACCATCACGCCGCCGCAGGTGTAATGTGCGGCAGGGACGACCGGTACCGGATCTTTGGTTAAATCAATTCCCAGGCCGAGCAGCTTCTCGTAAATCATCGGGAAGTGCTGGCGAACAAACGCCTCGGGTTTATGGCTGATATCAAGGAACATACAGTCCACGCCAAGGCGCTTCATCTCATGATCGATGGCGCGGGCGACGATATCGCGTGGGGCCAGCTCGCCGCGCTCGTCAAAGTCCGGCATAAAGCGGGTGCCGTCCGGGCGTTTAAGGTGGGCGCCTTCGCCGCGCAGCGCTTCGGTAAGCAGGAAGTTGCGCGCCTGCGGATGATACAGCGCGGTGGGGTGAAACTGATTAAATTCCAGATTCGCCACCCGGCAGCCCGCCCGCCAGGCCATCGCGATACCGTCTCCGGAAGAGACGTCGGGGTTAGTGGTGTATTGATAAACCTTGGCGGCTCCGCCGGTGGCGAGCACCACCGCCTTCGCGCTGCAGGTTTCCACGCGCTCTTTATTGCGGTTCCAGATCCACGCCCCGACCACCCGGCGCGTGCCTGGCAAGCCAATCTTATCCGATACGATCAAGTCGACGGCATTGCTGCGCTCAAGGATGCGGATATTGGGGTGGGCGAGGGCTTTATCGACCAGCGTCGTCTCCACCGCTTTGCCGGTAGCGTCGGCGGCGTGGAGAATGCGCCGATGGCTGTGGCCCCCTTCGCGCGTGAGATGATAGCTCTCTTCGCCATTGGCCTGGACCTGGGTATCAAACAATACGCCCTGATCGATAAGCCACTGGACGCATGGTCTGGCGTTGCTGGCGACGAAGGTGACCGCATGGCGATCGCATAACCCTGCGCCGGCAATCAGGGTATCTTCGACATGGGATTCAATACTGTCCGTCTCGTCGAAAACGGCGGCAATCCCGCCCTGGGCATAGAACGTAGAACCTTCGCTGATCGGCCCTTTACTCAGCACGGTCACCGAACTGTGCTCTGCCAGGCGCAGCGCAAGGGAGAGGCCGGCAGCGCCGCTGCCGATAATCAACACATCACAAGAGAAGTCAGGAGTGGTATTCATCGTCTTTGTTTAATTTACTAAACACATTTAGCTCACAATAGCACCAGCTCGTGAGGAATCGTACATTTTTTTTGGCGGGCGTTGTGACGGCTAAACAGCAGGCGAGCGGAAACGGTCTGGAGCACGGCGAAAATGAGACGCGTGGCAGGTTGATAGCATTGGATTTTATAGTGAAATAAACGCCGTGTTACGATACCCTTCAGACGGGCCTGCGCTTTTTCTTATTGACTAACCTATCGTTTAGCAACCAGGGCATATAATGATTGATAACGATCTGCCGCCGTTGCCAGACAAAAAACAAAAAGCGTAACGGAACTTTATTGTTTTCATACACTCCAACAGTCAGCTTGCTCATAATGCAGATTTTGGGTGGTGTTTTGAAGACGCATGGGAATTGGGTTTGGGGAGACATTACCTCGGATGAGCGAGCAGTTAACGGATCAGGTCCTTGTTGAACGGGTCCAGAAAGGAGATCAGAAAGCGTTTAATTTGCTGGTAGTGCGCTATCAGCATAAGGTCGCGAGCCTGGTTTCCCGCTATGTACCGCCGGGCGATATCGCTGACGTCGTTCAGGAATCGTTCGTTAAGGCATGGCGTGCGCTGGACTCTTTCCGGGGAGATAGCGCTTTTTACACCTGGTTATACCGTATCGCCGTCAATACGGCGAAGAATTATCTGGTTGCTCAGGGACGCCGTCCGCCGTCCAGCGATGTTGACGCCAACGAGGCGGAAAACTTCGAAAGCGGCGGAGCGTTGAAAGAAATTTCGAACCCTGAGAACTTAATGTTGTCAGAAGAACTGAGACAAATAGTTTTTCGTACCATTGAATCGCTCCCGGAAGATTTACGCATGGCAATTACGTTACGGGAGCTGGATGGCCTGAGCTATGAAGAGATAGCCGCTATCATGGATTGTCCGGTTGGGACGGTGCGTTCGCGTATCTTCCGGGCGCGAGAAGCTATTGATAATAAAGTTCAACCGCTTATCAGGCGTTGACGATAGCGGAATACTGGAAAAGGGTATCAGGCATGCAGAAAGAAAAACTTTCGGCTTTAATGGATGGTGAAACGCTGGATAACGAACTGCTCAACGAGCTGAGTCGTTCTTCTGAGATGCAAAAAACCTGGGAGAGTTACCACCTTATCCGCGATACGCTGCGTGGCGATACCGCAGAGGTGCTGCAATTTGATATCTCCGCCCGGGTGATGGCCGCCATTGAAAATGAGCCCGTTCGTCAGACGGCGCCGCTTATTCCTGAATCTCAGCCCGCACCACACCAGTGGCGGCAGATGCCGTTCTGGAACAAAGTGCGTCCGTGGGCCAGCTCACTAACCCAGATGGGCGTTGCCGCCTGCGTATCGCTTGCGGTTATCGTCGGCGTCCAGCACTATAATGGGCAGTCTGATGCCGCTCAGCAGCCAGAGGCGCCGGTGTTCAATACGCTGCCAATGATGGGCAAAGCGAGCCCGGTAAGTCTTGGCGTACCGGCTGACGCATCAGCAGGTAGCGGCCAGCAGGCTCAGGTCCAGGAACAGCGCCGGCGGATTAACGCCATGCTGCAGGACTACGAACTGCAGCGCCGCCTGCACGCTGAGCAGCTTCAGTTTGGCCAGGCCCAGACTCAGCAGGCCGCAGTCCAGGTGCCGGGTTATCAAACTTTAGGAACGCAATCGCAGTAATGAAGCAACTTTGGTGTGCCATGTCGCTCATGGCAGGCAGTCTGTTGTTCTCTGTCAACGCCTCGGCTGATACATCGTCCGGGGCGTTGTTGCAGCAGATGAACCTGGCCAGCCAGTCCCTCAACTATGAGCTCTCGTTCGTCAGCATCAGCAAACAAGGCGTTGAGTCGCTGCGCTATCGTCACGCGCGACTGAACAATCAACCGCTGGCGCAGCTTCTGCAGCTGGACGGTCCGCGCCGGGAAGTGGTCCTGCGCGGTACGGAAATCAGCTATTTTGAACCCGGCCTCGATCCGTTCACCCTGAACGGCGACTATATCGTCGATTCGCTGCCGTCGCTGGTTTACAGCGATTTCAAACGTCTCAGCGCAGCCTATGATTTTATCTCCGTGGGCCGTACCCGTATCGCCGACCGCCTCTGCGACGTGATCCGCGTCGTGGCTCGCGACGGCACGCGCTATAGCTTTATCGCCTGGCTGGACGCTGAGACTAAGCTGCCGCTGCGCGTTGATTTACTCGACCGCGACGGTGAAACACTGGAGCAGTTCCGGGTCGTCTCTTTCAACGTTGGTGATAACGTTAGCGCCAGCATGGAGACGCTGGCAAAAGCGAATTTGCCGCCGCAGCTGTCGGTGCCTGAAGGGGGCGACAAAGCCAACTTCAACTGGGCGCCGACGTGGCTCCCTCAGGGCATGACTGAGGTTTCCAGCAGCCAGCGTCGTCTACCCACCTTTGATGGTCCGGTAGAATCACGTCTCTATTCCGACGGCTTGTTCAGCTTCTCGATCAATATCAACCGCGCCACCGCGGCCAGCAGCGACCAGCTGTTGCGCACCGGCCGACGCACCGTCAGCACGACGGTACGCGATAACGCGGAGATCACCGTGGTGGGCGAACTGCCGCCGCAGACGGCGAAGCGTATCTCAGACAGCATTAAATTCAAGGCAGTACAATGATCAAAGAGTGGGCCACCGTGGTTTCCTGGCATAACGGCGTGGCGCAGGTGCACTGCGACGTTAAAGCCTCCTGCAGCAGTTGCGCCTCCCGCGCCGGCTGCGGCAGCCGGGTATTAAACAAGCTGGGGCCGCAGACCAGCCATACCATCAGCGTGCCCTGCGAGCAGCCGTTGACGGCGGGGCAAAAAGTGGAGCTGGGGATCGCCGAGAGCAGTCTGCTGGGTTCGGCGCTGTTGGTCTACATGGCGCCGCTGGTGGGGCTGTTTGTGATGGCGTCGATTTTCCAGGTGCTGTTTGCCAGCGATATCGCGTCACTTTGCGGCGCGCTGCTGGGCGGCGTCGGCGGGTTCCTGGTGGCGCGCGGTCTGTCGCCGCAGCTGGCAGCGCGCCAGTCGTGGCAGCCGGTGATCCTGAGCGTCGCGTTGCCGCCGGATCTGGTGCGTATCGAAACGCCTTCCTCCGACATGGGTCAGTGATTTCACTGGCCCTTATCTTTATTTACCCTTCCTGTTACAACGCCACAATTTCTGCGGTTATGCTGGATCTAACAGCATTTCCTGGTTTCAAGGATGTAGTGTAGAATGCGGCGTTTTCGGATTAAAAAACGTCAGGCACAGTACAGCGGCCTCATGATACTCGTAAGGCATAATTAACTCTAAATATGAAGAATATACGTAACTTTTCGATCATCGCTCACATCGACCACGGTAAGTCGACGCTGTCTGACCGTATCATCCAGATTTGCGGTGGCCTTTCTGATCGTGAAATGGAAGCCCAGGTTCTGGACTCCATGGATCTTGAGCGCGAACGCGGGATCACTATCAAGGCGCAGAGCGTCACCCTGGACTATAAGGCCAACGACGGTGAGACCTATCAGCTGAACTTTATCGACACCCCGGGCCACGTGGACTTCTCCTATGAAGTCTCCCGTTCCCTCGCCGCGTGCGAAGGCGCGCTGCTGGTGGTTGACGCCGGGCAGGGCGTAGAAGCCCAGACCCTGGCCAACTGCTACACCGCCATGGAGATGGACCTGGAGGTCGTTCCGGTACTCAACAAGATCGACCTGCCTGCGGCCGACCCTGAGCGCGTAGCGGACGAGATTGAAGATATCGTCGGGATCGATGCCCATGATGCGGTGCGCTGCTCGGCGAAAACCGGCGTCGGCGTGACCGACGTGCTGGAGCGTCTGGTGCGCGATATTCCGCCGCCGGAAGGCGATCCGGACGCGCCGCTGCAGGCGCTGATTATCGACTCCTGGTTCGATAACTACCTCGGCGTGGTGTCGCTGGTGCGGATTAAAAACGGCACCATGCGCAAGGGCGATAAGATCAAGGTCATGAGCACCGGCCAGGTCTATAACGCCGACCGTCTGGGCATCTTTACCCCGAAACAGGTTGACCGTACCGAGCTGAAATGCGGCGAGGTTGGCTGGCTGGTCTGCGCGATCAAAGACATCCTCGGCGCGCCGGTGGGCGATACCCTGACCGCCGCCCGCAACCCGGCAGACAAAGCGCTGCCTGGCTTTAAGAAGGTGAAACCGCAGGTGTATGCCGGCCTGTTCCCGGTGAGCTCCGATGATTATGAAGCTTTCCGCGACGCGCTGGGCAAACTGAGCCTCAACGACGCCTCTCTGTTCTACGAGCCGGAAAGTTCTACCGCGCTGGGCTTCGGCTTCCGCTGCGGCTTCCTCGGCCTGCTGCACATGGAGATCATTCAGGAGCGTCTGGAGCGTGAATACGATCTCGACCTGATCACCACCGCGCCGACGGTAGTTTACGAAGTGGAGACCACCTCCAAAGAAGTTATCTACGTCGACAGCCCGTCCAAGCTGCCGCCGCTGAATAATATTCAGGAGCTGCGCGAGCCGATCGCCGAGTGTCACATGCTGCTGCCGCAGGAGTTCCTCGGCAACGTGATCACTCTGTGTGTGGAGAAACGTGGTGTGCAGACCAACATGGTTTACCACGGTAAACAGGTGGCGCTGACCTACGAAATCCCGATGGCGGAAGTGGTGCTCGACTTCTTCGACCGTCTGAAGTCTACCTCCCGCGGCTATGCGTCGCTGGACTACAACTTCAAACGCTTCCAGGCGTCGAACATGGTACGCGTCGATGTGCTGATCAACGGCGAGCGCGTCGATGCGCTGGCGCTGATCACCCACAACGATAACGCGCCGTATCGCGGCCGCGAGCTGGTGGAAAAGATGAAAGATCTTATTCCGCGTCAGCAGTTCGACATCGCGATTCAGGCGGCCATCGGCAACCACATCATCGCGCGCTCTACCGTGAAACAGCTGCGTAAAAACGTGCTGGCGAAATGCTACGGCGGTGACGTCAGCCGTAAGAAAAAGCTGCTGCAGAAGCAGAAAGAAGGTAAGAAGCGTATGAAGCAGGTCGGTAACGTTGAACTGCCGCAGGAAGCGTTCCTCGCCATTCTGCACGTTGGTAAAGACGGCAAATAACCCTAAGGAGTTGGCATGGCGAACATGTTTGCCCTGATCCTGGTGATTGCAACCCTGGTGACGGGCGTTTTATGGTGCCTGGACAAGTTCATTTTTGCACCGAAACGTCGTGAGCGTCAGGCCGCTGCTCAGGCAGCGACCGGCGAGCAGCTGGACAAAAAGACGTTGAAGAAAGTCGGCCCGAAACCGGGCTGGCTGGAAACCGGCGCATCGGTTTTCCCGGTGCTGGCGATCGTTCTGGTGGTACGTTCATTCATTTATGAGCCGTTCCAGATCCCATCCGGTTCGATGATGCCGACTCTGCTGATTGGCGATTTCATCCTGGTGGAGAAATTTGCCTACGGCATTAAAGATCCTATCTACCAGAAAACGCTGATCGAGACGGGTCATCCGAAGCGCGGCGACATCGTGGTGTTTAAATATCCGGAAGACCCGCGCCTGGACTACATCAAGCGCGCGGTGGGGCTACCGGGGGATAAGGTCACCTACGATCCGATTGCCAAGCAGGTCACTATTCAGCCGGGCTGTAGCTCCGGACAGGCCTGCGGCAACGCGCTGCCGGTGACTTACTCCAACGTGGAGCCGAGCGATTTCGTTCAGACCTTCTCCCGCAGCAACGGCGGCGAGGCGAGCAGCGGTTTCTGGCAGCTGCCGAAGGGCGAAACCAAAGCCGACGGCATTCGCCTCACCGAGCGTCAGGAGACGCTGGGCGACGTCACGCATCGTATTCTGATGGTGCCGATTGCTCAGGATCAGGCTGGCATGTATTACCATCAGAGCGGTCTGCCGCTGGCCACCTGGATTGTGCCGCCGGGTCAGTACTTCATGATGGGCGACAACCGGGATAACAGCGCCGACAGCCGTTACTGGGGCTTTGTGCCGGAAGCAAACCTGGTCGGAAAAGCCACCGCTATCTGGATGAGTTTTGAAAAGCAGGAAGGTGAATGGCCGACCGGTGTGCGGTTATCGCGCATTGGTGGAATTCATTAATTTCATCTGCTGAATTCACGCCGCTGCTGTTATCGCAGCGGCGTGAATTATTTAGTATTTAAATCCATTCAAACTAACGACATCCCGTGTCGTTGCGTATAGAATATCCCCCCGAAGTTTTTGGTTGTCGCTCTGCCGGGTGACACTGCACACGAAAGCGTATTGGTCTGTTTCAACTTCCTGTTTGAAGCGTATGCTCAGGTCGGTTTCGTGTGCTGCATCTTTGACGCATTCATTTATTGGTAACGCATGAACCCCATCGTAATTAATCGGCTTCAACGAAAGCTGGGCTACACTTTTCATCATCAGGAGCTGTTGCAACAGGCATTAACTCACCGCAGTGCCAGCAGCAAACATAATGAGCGCCTGGAATTTTTAGGCGACTCCATTTTAAGTTTCGTGATCGCTAACGCGCTGTATCATCGCTTTCCTCGCGTGGATGAAGGCGACATGAGCCGTATGCGCGCGACGCTGGTGCGCGGCAACACGCTGGCGGAAATCGCCCGCGAGTTTGAGCTGGGCGAATGCTTGCGCCTCGGGCCGGGCGAACTGAAAAGCGGCGGTTTCCGTCGCGAATCGATTCTCGCGGACACCGTTGAAGCGTTAATTGGCGGGGTTTTCCTCGACAGCGATATTCAGAACGTTGAACGCTTAATTCTCTCCTGGTACCAGACTCGTCTGGACGAAATCAGCCCGGGCGATAAGCAAAAGGATCCGAAGACGCGTCTGCAGGAGTATCTGCAGGGTCGTCATCTGCCGCTGCCGTCCTACCTGGTGGTCCAGGTGCGCGGCGAAGCGCACGATCAGGAATTTACTATCCACTGCCAGGTCAGTGGCCTGAGTGAACCGGTGGTTGGCACAGGTTCCAGCCGTCGTAAGGCGGAGCAGGCTGCCGCCGAACAGGCGCTGAAAAAGCTGGAGCTGGAATGAGCGAAGAAAAAAGTTATTGTGGGTTTGTCGCCATCGTGGGTCGTCCAAACGTTGGCAAATCCACGCTGTTGAATAAGCTGCTTGGGCAGAAGATCTCGATCACCTCCCGTAAAGCGCAGACCACCCGTCACCGCATCGTCGGCATCCATACCGAAGGGCCGTATCAGGCGATTTACGTCGATACTCCGGGCCTGCATATGGAAGAGAAGCGCGCCATTAACCGCCTGATGAACAAAGCGGCCAGCAGCTCGATTGGCGATGTTGAACTGGTCATCTTCGTGGTGGAAGGCACCCGCTGGACGCAGGACGACGAGATGGTGCTCAACAAGCTGCGCGACGCGAAAGCGCCGGTGATCCTCGCGGTCAACAAAGTGGATAACGTGCAGGAAAAAGCGGATCTGTTACCGCACCTGCAGTTCCTCGCCAGCCAGATGAACTTCCTTGATATCGTGCCGATGTCGGCGGAAACGGGGACCAACGTCGACACCATCGCGGCGATCGTGCGTAAGCATCTGCCGGAAGCGATCCATCACTTCCCGGAAGATTATATTACCGATCGTTCCCAGCGCTTTATGGCCTCCGAAATCATCCGTGAAAAACTGATGCGTTTCCTTGGCGCTGAGCTGCCGTACTCCGTCACCGTGGAAATCGAACGTTTTGTGACCAACGAGCGCGGCGGTTACGACATCAACGGCCTGATCCTCGTCGAGCGTGAAGGGCAGAAGAAGATGGTGATTGGCAACAAAGGCGCCAAAATCAAAACCATCGGTATCGAAGCGCGTAAGGACATGCAGGAGATGTTTGAAGCGCCGGTGCACCTCGAGCTGTGGGTTAAAGTGAAATCCGGCTGGGCCGATGACGAGCGCGCCCTGCGCAGTCTCGGTTATGTTGACGACCTCTGAGTTAACGCAACGTGGATGGATGGCAGCGCGCCTTTGTCCTGCATAGCCGACCGTGGAGCGAAACCAGCCTGATGCTGGACGTCTTCACGGAAGAATCCGGTCGCGTGCGCCTGGTTGCCAAGGGCGCACGCTCCAAACGCTCGAATCTTAAAGGCGCTTTACAGCCCTTTACCCCCTTGCTGGTTCGCTTCGGCGGCCGCGGCGAAGTCAAAACCCTGCGCAGCGCGGAAGCTGTCTCGCTGGCGCTGCCGCTCAGCGGCATCACCCTCTACAGCGGTCTTTACGTTAACGAGCTTATCTCCCGTGTGCTGGAGCACGAAACGCGCTTCTCCGAACTCTTTTTTGACTATTTGCACTGCATTCAGGCGCTCGCCGGGGCCAGCGGCTCGCCGGAGCCGGCGCTGCGGCGCTTTGAGCTGGCGCTGCTCGGGCACCTGGGCTATGGCGTGGATTTTCTCCACTGCGCCGGGAGCGGCGAGCCGGTGGACGACACCATGACCTACCGCTATCGCGAAGAAAAAGGCTTTATTGCCAGCCTGGTGATTGATAACAACACGTTTACCGGGCACCATTTGAAAGCGTTGGCGAGTCGCGAGTTTCCTGATGTTGATACGCTGCGCGCCGCGAAGCGCTTTACCCGTATCGCCCTGAAGCCCTATCTCGGCGGCAAACCGCTCAAGAGCCGGGAATTGTTTCGCCAGTTTATGCCCGCGCGAAAGGCGCGAGCGGATAATACGAAGAATGATTAACGAGGATTGTCATGGCTGAATTACTGTTAGGGGTCAATATTGACCATATCGCGACCTTGCGTAACGCCCGCGGCACCGCCTACCCGGATCCGGTTCAGGCGGCTTTCATTGCCGAACAGGCCGGCGCCGACGGCATTACCGTGCATCTGCGCGAAGACCGCCGCCATATCACCGATCGCGATGTGCGTATCCTGCGCCAGACGCTGCACACCCGCATGAATCTTGAAATGGCGGTCACCGAAGAGATGCTGACGATCGCCTGCGAAACCAAACCGCATTTCTGCTGCCTGGTGCCGGAGAAGCGCCAGGAAGTGACCACCGAAGGCGGGCTGGACGTCGCCGGCCAGCGCGACAAGATGCGTGATGCCTGTCAACGCCTGGCGGATGCCGGCATCCTGGTCTCCCTGTTTATCGATGCGGATGAAGCACAAATTAAAGCGGCAGCGGACGTTGGCGCGCCATATATCGAAATCCATACCGGCTGCTATGCCGATGCTAAAACCGACGCCGAGCAGGCGAAGGAGCTGGAACGCATTGCCAAAGCGGCCGCCTACGCCGCCAGCCTCGGCCTGAAGGTTAATGCGGGTCACGGTCTGACCTATCACAACGTGAAAGCGATTGCCGCGCTGCCGGAAATGCATGAGCTGAATATCGGCCACGCGATTATTGGCCGCGCGGTGATGAGCGGCCTGAAAGAGGCGGTCGCGGAAATGAAGCGTCTGATGCTGGAAGCGCGCGGCTAATGGCCATTCTCGGGCTGGGTACCGACATCGTCGAGATCGCCCGCATCGAAGCGGTGATCGCCCGCAGCGGCGATCGCCTTGCCCGCCGGGTGCTGAGCGACCATGAATGGAGTATCTGGGAGCAGCATCAGCAGCCGGTGCGTTTCCTGGCGAAACGCTTTGCGGTCAAGGAAGCGGCGGCGAAAGCGCTGGGGACCGGGATCCGCAACGGGCTGGCCTTTAATCAGTTCGAAGTTTACAACGATGAGCTGGGCAAGCCGAAGCTGCGGCTATGGGGTGAGGCGCAACGGCTGGCGGAACGGTTGGGGGTGAGCCATATTCATGTCACGCTCGCCGATGAGCGCCATTACGCCTGCGCCACGGTGATTGTCGAAAGCTAAGCGCGACGGCGGTTAAATTTTATCCGCGTGGTGCATCAGGACGAATTTATCCCACAGCTGTTCTTCACTCTCGACGTGTGCCGGATCTTTCAGAATAGTATTCGGGATCGGGCACACCTTCTGGCAGGTGGGCGTATCGTAATGGCCCACGCATTCGGTGCAGCGGTCGCTGTTAATTTCATAAATGCTGTCACCCATCGAAATGGCCTCATTGGGGCACTCCGGCTCGCACATATCGCAGTTGATGCATTTTTTGGTAATTAACAGCGCCATCAGGAAAATCTCAGAAACAACACAAACAGGGCGGGCATTATACGCCCATTTTCTGCTCAGACCAGCTTTTTCACCAGCGCTTCGCTATGGCGAATGCGCTCCGGCGCCCGCTCCAGATCCTGCTGCACCAGCCCCATAAACAGCAGGTCGGTGAGCATCATTTGCGCGCTGGTAGAAGAGATGGCCGCGCTGCGCGTCGCCTGCTCTTCGGCGATGGTGTACAGGCAGTGGGTCGCCTGCTGCTGCAGGGCGTTAGGGCTAAAGCCGGTGATCGCCAGGATCCTGGAGCCCACGCGCAGCGCTTCACCGGCCGCCATATTGATCTCCCGACGCTCGCCGGAGTAAGAGATCGCCAGCAGCAGATCGTCGCTGGACATGGCCTGCACCGTCGCCAGCAGGGCGTGCATATCCTGCTCCGAAACAGCATTAACGCCGATCTTCATCAGCTTCCAGCTAAAGTTACGCGCCACCAGGCCGGACGCGCCAATCCCGGTGACGATCACCCGCCGGGCGTTGCGCAGCAGCGTGACGGCTTCCCGCAGCGTCTCTTCAGTGTTGACGTCCAGCGAGGCATGCATAGCGGCGACATTGTCTTTAATGAGTTTCTCGCCCACCAGACGCAGCGGGTCGTCACCGCGAATGTGGTTATGTACCGGGACGGAGTGCGGATCCGGGCTGCTGGCCAGCGCTTCACTCAGCGCCAGCTTCAGCGCCGGGAAGCCTTTGAACCCCAGTTTTTGGGCAAATTTAACCACGCTGGACTGACTCACCCCGGCTTCCGCCGCCAGCTGCTGCGAGCTGAGGTGCCGGGTGTCATCGGGTTGGCTCAGAATAAAATCGGCCAACTTTTTGTCGCTCGCCGCCAGGGTGGGATAGCGCTGACGAATACGCGTTAAACAGTTCATTGGAGCTCCGCTGGAGCCGTCCGGCTCGTGACTGAAAGAATTTTTATTCGATTATAAGGGGTATACCACGAATTAAAAATTCATAAGCCACAATTTTTCCTTCGCCTGCTAATTTAATTCTTCCTTAACGGCAGGGATGTTTTCCCTCTTCATGGCATAAGACTGTTAAGCTTACCCTAACGAGAAGCGAATCCTGAGAGAAGGGGGCAGTTTGCAGCACAGTGAACGGAGAGTGGTGTTTTTCGATCTGGACGGAACCTTGCATCAACAGGATATGTTCGGCAGTTTTCTGCGCTACCTGCTGCGCCATCTGCCGCTGAACCTGCTGCTGGTGGTGGCGATGGGGCCGGCGATCCTTGCCGGGCTGGCGGTGTGCGGGCGGGCGGCGCGCTGGCCGATGAGCCTCCTGCTATGGGCGTCAACCTTTGGCCGTCGCGAGGCGGTACTGAAGCGGCTGGAAGCGGAGTTTGTCGGCTGGTTTCGTCATCATGTGACAGCGTTTCCCGTGGTTCATGCGCGGCTGACGGCCTACCTGACCAGTACCGATGCCGACGTCTGGTTGATCACCGGCTCGCCGCAGTCGCTGGTGGAACAGGTCTATCGCGATACCCTCTGGCTGCCGCGGGTGAATCTGATAGCCAGCCGCACCGCGCGCCGCTGGGGCGGCTGGGTATTGACCCTGCGCTGCCTGGGCCATGAAAAGGTGGTGCAGCTGGAGAAAAAGATTGGCGCACCGCTGCAGCTGTATAGCGGCTATAGCGACAGCGAGCAGGATAACCCGTTGCTCGGCTTTTGCCAGCATCGCTGGCGGGTCACTCCGCAGGGAGAGCTGCAGCAGCTGGAGTAATAGTGTGTAATTGATAGCTCCCATGTATAATGCGCCCCGCTTTTTCTGCTGGAGTGGCCGCTGTGTCTGACCTCGAACTCAATGATGAATACTGGATGCGTCATGCCCTGACGCTGGCGAAGCGCGCCTGGGAAGAGGGTGAGGTACCGGTGGGCGCGGTGCTGGTGCATAACAATCAGGTCATTGGTGAGGGCTGGAACCGGCCGATAGGCCGTCACGACCCTACCGCCCATGCGGAAATTATGGCCTTACGCCAGGGCGGACTGGTGCTGCAAAACTACCGCCTGATCGATGCCACGCTATACGTGACCCTCGAGCCCTGCGTGATGTGCGCGGGGGCGATGGTGCACAGCCGTATCGCCCGCCTGGTGTTTGGCGCCAGGGATGCCAAGACCGGCGCCGCCGGCTCGCTGATGGATGTTCTGCACCACCCGGGAATGAACCATCGGGTTGAGATTAGCGAAGGCGTGCTGGCGGAGTCCTGCTCTGCCATGCTGAGCGACTTCTTCCGCTGGCGGCGGGAAGAGAAAAAAGCGCTGAAGAAAGCCCGGGAGCAGAACGGGGAAAGTTAATACAGGTGGCCCGGGAGTTTCATCCGGGCATTATCCATCTGTTTATCGGCGCGAAACTTGAAAAAGGGCAGGGTGGTCTCCTGCGGCTGTTCGAGCTCATTGGGGAGCACGGCCGGGTAATCTTCCGCCAGGGCCAGCGTTTGCTGCTGCTGGCGCTCCTTCTCTGACAAATAGCCGACAAGGCTTATCTGATATTTGCGGATGTTTTCCACATAGGCGTAGGCCTCATGGCCGCGGGCATAGCCGTATTTTAGTTTGCTGTAATAGGGTTTCTGGCTCAGCAGCGGTAAACGCAGCTTAACGTCCGCCCAGCTGTTAGGATTGCCTTTCTGTTTGCGGGTGAGCGCCATGGCGTCCAGCATATGGGCATAGCCCATATTGTAAGCGGCCAGCGCAAACCAGATGCGTTCATCTTTCGGGATCGAATCCGGCACTTTATCCATCATATCCTGTAGATAGCGCATGCCGCCGTCGATACTCTGCGCCGCATCGGTCCGGTCAGTCAGCCCCAGACTTTGCGCCGTATTGCGCGTGAGCATCATCATGCCGCGCACGCCGGTGGGGGAGGTGGCCTGCGGATCCCAGTGGGATTCCTGCCAGGCAATCGCGGCCAGCAGGCGCCAGTCGATCTCGCGGGCGTACTTTTCAAACAGCGGCTGCACCTCCGGAAGAATGTTTTCCACCGCGCGCAGGAAGGTGCGGGTATCGACGTAATCAAAATCGTTGCCGTGGCCGAGGTACTTCTCCTCCAGGCGCGCCAGGGTGCCGTCTTCATTGATGTTGTTGAAGAAATCAAGCATCGCCGCCGACAGGGAATTATCATCGTCCCGGGCGCTGAACCAGGTGACCGGCTGTTCGTCGGTGATATCGAGGGCTACCGCCAGCTCCGGATGGACGCGCTGAAACAGGCTGACGGCCACCGAGTCGGCGATGGTGTAATCGAGTTTGCCGTCAATCACCGCCTGCATCAGCGCCGTGGTGCCGCGTTTTTCGTCCACGCGCCAGGCAAGATCCGGGTATTTCTCGGCTTTTAAGGTCTGCAGGTCGTTGATCGCCACGTGGCCCGGAGCGATGGCGAGCTGCTCGGCGGTCAGCGCCGCGAGGGTGCGCGGCCGGGTATTGCCGACGCGGTAGACCAGCTGTTGCGAAACAGAATAGTAGGTGGGGCCGGCCTGATAGTTTTTCACCCGCTCCTGGTTATAGACCAGCCCGGCAGCCAGCATATCGGCCTGACCGTCGTCGAGGTCGTCAAACAGCTGGCTGATGTTCTGCCGGACGGTTATCTTAAGCGTCACGCCGAGGTAGTCGGCAAACTGCTTCGCCAGTTCGTAGTCCAGGCCGAACGTTTTATTGTTCATGGTGGCAAAGGTCATCGGCGAGTTGATGGTGCTGATGCGCAGCTCGCCGCGAGCAATAATACCCGCCACCCGGTTCTCGGGTTTACCGGACCAGGGGATCGACGGCCACAGGGCAGCCGCCAGCAAAAGGGTGACAATGCCGATCAGCAGATAATTAATCTTTAATTTTTTCAGCGCGTTAATCTTCTGCAGCTTCAGGTTCCTCAGCAGGCGATGTCCGGAAAAAACGCAAGGTTGTCGTCGAATGAGCGGCATTCTGCTTAAGAATGCGCCAGTTGGCAACTTATTCGCGATAGGCGTCACATTTATTGATAAACAGCATCAATGATTTTATTTCTACGCAAACGGTTTCGTCGGGGCGCAGGATTCACTATAATGACGCCCGTTTCCCCCCTGGCTCACCCTGAAAGCTTCGAAGACGAGAGACTTATGATGGAAATTTTGCGTGGTTCACCTGCACTGTCGGCATTCCGTATTAATAAACTGCTGGCACGATTTCAGGCGGCCAACCTTCCGGTAAGCGCCATATACGCCGAGTATATTCATTTTGCCGATCTGAACGCCCCGCTGAGCGCTGACGATCGCGAGCGCCTGGCGCGACTGCTTAAATATGGCCCGAGCTTAAACAGCCATACCCCGACCGGTAAATTACTGCTCGTGACCCCTCGCCCTGGCACCATCTCTCCCTGGTCTTCTAAAGCTACCGATATCGCCCATAACTGCGGCCTGGCTCAGGTTGTGCGTCTGGAGCGCGGCGTGGCGTATTATGTTGAAGCCTCGACCCTGAGCGAAGCGCAGTGGACCGCGGTGGCGGCGGAACTGCACGACCGCATGATGGAGAGCGTCTTCGACGCGCTGGAAGCGGGCGAAAAGCTGTTCGCTCACCATCAGCCGACGCCGGTGACCAGCGTTGACCTGCTGGGCGAAGGGCGTCAGGCGCTGATTGACGCCAACCTCCGTTTGGGTCTGGCGCTGGCAGATGACGAAATTGACTACCTGCAGGACGCGTTTACCCGTCTGGGACGCAATCCGAACGACATCGAGCTGTACATGTTCGCCCAGGCGAACTCAGAGCACTGTCGCCACAAGATTTTCAACGCCGACTGGATCATCGACGGCGAACAGCAGCCGAAGTCGCTGTTCAAAATGATCAAAAACACCTTCGAAAAAACGCCGGACTACGTCCTGTCGGCCTATAAAGACAACGCCGCGGTGATGGAAGGGTCTGAAGTGGGGCGCTATTTTGCCGACCACCAGACCGGGCGCTACGACTTCCATCAGGAGCCGGCGCACATTCTGATGAAGGTGGAAACCCATAACCACCCGACGGCCATCTCCCCATGGCCGGGCGCGGCAACCGGCTCCGGCGGCGAGATCCGCGATGAAGGCGCCACCGGCCGCGGCGCGAAGCCGAAAGCGGGTCTGGTGGGCTTCTCGGTTTCCAACCTGCGCATCCCGGGCTTCGAACAGCCGTGGGAAGAAGATTTCGGGAAACCGGATCGCATCGTCACCGCCCTGGACATCATGACCGAAGGCCCGCTGGGCGGCGCGGCGTTTAACAACGAATTTGGTCGTCCGGCGCTGAACGGCTACTTCCGCACCTATGAAGAGAAAGTCACCAGCCATAACGGCGAAGAGCTGCGCGGCTACCACAAACCGATCATGCTGGCCGGCGGTATCGGCAACATCCGCGGCGAGCACGTGCAGAAGGGCGAGATTACCGTCGGCGCGAAGCTGATCGTGCTGGGCGGCCCGGCGATGAACATCGGCCTCGGCGGCGGCGCGGCGTCTTCCATGGCCTCCGGTCAGTCCGATGCCGACCTCGATTTCGCCTCCGTCCAGCGTGACAACCCGGAAATGGAGCGTCGCTGTCAGGAGGTGATCGACCGCTGCTGGCAGCTGGGCGACGCCAACCCGATCCTGTTTATCCACGACGTCGGCGCCGGCGGTCTCTCCAACGCCATGCCGGAGCTGGTTAGCGACGGCGGCCGCGGCGGTAAATTCCAGCTGCGCGATATCCTGAGCGATGAGCCAGGCATGAGCCCGCTGGAGATCTGGTGTAACGAATCGCAGGAACGTTATGTCCTGGCGGTCGCCCCGGAGCAACTGCCGCTGTTCGACGAGCTGTGCCGCCGCGAGCGCGCGCCTTATGCGGTTATCGGCGAAGCCACCGCCGAGCAGCACCTGAGCCTGAGCGACAGCCACTTTAACGATCAGCCGATCGATCTGCCGCTGGACGTCCTGCTTGGTAAAACGCCGAAAATGACCCGCGACGTGCAGACTCTGAAAGCCCAGGGCAGCGCGCTGGATCGCCAACCGATCACCATCGCCGACGCGGTTAACCGCGTACTGCACCTGCCGACGGTGGCCGAGAAAACCTTCCTCGTGACCATCGGCGATCGCACCGTGACCGGCATGGTCGCTCGCGACCAGATGGTCGGCCCGTGGCAGATCCCGGTGGCCAACTGCGCGGTAACCACCGCCAGCCTCGACAGCTACTACGGCGAAGCGATGGCGATGGGCGAGCGCGCCCCGGTTGCTCTGCTGGACTTCGCCGCCTCCGGCCGTCTGGCGGTTGGCGAAGCGCTGACCAACATCGCCGCCACGCAGATTGGCGAGCTGAACCGCGTGAAGCTGTCGGCTAACTGGATGGCCGCTGCCGGCCACCCGGGCGAAGACGCTGGCCTGTATGAGGCGGTGAAAGCGGTGGGCGAAGAGCTGTGCCCGGCGCTGGGCCTGACCATTCCGGTCGGCAAAGACTCAATGTCGATGAAAAC
Source organism: Klebsiella sp. GB_Kp047 (assembly GCF_040065235.1). Taxonomy (NCBI): domain Bacteria; kingdom Pseudomonadati; phylum Pseudomonadota; class Gammaproteobacteria; order Enterobacterales; family Enterobacteriaceae; genus Klebsiella; species Klebsiella sp. GB_Kp047. The sequence continues at coordinate 140,698 of NZ_JBEAJG010000006.1, read as the reverse complement.
CCGCTGGCAGGAAGGCAGCGAGCAGCGTGAGATGACCTCTCCGCTGTCGCTGGTGATCTCCGCCTTCGCCCGTGTCGAAGATGTTCGTCATACCGTCACGCCGCAGCTCTCGACGGAAGATAACGCCCTGCTGTTGATCGACCTCGGTAAAGGGCACAACGCGCTGGGCGCGACGGCGCTGGCGCAGGTCTATCGCCAGCTCGGCGACAAGCCGGCTGACGTGCGCGATGTCGCGCAACTGAAAGGCTTCTGGGATGCGATGCAGGCCCTGGTGGCGCAGCGTAAATTGCTGGCCTACCACGACCGCTCCGACGGCGGCCTGCTGGTCACCCTGGCGGAAATGGCCTTTACCGGCCACTGTGGACTGGAAGCGGATATCGCCGCGCTGGGCGATGACCGTCTGGCGGCGCTGTTCAACGAAGAGCTGGGGGCGGTGATTCAGGTCCGCGCCGCAGACCGTGAGGCGGTGGAAGCCATTCTGGCGGTTAACGGCCTGGCGGACTGCGTGCATTACCTCGGCAAAGCGGTCGAGGGCGATCGCTTCGTGCTGACCGCCAGCGGTCAGACGGTGTTTAGCGAAAGCCGCACCACCCTGCGCATGTGGTGGGCGGAAACCACCTGGCAGATGCAGCGTCTGCGCGACAACCCGGCCTGCGCCGATCAGGAGCACGAGGCGAAAGCCAACGACGCCGATCCGGGCCTTAATGTGAAGCTCTCGTTTGATATTAATGACGACGTCGCCGCGCCGTACATTGCCACCGGCGCGCGTCCGAAAGTGGCCGTCCTGCGCGAGCAGGGGGTGAACTCTCACGTTGAAATGGCGGCAGCCTTCCATCGCGCCGGCTTTGACGCCATCGACGTGCATATGAGCGACCTGCTGGCGGGCCGCACCGGTCTGGGCGATTTCCATGCCCTGGTGGCCTGCGGCGGCTTCTCCTACGGCGACGTGCTGGGGGCAGGCGAAGGCTGGGCGAAGTCGATTCTGTTCAACGAGCGCGTGCGCGATGAGTTCGCGACCTTCTTCCATCGTCCGCAGACCCTGGCGCTCGGCGTGTGCAACGGCTGTCAGATGATGTCCAACCTGCGCGAGCTGATCCCGGGCAGCGACCTGTGGCCGCGCTTTGTGCGCAACCAGTCTGACCGCTTTGAAGCGCGCTTCAGCCTGGTGGAAGTGACGCAAAGCCCGTCTCTGCTGCTGCAAGGCATGGTTGGCTCACAGATGCCGATTGCGGTCTCCCACGGCGAAGGGCAGGTGGAAGTGCGCGACAGCGCGCATCTGGCCCAGCTGGAGAGCAAAGGTCTGGTGGCGCTGCGCTTCGTGGATAACTTCGGCAAAGTGACCGAAACCTATCCGGCGAACCCGAACGGTTCCCCGAACGGTATCACCGCCGTGACCAGCGAAAGCGGGCGCGCGACCATCATGATGCCGCACCCGGAACGCGTCTTCCGCACCGTAAGCAACTCCTGGCACCCGGAAAACTGGGGCGAAGACAGCCCGTGGATGCGTATCTTCCGCAACGCGCGTAAACAGCTGGGTTAATCTTCCCGAAGCGTGCCACGCGAACGTATCAGCCCCCTGCTCAGGCAGGGGGCTTTTTTTATCTGTGACGGTCGGCACGCCAGGGTGTCGGGAATCACCGACAACTGGCATATTGCGGTGTCGTCAAAAGGCGACACTTAAGTTATTGATTTAAATGATGAGTAACCTGGGGCATATTTAGTGTCGCTAATCGGCGACATCATGGATAAAAAGTGTACTGCGCTGGGGTGGCTGGCTTTTATGGTTAAAGCCATATATATCAATGTGTTAATAAAATGTTTGGAAAGGTGGCATAGTTCATGCATAATAATAACCAGTGGCTCATTCACCTTCTTATGTCAGCCCCTTCGGGACGCGCTACATAAACTTCGAATGACGCACAAACAGGTGCCTGCCGTCCAACTCCTGATAACAGCCTGGCTTTATCAGACATCGGGCGAAACGTCGAGTAAGGCACCGCCTCATTCCTGAACAAAGCCAGGCCTTGCGCCTGGCTTTGTTGTTTCTGGGGCGCCGTGGCGACGGGTATCGCTTTTCTCCGGCGCGCTCCTCAGTTAGCATCGACCAGAGCTAATGATTGAGACCACACCTTTGAAGCGACTCTCTCTTTTTCCCCGTTCGCTGCGTCAGCTGGTGACGCTCTCCTTTGTGCTGATCCTGCTGCCGTTACTGGTGCTGGCCTGGCAGGCCTGGCAGAGCCTCAATGCCCTCAGCGCCCAGGCGGCGCATATCAACCGTACGACGCTGGTCGATGCCCGCCGCAGCGAGGCGATGATCAATGCCGCGCTGGAGATGGAACGCAGCTATCGCCAGTACTGCGTGCTGGACGATCCAACGCTGGCGCGCGTCTATCAAAACCAGCGGCAGCGCTACAGCCAGATGCTGGACGCGCACGCCGGCGTGTTGCCGGACGAAAAGCTCTGGCAGGCGCTGCGCCAGGATGTCAGCGATCTGGCGCAGCTGCAGTGTAACAACAGCGGCCCTGACGCCGAGGCAGCCGCCAGACTGGAAGTTTTCGCCAGTAATAACAGCGACATGGTCCAGGCGACCCGGGCGGTGGTCTATTCCCGCGGCCAGCAGCTGCAGCAGGAGATTGCCGAGCGCGGCCAGTTTTTCGGCTGGCAGGCGCTGGTGCTGTTTCTGCTGAGCCTGGCGCTGGTGCTGCTTTTCACCCGCATGATCATCGGCCCGGTGAAAGGTATCGAAAGAATGATCAATCAGCTGGGCGCAGGGAAGTCGCTGGACGACGCGGCATTGTTTACTGGCCCGCGCGAGCTGCGCTCGGTGGGCAAGCGCATCATCTGGCTCAGCGAGCGCCTGGCATGGCTGGAGTCGCAGCGGCATCAGTTTCTTCGCCATCTGTCGCATGAGCTTAAAACCCCGCTGGCCAGTATGCGTGAAGGCACCGAGCTGTTGGCCGACCGGGTCGCCGGACCGCTGACGCCGGAGCAGCAGGAGATCGTCGAGATCCTCGACAGCAGCAGCCGCAACCTGCAAAAGCTGATTGAACAGCTGCTGGACTACAACCGCAAACAGGCCGACGGCCCGGTAGCCCGGGAAGCAGTGGACCTGGTGGAGCTGGTGGAAAACGTCGTGGCGGCGCACAGTTTGCCTGCGCGGGCTAAACTGATGCATACCGAGCTGGCGCTGCGGGCGCGGCATTGTCTGGCGGAGCCTGCGTTATTGATAAGCGTAATGGATAATCTCTACTCCAATGCGGTGCACTATGGCGCTGAATCCGGTAACATTCGTATCCATAGCTACCGGCACGGAGAGCAGGTGCGTATTGATGTCGCCAACAGCGGCGAACCGATCCCGGCCGCGGAAAAGAATATGATTTTTGAGCCTTTTTACCAGGGAAGTCACCAGCGTAAGGGGGCCGTTAAAGGCAGTGGGCTGGGGTTAAGCATCGCCCGCGACTGTGTCCGTCAGATGCAAGGGGAACTCAGTCTGGTTGACGCCCCCGCCGGGCAGGTCTGTTTTCGCATTACGCTTCCCTCAGCGCCGGAATAATCCAACTAATGAATCGATATCGGGGAACTATGTCCCAATTCCTGGCCTGGCGCCGTTCCCTTAGCGGATGGCTGCTCTCAGGCATTGCTTGTCTGACGCTGGCGGGGTGTTCCGCCGGCTTCTCGCCGCATAGTGCGGAAGGTGCCGCCGCCCCCGGGCAGGCGCAGCACCAGGTGGCCGATTTTGTCGCCGTGGACTGCGCTGATATCTGGGCGCACAGCAGCGATGCCAGCGACAAAAACCCCCTCTACTGGCTGCGGGGCATTGACTGCGCCGATCGTCTCGCGCCGGTGCAGGCGCGAGCGGAGGCGAAACGCCATACCGACGACAGCTGGCAGGACGCGTTCCGCCGCGGCATTCTGCTTGCCGATGCCAAAATTACCCCTGACGAGCGCCGCGAGCTGGTGACGCGTCTCGACACCTTCAGCCCGCAAATTGCCGTTCAGGTCCGCCCGCTGTATCAGCTCTGGCGCGACGGGCAGACCCGTCAGCTGCAGCTGGTGGAGGAACGAGCCCGCTACGCGAAGCTTCAGCAGTCCAGCGATAGCGAGCTGGAGACGTTGCGCCAGCAGGAGCAGTCGCTGCGCCAGCAGCTGGAGCTGACCACCCGTAAGCTGGAGAATCTGACGGATATTGAACGCCAGCTCTCCAGCCGCAAGCCGGGCGGCAATTTCGGCAGCGAAAAAGTACCGGAGGTGATCCATGACGATCCGTAAACCGGCGCGTTTGCTGCTGGTGGATGACGATCCGGGGCTGCTGAAGCTGCTCGGCATGCGTCTGGTCAGCGAAGGCTATAGCGTGGTCACCGCCGAGAGCGGACCGGAAGCGCTGCGCGTGCTGGGACGTGAGAAAGTGGATCTGGTGATTAGCGATCTGCGGATGGATGAAATGGACGGCCTGCAGCTGTTCAGTGAGATCCAGAAGGGGCAGCCCGGCATGCCGGTGATCATTCTCACCGCCCATGGCTCGATCCCCGACGCGGTGGCGGCCACCCAGCAGGGCGTCTTCAGCTTCCTGACCAAGCCAGTTGATAAAGACGCCTTGTATAAAGCCATTGATGAGGCGCTGGAGCAGCGATCGCCAGCCACCGACGAAGCGTGGCGCCAGGCGATTGTCACCCGCAGCCCGCTGATGCTGCGCCTGCTCGAGCAGGCCGGGATGGTGGCGCAGTCCGACGTCAGCGTGCTGATTAACGGCCAGAGCGGGACCGGTAAGGAGATAGTCGCCCAGGCGATCCACAACGCCAGCCCGCGTCATGACAAGCCTTTCGTGGCGATTAACTGCGGCGCGCTGCCGGAACAGCTGCTCGAGTCCGAACTGTTCGGCCATGCGCGGGGCGCCTTTACCGGCGCGGTCAGCAACCGCGAAGGGTTATTCCAGGCCGCCGAAGGCGGCACGCTGTTTCTCGACGAGATCGGCGATATGCCTGTCGCCCTGCAGGTGAAGCTGCTCCGCGTCCTGCAGGAGCGTAAGGTTCGCCCGCTCGGCAGCAACCGCGATATCGAGATCAACGTGCGGATCATCTCCGCCACCCACCGCGACCTGCCGAAGGCGATGGCCCGCGGCGAGTTTCGCGAAGATCTGTTTTATCGCCTCAATGTGGTTAACCTGAAGATCCCGCCGCTCTCCGAACGCACGGAAGATATTCCGCTGTTGGCCAACCATCTGCTGCGTCAGTCCGCCGATCGCCATAAGCCGTTCGTGCGGGCATTTTCCAGCGATGCAATGAAGCGGCTGATGGCCGCCAAATGGCCGGGCAATGTGCGCCAGCTGGTGAACGTGATTGAGCAGTGCGTGGCCCTGACCTCGTCGCCGGTGATCGGCGATGCGCTGGTGGAACAGGCGCTGGAAGGCGAGAACACGGCGCTGCCGACCTTCGTGGAAGCGCGCAATCAGTTTGAGCTGAACTACCTGCGCAAGCTGCTGCAGATTACCAGGGGCAACGTCACCCACGCCGCGCGGATGGCTGGACGCAACCGCACCGAATTCTATAAGCTGCTGTCGCGCCATGAGCTCGACGCCAATGACTTTAAAGAGTAGCTCCGCAACATAGCGCAAGATATGATACGGTAAGCAACCGGTTACGCGACTAAGACAGGAACACCATGAAAAAGATTGATGCGATTATTAAACCTTTCAAACTGGATGACGTGCGTGAAGCGCTGGCCGAAGTCGGCATCACCGGGATGACGGTAACGGAAGTGAAAGGCTTTGGCCGCCAGAAAGGGCACACCGAACTCTACCGCGGCGCGGAATATATGGTGGATTTTCTGCCGAAAGTGAAAATTGAAATCGTGGTGACCGACGATATCGTCGATACCTGTGTGGATACCATCATCCGTACCGCGCAGACCGGTAAAATCGGTGACGGCAAGATCTTTGTCTTCGACGTGGCGCGGGTCATTCGTATCCGTACCGGCGAAGAAGACGACGCGGCGATTTAACGCTCGCCGCTCGCTGTAGTATTGCCGGGTGGCGCTGCGCTTACCCGGCCTACAAATCCCCGCGGCGTCGGGGCTTACAGCACCTTATGCGGGCCGAAGCATTCGTAATGAATGTGGTCTTTATTGACCCCTAATTCTACCAGCTGCTTCGCTGCAAACTGCATAAACGCTACCGGGCCGCAGAGATAATACTGCATCTGCGGGTCGCGAATAGTTTCCGCCACCGCCGCTAAATCCATCAAACCTTCGCTATCAAAACGTACTGCCTGACGGTCAGCCTCGCTCGGGTTGCGATACCAGACGTGAGCGGTAAACGCCGGCAGCGCCGCGCCGAGCGCCTGCACTTCATCGGCAAAGGCGTGGACCTCGCCATTTTCCGCCGCATGGAACCAGTTCACCTGACCCTGATGATGGCTCTTCGCCAGCGCATCCAGCATCGCCAGCATCGGCGTTTGCCCAACGCCGCCGGAGATCAGGGTGACCGGTGTCTGCGGCTCAACATTAAGGAAGAAATCTCCCGCCGGGGCGGCCAGATAGACCACATCGCCTTCGCTGGCATGGTTATGCAGCCAGCTGGAAACCTGGCCGCCTTCCTCGCGTTTAACCGCGATGCGGTAGCCCTTGCCGTCCGCTTTGCGGGTCAGGGAGTACTGGCGAATTTCCTGATATTCGAAGCCTTCCGGCTTCAGCCAGATGGCCAGATACTGGCCAGGCTGGTAATCGGCGACCGGCTGGCCGTCGACCGGCTCGAGCTCAAAGCTGGTGATAAGCTGGCTGCGCGGAGTTTTCCTGACGATGCGGAACGCGCGGGTCCCTTCCCAGCCGCCGGTTTTACTGGCGTTTTGCTGATAGATCTCGGCTTCGCGGCCGATAAAGACGTTCGCCAGCACCCCGTAGGCTTTACCCCAGGCATCGAGCACTTCCTGGCCCGGACAGAACATTTCATCGAGGGTCGCCAGCAGATGACTGCCAACAATATTGTACTGCTCCGGTTTGATCTGGAAGCTGGTGTGTTTCTGGGCGATCTTTTCCACCGCCGGCAGCAGGGCAGGCAGGTTATCGATATTGCTGGCGTAGGCGGCAATGGCGTTGAACAGCGCTTCACGCTGGTCGCCGTTGCGCTGGTTGCTCATATTGAAGATCTCTTTGAGCTCCGGGTTATGCGCGAACATCCGATCGTAGAAATGGGCGGTTAACTTTGGTCCAGTCTCTACCAGCAGAGGGATGGTGGCTTTGACCGTAGCGATGGTTTGAGCGTCGAGCATAGTGTGCTTCCTTGGGGGTTATCTTAATGATGTATTTTAAATGCATCTTAAGGAAATAACCCTGCGTTGTAAATGGTTCTTTAACACTTTCCGCCGTTGCAGTTACAACATGAAGAATTTGCATCACAATCCTGAAAAGAAATCCGTTGATACTGAGAGAGGCGTTATTGCTCAAAGCCTTGTGTCATGCGGAGCCAAACGTTTGCGTAAAATCCTTTGTCAAGACCTGTTATCACAGAATGATTCGGTTATACTGTGGGCCGTTGTCCAATCGGACCGCCTTTTTAGGCCGAAATTTTATTGTTAGCTGAGTCAGGAGATGCGGATGTTAAAGCGTGAAATGAACATTGCCGATTATGATGCCGAACTGTGGCAGGCTATGGAGCAGGAAAAAGTACGTCAGGAAGAGCACATCGAACTGATCGCCTCCGAAAACTACACCAGCCCGCGCGTAATGCAGGCGCAGGGCTCTCAGCTGACCAACAAATACGCTGAAGGATATCCGGGCAAGCGTTACTACGGCGGCTGCGAATACGTCGACGTGGTTGAGCAACTGGCTATCGACCGCGCGAAAGAGCTGTTCGGCGCTGACTATGCTAACGTCCAGCCGCACTCCGGCTCCCAGGCTAACTTTGCCGTCTACACCGCGCTGCTGCAGCCGGGCGACACCGTGCTCGGTATGAACCTGGCGCAGGGCGGCCACCTGACTCACGGCTCCCCGGTTAACTTCTCCGGCAAACTGTACAACATCATCCCTTACGGTATTGATGAGTCCGGCAAAATTGACTACGACGACATGGCGAAGCAGGCTCAGGAACACAAACCGAAGATGATCATCGGTGGTTTCTCCGCTTACTCCGGTATCGTTGACTGGGCAAAAATGCGTGAAATCGCCGACAGCATCGGCGCTTACCTGTTCGTCGATATGGCGCACGTGGCAGGCCTGATTGCCGCTGGCGTATACCCGAACCCGGTTCCGCATGCTCACGTCGTGACCACCACCACCCACAAAACCCTGGCGGGTCCGCGCGGCGGCCTGATCCTGGCGAAAGGCGGTAGCGAAGAGCTGTATAAGAAGCTGAACTCTGCGGTATTCCCAAGCGCGCAGGGCGGCCCGCTGATGCACGTTATCGCGGCGAAAGCGGTGGCGCTGAAAGAAGCGATGGAGCCAGAGTTTAAAGTTTACCAGCAGCAGGTTGCGAAAAACGCCAAAGCAATGGTGGAAGTGTTCCTGAACCGCGGCTACAAAGTGGTGTCTGGCGGTACTGAGAACCATCTGTTCCTGCTGGACCTGGTGGATAAAAACCTGACCGGTAAAGAAGCTGACGCCGCCCTGGGCCGCGCCAACATCACCGTCAACAAAAACAGCGTGCCGAACGATCCGAAGAGCCCGTTCGTGACCTCCGGTATCCGCATCGGTTCTCCGGCTGTGACTCGTCGCGGCTTTAAAGAAGCGGAAGTCAAAGAGCTGGCTGGCTGGATGTGTGACGTGCTGGACAATATCAATGACGACGCGGTCATTGAGCGCGTGAAAGGTAAAGTGCTGGATATCTGCGCCCGCTTCCCGGTATATGCGTAAGCGTTAGCGTTGACATCAAAAAGGCCGCTTATGCGGCCTTTTTTGCATCTGCAGATTAGCGGCGGTCGAGGGAGATCGCCCCGGGGCCGGTTACCGCTAGCAGCAGGAAGGCGCCGGCGATGCTGACGTTTTTCCAGAAGTTAATCATGTTCGGCAATACCGCATCGCCAGTCATATCCCAGTAGTGATGGCCAATCACCGCCGTGCCGAGGGTGTAGAAGATAAAGATGACCGCCAGCGGGCGGGTGAAAAAGCCCAGCACAATTAAAATCGCGGCAGGCACTTCCATAATGACGGCGATAATCGCCGCCAGGGTCGGCATCGGCGCGCCGGAGGCGGCCATGTATTGCACCGTACCGCTAAAGCCCAGCAGTTTGGGGTAGCCAAAAAGTAGAAACAGAACCACCACGGCGATGCGGGCGATGAGCAGTAGCAGAGAGCGGGATGCGCCAAAATCAAAATAGCGGAGTGTGTTCATAATCAGCTCGTTATGAGAGACGTGTGATTTAAACGTAATACACAAAGTTGCCAGCCGCCATAGCAGGAAAATAATAATGTCGCGCTTCGTTTCATCAGGATTTCGCCGTATCGTTGGTCGCACTTTGATGCCCGGTTATCGGATTTTATTTAATACAACCGGTGACGGAGTGGGGAGTGCTCCGTGATGCGCGTCACGATTTAAAGACAAATGTACTCAACTTCCATATAGAGAGTGAGACACAGGTTTACTCACGATGGGGTTTATCGCCAGACTATCGCCACCATTCGGGAGGAAATCATGGTCTTGCACTCCACGCGCTGGCTGGCGCTCAGTTATTTCACTTACTTTTTTAGCTACGGTATTTTTCTGCCCTTCTGGAGCGTCTGGCTGGCCGGCAACGGGCTGACCCCGGAAACCATCGGCATTTTGCTTGGCGCCGGTCTGGTGGCCCGTTTTCTCGGCAGTCTGCTGATCGCCCCGCGGGTGAGCGATCCCTCCCGGCTGATCGCCGCGCTGCGCGTGCTGGCGCTGTTAACCTTGCTCTTCGCGCTGGCCTTCTGGGCCGGCAGCCACGTAGCATGGCTGCTGGCGATCATTGTGGGCTTCAACCTGTTCTTTTCGCCGCTGGTGCCGCTGACGGATGCTCTGGCCAATACCTGGCAAAAGCAGATCACCATGGACTATGGCCGGGTGCGGCTATGGGGCTCTATTGCCTTTGTGATTGGTTCGGCGCTGACCGGTAAGCTGGTGAGCCTGTTCGATTACCGGGCGATCCTGCTGATGCTAAGCCTGGGCGTCGCCTCGATGCTGCTCGGCATGTTGCTTAAGCCGTCGGTGATGCCTCAGGGGGCGTCGCGCCAGCAGCAGGGGGCCGGAATGGCGGCCTGGCTGACGCTGGTGCGCCAAAGCTGGCGCTTTCTCGCCTGCGTTTGTCTGCTGCAGGGGGCGCACGCCGCCTACTATGGCTTTAGCGCCATCTACTGGCAGCAGGCCGGCTATTCGGCCTCGGCGGTCGGTTATCTGTGGTCGTTAGGTGTGGTGGCGGAAGTGGTGATCTTCGCGCTGAGTAAAAAGGTGTTCCGCCGCTTCAGCGCGCGGGATCTGCTGCTGCTCTCTGCCCTGTGCGGGCTGGTTCGCTGGACGCTGATGGGCTGGACCACAGCGCTGCCGGGGCTTATCCTCGCGCAGATCCTTCACTGCGGGACCTTTACGGTGTGTCATCTGGCGGCGATGCGCTATATCGCCGCCCGCCAGGGCAGCGAAGTGATCCGCCTGCAGGCCGTCTACTCCGCGGTGGCGATGGGCGGGAGTATCGCCATCATGACCGTCTTCGCCGGCTTCCTCTACCAGCACCTGCACCAGGGCGTGTTCTGGGTAATGGCGCTGCTGACCATCCCGGCGTTGGCTATTCGGCCAAAAACGGTGGCGGCCTAGTCTTCGAGCATCGCGCAGATATGCTGCTGCTGGCGTTCGGTGAAGCAGTTCTCCGCGTGGATCAGCGGCGGTGAAAACAGCGGCAGCGCCGTCGCATAGGGAGTGACGATAAGCGTCACCCCTTTGGGCGCGCCTTCCTTCTGAAAGCGCTCTACGCTCTGGTATTTGATATTCAGCGGCAGCAGCGTCAGTTCGCGCAGCTGCTGCTCCAGGGCCGCTTCCATATCCGGATTATCATCGGTCAGCAGCAGAACCTGCTTCTCGTGCAGGTCGCTTTTCTGCATCAGCCAGGCGCCAAAGATCACCGCGATTAAGCTGGTCTCTTCCTCATTAAAACGGACGTGCCAGGCCTCCTCGAATTCGCTCAATGCCGCCTGGGTGGTGCGTAGTAAACGAGGATAGAGCCGGCTCACTTCCTCCGTGAGCGTGCTGTCGATGCCGATGGCAAACACGCTGCGGATCAATGCCTGCGACAAGTGAATATAAAGCTGGTCGCTCAGCCCCTGCTCGTCACTGAACGACCTGCCGGCGAGCATCTGGAAGCGGTGGATCAGGCCGGAAATAGCCAGCCGCAGGCGTCGATCCTGCGGGTGACCATCGCGAAGCGGATCGGGGGTTTTGAGCATCATAAACAGCAGCGAGAGGAAAAAAGGCTCTCCGACATGCGGCGGAGCGCCGACCCGGCGCTGCCAGTGGCGGACAATCTCCTGCGCCAGAGTGAACTCGGCGGCGGTCTGCGCCCAGCGTTGCTGTTCATCATTGAAGTCGGGTGAATAGCCCCGGTGATGCTCAAGCAGGCAGTACTGCAGGTACAGGCGCAGAAACTGGACGTCCCGGCAGTCGAACTGGCGATTGAGCGCTCGCGCGCAACGGTTCACCAGCGCCTGCAGGTTGGTATCATCGTACAAGGTACGGGCGATGCCTTCCTGTTTAAGCTGCGTTTTCAGCGCCGGGGTAAAATGATGGTTAACGAACTGCGGGCACAGGCGCAGCCCCCGCCGCAGCGCATGCAGCAGGCATAAACGTTGGTCGAGCGCGGCGCCTTCAATCCGATAGCTGCCGTCCACCTGTGACCGAAGGGTCAGGCGGTGGTAACGCTGAATTTCGCGTCCGGTCTCCTCGATATCCTGCCGGGCCGTGGTCTCATCAACGAGGTTGATTCTGCCAAGCCGTTCAGTCGTTACCGACTGTCCGGGCAGATAAAACATCAGGAGCACCTGGCTACGGCGCTGTGGACTGGAAAGCGCAGATGGTGGTTCAATGACGGTCATCATCTGGTAAGTTCCAGTTAGGGTTTCCGCTAAGGATAGACAATGACGGCGGCCGGGGCAGGGAAGTGCGCCCGCTTTAGCTCAGGATTGCTGGCGAAGTTCACAGAATTTTTCACGTGAGGAACAGATGAACAGAGTGAAACAATGCACCAGCGCGGCGTTTTTCATGGTTTTATCATGGACAGCCGCTGCGCATCCGCATAGCTTCATCAGTTTGCAGAGCGAGCCGGTGGTCAAAGACGGCCTGCTGAGCGCCTTTAAAATGCGCTGGACAATGGATGAAATAACCTCATCGGATCTGCTTTACGACGCCGGAAACGCTAAACCGGGCAGCGAAGTATGGAAAAAGCTGGCGGCGGAGGTGATGGCCAATGTGCTCGGCCAGCACTATTTCAGCGAGCTGTGGCACAACGGCCAGCGGGTGAAATTTGACAATCGCCCCGACGGCTACGGCCTTGAGCGCGACGGCCTGCAGGCGGTACTGACCTTTACCCTGCCGCTGGCGACGCCGCAACCCGTTGCCGGGCAGACATTTACCTTTTCCACTTTCGATCCGACCTACTATGTCGATATGTTTTATGACAAAGATAGCGATTTTTCCCTGCCCGCCGCGCTGCAGGCCGTCTGTAAGGCAACGGTGATGACGCCAAAACCGAATGACAAAATGCTCTCATACGCCCAGTCGCTGGATAAAGCGGATGCGCCGCCTGAGGATATGGCGCTGGGCAGCTATTTTGCCCAGAAGGTGACGCTGACATGTCAGTAATTTTTACCCCCCGCGCGCGAACTTCGCGCTGGAAAGCGCTGTGGCCGCTGGCGCTGCTGCTGGCCGTGAGCGTAACGGGCGGCATCTGGCTGTGGCTGGCCTGGCCGCAGGTGCTGATGCAGAGCGCGGTCTGGCAGCGCGCGCTCAATCTGGAGCTCAGCCGCCTGCTGCAGGCTGTGGCGGAGAACCCGGCTGCGGCGGGGCTGTCGCTGCTTGGATTCAGCTTCGTTTACGGGGTGCTGCATGCCTTAGGGCCCGGCCACGGCAAAATTGTCATTACGACCTGGCTTGCCACCCATCCCTCAAAGCTGAAATCGAGTATTAACCTGACGCTGGCCGCCTCTTTGTTGCAGGGGCTGGTGGCTATCGCGCTGGTGGTGGTGGTGCTGGCGCTACTGCAGCTGCCAGCGCGCCAGCTGCATCTCAGCAGTTTCTGGCTGGAGAAGGGCAGCTATTTGCTGGTGGGCGCGTTAGGTCTGCTGCTCTGCTGGCGGGCGCTGAAAAAGCTGCGTCTGCTGCTGAGCCGGCCAACGTTTACCGCGTTCACCCCGCATCATGTTCATAACGAACACTGCGGCTGCGGGCATCAGCATCTCCCGGCCCCGGAGCAGCTGCAGGCCGGCGACGACTGGCGGGCTCGCACCGTGATTGTCCTGTCGATGGGCATGCGTCCCTGCTCGGGGGCGATCATGGTCCTGCTGTTCAGCAAAGTGATCGGGGTGTTCAGCTGGGGGATGGCGGCGGCGCTGGCGATGGCGGCAGGGACCTCATTGACTATCACGGCGCTGGCGCTGCTGGTGCACAGTTTTCGCCAGCTGGCGGTGAAGCTGGGTCAGCATCAGGCACCGCCGCTGTGGCGCCAGGTAGGCTGGCTGACGCTGGCGCTGGCCGGCGGCGTCATTTTGCTCGCGGCGGCAGGCGTGATGTGGTTCAGCGCCGTCCCGGCCGGCGGCGGGATCCGTCCGTTTTAGCCAGGCGTCGGGCGCAAATCCGAAAGTGGGCGCCGGCGCTTGCCGCTGACGCGGCGATGCTCTAGTTTTCCGCTTTTCGGCGGATGACAAGGAGTCGCTATGGCCGCAAATATCGTTTCTCCCGCGCAGAACGGGCGGTTCTATTATGGCTGCGCCGGCGCCGCCGGGCTGCTGGCGGGCCTGGCGATCGTCTTCTGGTTTCCAGCCCCGGCCAGCTGGTGGCCGTCCGATCTGGTGCGCGTCTACCACGCCATGCCGTATGTTATGCGATTCGGGGTGACGAGTGTCGCGGATATCCCGCTGGTGGCCTACGCCACCCTGACGCTGTCAGGCTTCGTGCTGGCCTTTTGCCATCCCGGACACAGTAAACTGCCCATCGTCGCCTGGGCTGTGCATAACCAACCCTCGCCGCGGGAGATGGTCGACTGGATCCTGCGCAGTTGGGCGTTGCAGTTGGGTTTTCTGGTGATCATTTTCTGGCGTTTCGCGTTTATGAGTAAGCTAAGCAGCGACAGGCTAATGCAGATTGCGGGCATCTGTAACGACGTTTGCTATCTGGCCACGCTGGTGCTGGCAGCAATACTGCTGCGCGACGGCTGGCGCGGCGTTAAAGGCGTTGCCGCACCGGCAGGCAATATTCGCATTCCGCTGATCGTTGCCCTGAGTTTTTATCTGCCGTTTCAGCTGGTATGGATTTTACTCAGTGCGCAGCAGTATGAGCTGCCGCTGTGGGGATGGCTGCTGCTGGTTCCGGCGATGGTGGGCGTGCTGCTCGCTCGCCTGGCGACGGTAGGAATAGCGCTGTGTTTCCGGTGCTGGCTGGGGCCGCAGGGCTGCCTGCGCTGGCGCGGACCGCTGGCTTTATTTAGCGGCCTGACGGTGCTCTGTATTGGCGGTAATGCGGTGATTCGCCAGATCCTGAGGATGCTGTCATGACATAAAAAAAGGAAGCCGCGGCTTCCTTTTTGACATCAGTAAGAGATTAACGCTTCAGCGCATCGCTCAGCTGCTCGCGCATGTTCGCCAGCATCGCTTTTACCACGCGCGGGTTACCGGCAACGATGTTGCCCGTCAGCATATAGTTATGACCGCCGGTGAAGTCGCACACGATAGCGCCTGCTTCACGAGCGATCAGCTCGCCTGCGGCGAAATCCCATGGTTTCAGGGCGATTTCAAAGTAACCGTCAACGCGGCCGGCGGCAACGTAGGCCAGATCCAGTGCGGCGGAGCCGGTACGGCGGAAATCGGCGCATTCGGTGAACATGTTGCCGAGAATATTCATGTAAGTGGTGGCGTGCTGCTTCGCCTTGAACGGGAAGCCGGTCGCGATGATGGTGCCGTCGAGGTCGCGAGCGTTGCTGCCGCGCAGACGGTAGCCGTTCAGCTGCGCGCCCTGGCCGCGGGTCGCGGTGAACAGTTCGTTACGCATCGGATCGTAAACCACCGCGACTTCAGTACGGCCTTTGATGCGTACGGCGATGGAAACAGAGAAGTGCGGCAGACGTTTAACGAAGTTGGTGGTGCCATCCAGTGGATCGATAACCCATTGAACATCCTGCTCTTCACCAGCGTGTTCACCGCTTTCTTCGGTGATAATGGTGTGCTGCGGGTAAGATTTGCGAATGGTTTCGATAATAATCGCTTCGGCGGCTTTATCGACGTTGGTCACAAAATCATTGCTGCCTTTCTGGCTGGTTTCTACGGTGTCTGGCGTTTCGTAGTGTTTGGCAATTAAATTACCCGCCTTGCGCGCGGCGCGCACGGCGATGTTCAGCATCGGATGCATCGGTCTCTCTCACTGGATGTTAAAGAACGGGAAAAAACGGCGCATATAATAACAGCGAAATCTGCTTATGTCTCCGTTTTATGGTAGCATGCCCGAATAATCTTTAGCCGAAGAACCATAATGCTGCAAAATATTCGAATCGTACTGGTAGAAACTTCCCACACCGGCAATATGGGCTCCGTTGCCCGCGCGATGAAAACCATGGGCTTAACCAACCTGTGGCTGGTCAATCCGCTGGTGAAGCCTGATTCCCAGGCCATTGCGCTGGCCGCGGGCGCCAGCGACGTCATTGGCAACGCGCAGATCGTCGATACCCTTGATGAAGCGCTGGCGGGCTGTAGCCTGGTGGTTGGCACCAGCGCGCGCTCCCGCACGCTGCCGTGGCCGATGCTCGACCCGCGCGAATGCGGTCTGAAAAGCATCGCCGAAGGCCAGCATGCGCCGGTGGCGCTGGTGTTTGGCCGCGAGCGCGTTGGCCTGACTAACGATGAACTGCAGAAGTGTCACTACCATGTGGCCATCGCCGCCAACCCGGAGTACAGCTCGCTGAACCTGGCGATGGCGGTGCAGGTTATCGCCTATGAAGTGCGGATGGCCTGGCTGGCGGCGCAGGAGCAAGCGCAGCCGGCGGTTGAACATGAAGAGGCGCCGTACCCGCTGGTGGACGATCTGGAGCGATTCTACGACCATCTTGAGCAGACGCTGCTGGCGACGGGCTTTATCCGCCCGAATCATCCGGGGCAGGTGATGAACAAGCTGCGTCGTCTGTTCACCCGCGCACGTCCGGAAAGCCAGGAGCTGAACATCCTGCGCGGCATGCTGGCGTCTATTGAGCAGCAGAATAAAGGTAAGTAAGAGCGTTAACGCCGGATGGCGCTTCGCTTATCCGGCCTACGAATCTACATCTCTGTTGTAGCCCGGGCGAGGCCTTTGGCCGACCCCGGGAGCGGCTCGAAATTAATAACGGCACGGAAAGCCAAATACCTGACTAAAACAGTCAAGTAAATAGTTGACCAAATTACTCGGGAATGTCAGACTTGGCCCTGCTATGCAATACCCATATTAATAAAAAGCCCGGCCAGGGGCGAGTTTGAGGTTAAGTAAGACATGAGACTGACATCTAAAGGGCGTTATGCCGTGACCGCGATGCTTGACGTTGCGCTCAACTCTGAAACGGGCCCGGTGCCGTTGGCAGATATTTCAGAGCGTCAGGGAATTTCGCTTTCCTATCTGGAACAGCTGTTCTCTCGCCTGCGTAAAAATGGCCTGGTTTCCAGCGTTCGTGGCCCAGGCGGTGGTTATCTGTTAGGTAAAGATGCCGGCAGTATCGCCGTCGGCGAAGTCATCAGCGCCGTGGACGAATCCGTTGACGCCACCCGTTGCCAGGGCAAGGGCGGCTGTCAGGGCGGCGATAAATGCCTGACTCACGCGCTGTGGCGCGATCTGAGCGAGCGTCTGACCGGCTTCCTGAACAATATCACCCTCGGAGAACTGGTGAATAACCAGGAGATCCTCGATGTTTCCGGTCGTCAGCATCAGCACGAAACCCAGCGCAATGCGCGCACCCAGGACGCGATCGACGTTAAACTGCGCGCCTGAGTGACCCGTCCCGTTTCGGGCTGCGGCTGACAGGGCGAGGCAGCGCGAAACGGCGGGACAACGATTATAAAGAGCTTTCAGAATCAGGCCGGGATGCTCCGACATTCCGTGTACTCGGTCGTACATCAAGCCGGTTGCCTGATTCCTTGCATTGAGTGATGTACGGAGTTTAAGAGCAATGAAATTACCGATTTACCTCGATTACTCCGCAACCACGCCGGTGGACCCGCGTGTTGCCGAGAAAATGATGCAGTTCCTGACCATGGACGGGACCTTTGGTAACCCGGCCTCTCGTTCCCACCGTTTTGGCTGGCAGGCTGAAGAGGCGGTTGATATCGCCCGCAATCAGATTGCCGAGCTGGTCGGTGCCGACCCGCGCGAAATCGTCTTTACCTCTGGTGCGACTGAATCCGACAACCTGGCGATCAAGGGTGCTGCCAACTTTTATCAGAAAAAAGGCAAGCACATCATCACCAGCAAAACCGAGCATAAAGCGGTTCTGGATACCTGCCGTCAGCTGGAGCGCGAAGGCTTCGAAGTGACCTACCTGGCGCCGCAGAGCAACGGGATTATCGATCTGAAAGAGCTGGAAGCGGCGATGCGTGACGACACCATCCTGGTTTCCATCATGCATGTGAATAACGAAATCGGCGTGGTGCAGGATATCGCTACCATCGGCGAGATGTGTCGCGCCCGCGGTATCATTTACCACGTAGACGCCACCCAGAGCGTGGGCAAGCTGCCTATCGATCTCAGCCAGCTGAAAGTGGACCTGATGTCCTTCTCCGGTCACAAAATCTACGGTCCGAAAGGCATCGGCGCGCTGTACGTGCGTCGTAAGCCGCGCATTCGTATCGAAGCGCAAATCCACGGCGGCGGCCACGAGCGCGGTATGCGTTCCGGTACTCTGCCTGTTCACCAGATCGT
The DNA here is from genome assembly GCF_040065235.1 of Klebsiella sp. GB_Kp047. NCBI lineage: Bacteria > Pseudomonadati > Pseudomonadota > Gammaproteobacteria > Enterobacterales > Enterobacteriaceae > Klebsiella > Klebsiella sp. GB_Kp047. Next base: position 122,622 of record NZ_JBEAJG010000006.1, on the reverse strand, counting down.
CGGCATGGGTGAAGCTTACCGTATCGCCAAAGAAGAGATGGAAAGCGAGATGGCGCGTCTGCGCACGCTGCGCAACCGTCTGTGGAACGGCGTGAAGGATATGGAAGAAGTGTACCTCAACGGCGACCTTGAGCAGGGCGCGCCGAACATTCTTAACGTCAGCTTCAACTATGTTGAAGGCGAGTCGCTGATTATGGCGCTGAAAGACCTGGCGGTTTCCTCCGGTTCAGCCTGTACTTCCGCGAGCCTTGAGCCATCCTACGTGCTGCGCGCGTTAGGCATGACTGATGAACTGGCGCACAGTTCTATTCGTTTCTCTTTAGGTCGTTTCACTACCGAAGAAGAGATTGACTACGCCATCAACCTGATTCGTAAATCCATTGGCCGTCTGCGCGAGCTTTCTCCACTGTGGGAAATGTTCAAACAGGGCGTGGATCTGAACAGTATTGAATGGTCACATCACTAATTCGGCACCAATAAGGAGAATTCATCATGGCATACAGCGAAAAAGTTATCGATCATTACGAGAACCCGCGCAACGTCGGCTCTTTTGACAACAGCGACGAGAACGTCGGCAGCGGCATGGTCGGCGCGCCGGCCTGCGGCGACGTGATGAAGTTGCAGATTAAAGTCAACAATGAAGGTATCATTGAAGACGCGCGCTTCAAGACCTACGGCTGTGGTTCTGCTATCGCTTCCAGCTCCCTGGTCACCGAGTGGGTGAAGGGTAAATCCCTGGACGAAGCGCAGGCGATCAAGAACACCGATATCGCCGATGAACTGGAACTGCCGCCGGTGAAAATTCACTGCTCTATTCTGGCGGAAGACGCGATTAAAGCCGCGATTGCGGATTACAAAAGCAAACGTGAAGCAAAATAATTAGTTGAGGTTTTGTTATGTCGATTACTCTTAGCGACAGTGCAGCAGCGCGAGTCAATGCCTTCCTGGCAAACCGCGGAAAAGGGTTTGGCCTGCGCCTGGGCGTGAGAACCTCCGGCTGCTCAGGTATGGCCTATGTACTGGAGTTTGTTGACGAGCCGGCGGCTGAAGACACCGTGTTTGAAGACAAAGGCGTGAAGGTCGTGATCGACGGCAAAAGTCTGCAATTCCTCGACGGCACGCAGCTGGACTTCGTCAAAGAAGGCCTTAACGAAGGGTTTAAGTTCACCAACCCGAACGTCAAAGATGAGTGCGGCTGCGGCGAAAGCTTTAACGTATAATCGGTACACCCCAACCCCACCGCGGTCACGCCGCGCGTGGGGTTTTCGTTTAGATGCATGACCCTGAGGTTACTATGGACTATTTCACCCTCTTCGGGTTACCAGCCAGCTATACCCTCTCGCTTGAACAACTGGCTGTCCGGTATCAGGATCTGCAGCGCCAGTACCATCCGGATAAATTTGCCAGCGCGCCCGCTGCGGAGCAGCTTGCGGCGGTTCAGTATTCCGCCACCATTAACCAGGCCTGGCAGACGCTGCGCCATCCCCTGACCCGCGCAGAATACCTCCTCTCGCTGCATGGCTTCGATCTGGCCAGCGAGCAGCATACCGTTCGCGATACCGCGTTCCTGATGGAACAGCTGGAACTGCGCGAAGAGTTGGATGAGATCGGCCAGGCGAAAGACGAAGCGCGGCTGGAAAGCTTTATCAAACGAGTGAAAGCGCTGTTTGATACCCGCCATCAGCTGATGGTTGACCAATTGCATAATGAGAGCTGGGAGGCGGCGGCGGACACGGTGCGTAAGCTCCGTTTCCTCGATAAACTGCGCAGCAGTGCTGAAGAACTCGAAGAAAAACTGCTCGATTTTTAATTTTCGGAAGCAATTATGGCCTTATTACAAATTAGTGAGCCCGGCCTGAGCGCCGCGCCGCACCAGCGTCGTCTGGCGGCCGGTATCGACCTGGGCACCACCAATTCTCTGGTGGCTACCGTGCGTAGCGGCCAGGCCGAGACTCTGCCCGATCATCAAGGCCGCTATCTGCTGCCGTCGGTGGTGAACTACCACGCATCGGGGCTGACCGTCGGCTATGACGCCCGGCTGAACGCCGCCCAGGATCCCGCCAACACCATCAGCTCCGTGAAACGGATGATGGGGCGCTCCCTCGCCGATATCCAACATCGCTATCCGCATCTGCCGTATCAGCTGCAGGCCAGTGAAAACGGCCTGCCGATGATCCAGACCGCCGGCGGCCTGCTGAACCCGATTCGCGTCTCCGCCGATATTCTGAAAGCGCTGGCTGCCCGGGCCACTGAAGCGCTGGCCGGCGAGCTCGACGGCGTGGTGATCACCGTTCCCGCTTATTTTGATGACGCCCAGCGTCAGGGGACCAAAGACGCGGCGCGTCTGGCGGGTCTGCACGTGCTGCGCCTGCTTAATGAACCGACCGCGGCGGCTATCGCCTATGGCCTTGATTCCGGCCAGGAAGGGGTGATTGCGGTCTACGATCTCGGCGGCGGCACCTTCGATATCTCTATTCTGCGCTTAAGCCGCGGGGTGTTTGAAGTGCTGGCTACCGGCGGCGATTCCGCTCTCGGCGGCGATGACTTCGATCATCTGCTGGCGGACTACCTGCGCGAGCAGGCAGGCTTCAGCGACCGTAGCGACAACCGCCTGCAGCGTGAGCTGCTGGATGCCGCCATCGCGGCGAAAATTGCCCTTAGCGATGCCGAGGTGGCGCACGTTGAGGTCGGCGGCTGGCAGGGCGATATTACCCGCAGCCAGTTTAACGATCTGATCGCCCCGCTGGTAAAACGCACGTTAATGGCCTGCCGCCGGGCGTTGAAAGACGCTGGCGTTGAGGCGCAAGAGGTGCTGGAAGTGGTGATGGTCGGCGGTTCGACCCGCGTGCCGCTGGTGCGTGAGCGCGTAGGCGAATTCTTCGGCCGCACCCCGCTGACCGCCATTGACCCGGACAAAGTCGTCGCCATTGGCGCGGCGATCCAGGCCGATATTCTGGTCGGCAACAAGCCGGACAGCGAACTGCTGCTGCTCGACGTTATCCCGCTGTCGTTAGGGCTGGAAACCATGGGCGGTCTGGTGGAGAAAGTGATCCCGCGTAATACCACCATTCCGGTGGCCCGCGCCCAGGAGTTCACCACCTTCAAAGATGGCCAGACGGCGATGTCCATTCATGTGATGCAGGGCGAGCGTGAGCTGGTGCAGGATTGCCGTTCGCTGGCGCGCTTTGCGCTGCGCGGTATCCCGGCGCTGCCGGCGGGCGGGGCGCATATTCGCGTCACCTTCCAGGTGGATGCCGATGGCCTGCTGAGCGTCACGGCGATGGAAAAATCGACCGGCGTGGAAGCCTCTATTCAGGTGAAACCGTCTTACGGTCTGACCGATGGCGAAATCGCCACCATGATTAAAGATTCGATGAGCTACGCCGAACAGGATATTCAGGCGCGCATGCTGGCTGAACAGAAAGTAGAAGCCGCACGCGTCCTGGAAAGCCTGACAAGCGCGCTGGCCGCCGACGCCGCGCTGTTAAGCGCCGCGGAGCGTCAGGCTATCGATGCTGCTGCGGAGCAGGTACGCGCCGCCGCGGCAGGCGACGACGCCGACGCCATTAAAGAAGCGATTAAAAATATCGACACACAAACCCAGGAATTCGCCGCCCGCCGTATGGATCAGTCGGTCCGTATCGCGCTGAAAGGCCAATCCGTGGACGAGGTTTAAAATGCCAAAAATTGTATTTCTGCCCCACCAGGACCTGTGTCCGGATGGCATCGTTGTGGAAGCTGAGACCGGTGAGACTATTCTGGATGCGGCGCTGCGTAGCGGCATCGAGATTGAACACGCTTGCGAAAAATCCTGTGCCTGCACCACCTGCCACTGCATCGTGCGTGAAGGCTTTGACTCGCTGGCGGAAAGTACCGAAGATGAAGACGATATGCTGGATAAAGCCTGGGGACTGGAGCCTGACAGCCGCCTGAGCTGCCAGGCGCGCGTCACCGACGAAGATCTGGTCGTTGAGATCCCGCGTTACACCATCAACCACGCACGCGAGCACTAATATGGCACTGAAATGGACCGACAGTCGTGAAATCGGCGAAGCGCTGTATGACGCTTACCCTGACCTCGACCCAAAAACCGTTCGCTTTACCGACATGCATCAGTGGATTTGCGATCTGGAAGAGTTTGATGATGATCCGAACGCATCCAATGAAAAAATTCTCGAGGCGATTCTGTTAGTCTGGTTAGACGAAGCCGAATAATTTTCGCGTCATGATTTATGCGGCGGTATAAAGTCGGATGAATCATCGAGCGAGAGAACGTTACGGGCTGCCATACGGTGGCCCGTTTGCTAAGAAGGATAATGATAATGACCGAAGCCATGAAGATTACGCTTTCCACTCAGCCAGCCGATGCGCGCTGGGGAGAGAAGGCGTCTTACAGCATTAATAATGATGGCATTGCCCTGCATCTCAACGGTAAAGACGACCTGGGCTTGATTCAGCGCGCGGCGCGTAAAATTGACGGCATGGGCATCAAGCATGTCGCGTTAAGCGGCGAAGGCTGGAACACCGACCGCGCGTGGGCGTTCTGGGCGGGCTATAAAGGCCCGAAAGGCACCCGAAAAGTTGAATGGCCGACCCTGGACGATGTGCAGAAAAGCGAGCTGGATAACCGTCTGACCATTATTGACTGGGTGCGCGACACCATCAATGCGCCGGCGGAAGAGCTGGGCCCGGAACAGCTGGCGCAGCGCGCCGTCGACCTGCTGTGCAGCGTGGCGGGCGAAAAGATGAGCTATCGCATCACCAAAGGCGAAGATCTGCGTGAGCAGGGCTATCTCGGCCTGCACACCGTCGGCCGCGGCTCCGAGCGTCCGCCGGTTCTGCTGGCGCTGGACTATAACCCGACCGGCGATAAAGAAGCCCCGGTATACGCCTGTCTGGTAGGTAAAGGCATCACCTTTGATTCCGGCGGCTACAGCATCAAACAGAGCGCCTTTATGGATTCAATGAAGTCTGATATGGGCGGCGCGGCGACTGTCACCGGCGCTCTGGCTTTCGCCATTACCCGCGGGCTGAATAAGCGCGTGAAGCTCTATCTGTGCTGCGCCGACAACCTGATCAGCGGCAACGCTTTCAAACTGGGCGATATTATTCATTATCGCAACGGCAAAACCGTCGAAGTGATGAACACCGACGCCGAAGGTCGTCTGGTGCTGGCGGATGGCCTGATTGACGCTTCGGCGCAGAAGCCTGAGCTGATCGTCGATGCCGCCACCCTGACCGGCGCGGCGAAAACCGCCCTCGGCAACGACTACCACGCGCTGTTCAGCTTTGACGATGCGCTGGCGAATCGCCTGCTGGCGAGCGCCCAGGCGGAAAATGAAGCGTTCTGGCGTCTGCCGCTGGCCGAATTCCACCGTAATCAGCTGCCGTCTAACTTCGCGGAACTGAACAATACCGGCAGCGCCGCCTATCCGGCCGGCGCCAGCACCGCGGCGGGCTTCCTGTCCCACTTCGTGGAAAACTACCACCAGGGCTGGCTGCATATCGACTGTTCGGCAACCTACCGCAAATCGGCCGTTGAGCAGTGGTCGGCGGGCGCGACGGGGCTTGGCGTACGTACTATCGCCAATCTGCTGACGGCTGAGTAATGGCCTTGCCGGGTAGCGCTACGCTTACCCGGCCTGGAAAATCCGCAGGCCCGTGCGGACGTCGCGCCGCCGGGCGATTTTTGAAGTAGCCAAACTATGTCCGAAACCAAAAACGAATTAGAAACCCTGCTGGAAAAAGCGGCTACCGAGCCCGCTCATCGTCCGGCATTTTTCAGCGCGCTGCTTGAGGCCACCGTCTGGGTACCGGGCAGCGCAGCCGATGGCGAGCAGATTGTTGAAGATAGCGCGCTGGATCTGCAGCACTGGGAAAAAGATGACGGCACGTCGGTCATTCCGTTCTTCACTTCGCTGGAGGCCCTGCAGCAGGCGGTGGAAGACGAACAGGCTTTCGTGATGATGCCGGCCCGCACGCTGATGGCGATGACTCTCGGCGAATCGCTGTTCCTCAACCCGAAGCTGCCGAGCGGTAAAGAATTCACCCCGCGGGAAATCAGCCATCTGCTCGGGGAAGAGGGCAGCCCGCTCAGCACCCAGACGGTGCTGGAGGGGGGCGAAGCGCTGCTGCTGTCTGAAGTCGCCGAGCCGCCGGCGCAGATGGTGGATTCGCTGACCACGCTGTTCAAAACGCTGAAAACCGTCAAGCGGGCGTTCCTGTGCTCGATCAAAGAGCACGCCGACGCGCCTGCTAATCTGCTTATCGGCATTGAAGCGGAAGGGGATATCGAGTCCATTATTCAGACCACCGGCAGCGTGGCCACCGATACCCTGCCCGGCGATGAGCCGATCGATATTTGCCAGGTGGTAGACGGCGAGAAGGGCATCAGCCACTTTATGATTGCCCATATCACGCCGTTCTATGAAAAGCGCTGGGGCAGCTTCCTGCGCGATTTCAAACAAAACCGCATTATCTGACAGCGGGGGCGGCAGCCCCCGGTTTCGCTATACTTTCAGCTCGATGCCAAAGCGGGTTGGTAAAGATTAATGCAGGGCGGCAACGATTCGCGGATAGGCTGACACCATGTGATAGAGCAGAAATCCCGCCACGCACAGCGTGACGATGCCGTTGAAGAGCGCCATATCCCCGCGCCAGGCCCGGCACCTTTCCTCTCCCAGCAGATAGCGTAGCGCTGCTACCAGCCCGGCGACCAGCATAAACGCCAGTAACACTCCCACCATCTGCGCGCTGACAATATACCAGCCCAGCGGCGTATTCACGCTCCGGGCGCTCATCAGCGCGATCTGCGCCGGCAAAATCGTCTGGAATCCGAGGGTGAGGAGCATCAGAAGGCGCAGATCCGCCAGCTGAGCATCGAATGTGCGGGCCAGACGTCGGGCGTCACGCAGCAGCAGCCCTCCTGACGTCACCGCCGCGGTAACGCTGATGTGCTGGAGAATAAAAATATATAACGCCAGGGTCCCGGATCCGACCCGGGACAAAAAGAACAGATTGCAAAAGACCATGACCAGCAGGCCAAATTTCGTCACCCAGGCACGGAGTACCTCGCCGGGCCAGCGGCGGCTTGACGCCGGGTTGTGCATCATCCATGCGGCAAGCGTCGATTTACCATAACCGGGCGCGAGCAGCACCATCAGAAAACCCAGCAGCGCCTGATGACCATAGGTGATCAGCGGGACGTCTGCCAAAGTGACGCCGAGAAAGCGGGTATAGACGGAAACGGGCGCAGGAACCAGGCTTAACCATGTTCGGTTCCATTGCGGCCAAAAATAGAGGATCGCGCCGCCGACCAGCAGGCCAGCGATGCCTCCCAGCCAGGGAAGGCGCGGGGAATAAGCAGAATGTGGGTTGGAGACTAATGCCATTTTCACTCCTTGTGGTGACATCAGGTTAGGGATTAAGCGCTCCCTCCTGGAGCTGGCCCCGACGGCGCCCGTTAAGCGCGCTTTCGGTGGGAGATGGTGAATTAGTCAGGGCAACCTTCGAGCCTGGCGTAAAGATCCTCATGAAGATATTCCAGCTCCAGCAAGGCGCCATCGCGTGCCTGGTTGAGGGCTTGCTGATGCTGCCATTCGTCGTGGCTCTCCTCTCCACCGGCAAAAATCTCCTGCAGATATTCAATCAGTGACGATTCTGCCAGCCAAAGGTCACTCTCTTTACCCTCGAAGCGGACGACAGGATATTCACCCTGTTCATCACGCTCGGTGACATAGATAAATACCTGCTGATCTCCGGGATGGCAGAGGCGAATCAGGGCAGGAAGACGCGGATCGTCGTTCCAGACGGGCATCAGCTCTTCAATATCCAGCCCGATCATATCAAGGCCATTCATATAATAAGCATCTTCATCCAGCGAGTCGGAAAGCAGGACGCCATGTTCATCAATGGCGTCCAGAACCGATTCCAGCACCCGTTGACCGTGGGGGCTTGTCAGCTGGCAATCGTAAGCCAGCAGCGCTTTCAAACTTTCCGGAAGCGCCACGGTTTCGCTATTTTGCGGATCGCGGTATTTCCGTACTCGCAGGCGATCCACTTCCTCTACGGGCATCGGTTTTGGGGTGGGATTGCGGTTGTGCTTGTGTACGACATCCATGAGATCCGGTAATGAAAAAGCCATCATTCAATTTCCTTATATAGTGGGCGGCAGTAAAGCGAACCCGGCAGGCGCAAGCCCTGCGGCAGCACAGAGTAACCGGTTTAGCGGCTGGCAGGAGAAAGAGGCGGGGAAAATCAGAAATTATTTAGTGGCCGCGGAACGGGGCGCCCGCGGCCATGCGGCGTTTACTGAGCGGCAGGAGCCGGTTCAATCGGCAGATCGCTGCGCGCCCCCCATTCGCTCCATGAGCCGTCGTACAGGCAGACGCCGTTCACGCCAAGCGTGGTGAGCGCCAGCACCACCACCGCCGCCGTCACGCCGGAGCCGCAGCTGGCGATAATGGGCCGGTCAAAATCGACGCCCTGACGCAAAAAGATGTCGTTCAGCTCGTCGACGGTCTTCAGCTCGCCGTTAATCACCAGATCCGTCCACGGCACGTTAAGCGCGCCGGGGATATGCCCGCGCCGCAGGCCCGGGCGCGGTTCGTCAGCCTGGCCGTTAAACCGGGCCGCCGGACGCGCATCGACAATCTGCGCCGACCCTTCATGGCTGACCAGCAGCACGTCGGTCAGGCGCTTAATTTGCTGAGGATCGAAGCGCACGTCGAATTCCCCTTCGGCCACCTCCGGCACCCCTTGTTCCAGCGGCAGTTCGTCGCGGCGCCAGCCCTCCAGTCCACCGGCCAGAATCGACACCTTCTCCACGCCAAAGGCGCGCAGCATCCACCAGGCGCGAGGCGCGGAAAACAGATTGCCTTCGTCATAAACCACGAGGTGCTTATCGCTGCAGACGCCCAGTTCGCGCATGGCGACGGCAAACGCCTCGGCGCGCGGCATCATATGCGGCAGCGGGCTGGTGTGATCGGACAGCGCCTCGATATCGAAAAACAGCGCGTTCGGCACATGGCCGGCGCGGTACTCCGCGGCCATATCGCGCAGGGCCTCCTGTCCGGCGGGCGCCATGCGGGCGTCGATAATCTGGATCTCCGGGTCATCAATATGTTCCGCCAGCCAGTCGGCGGCGACAAAAAACGAGGTGGACATAGGTGCCTCCGTTTTACTATTCATGACTGAATTGTCGGCGTTTTATCGGGTGCTGACAAGTTAAGGACGCCAGAGTGGGGACGACGTCACGGCACTTTTCTGATTAATCGGCAGAAACCCGCGTCATCACTGTTGAGAAGCGCCGCCTTAACGCATAATAAAAAGTGATAATTTGCATCAGGCCCACCGGCCGAGGGGTTAGAAGGATGAAACCATTTCGTTTAGCGGCGCTGTCACTGGCGCTCCTTACCGCATTTTCATTAACCGGGTGTGATGACAGCGGTGCACCGCAGGCTACGGCCCCGACGCCGGCCGCCGATAGCGGCCCTGGCGCGGCGGCAAAACCAGACAGCGCCCAGCTGGCGGCGCTGGCGGAAAAAAGTCAGGGCAAAGCGCTGACGCTGCTCGACGCCTCGGAGGTGCAGCTGGATGGCGCCGCGACCCTGGTGCTGACCTTTTCCGTGCCGCTGCAGCCGGACCAGGATTTCTCCCTCATCGTACACCTGGTGGATAAGAAGAGCGGTAAGGTAGATGGCGCCTGGGAGCTGGCGCCGAACCTCAAAGAGCTGCGTCTGCGTCACCTGGAGCCAAAGCGCGAGCTGATTGTCTCGGTCGACCCGACGCTGGTCGCCCTGAACAAGGCGACGCTCGATAAACCCTTCGAGAAGACTCTGACCACCCGTGATATCGCGCCAAGCGTTGGGTTTGCCAGCCGCGGCTCGCTGCTGCCGGGCAACGTGATCGCCGGGCTGCCGGTGATGGCGCTGAACGTCGATAACGTCGACGTGAACTTCTTCCGCATTAAGCCGGAATCGCTCTCGTCCTTCGTCAGTCAGTGGGAATACCGCAATTCATTAAGCAACTGGGAATCCGACGAGCTGCTGAAGATGGCCGATCTGGTATACAGCGGCCGCTTTGACCTCAATCCGGCGCGCAATACCCGCGAAAAGCTGCTGCTGCCGCTGAGCGACATCAAGCCGCTCCAGCAGCCTGGCGTCTACGTGGCGGTCATGAACCCGGCGGGTCATTATAGCTACAGCAACGCGGCGACGCTGTTTACCCTTAGCGACATCGGCGTGTCGGCGCATCGTTACCACAACCGGCTGGACGTCTTTACCCAGAGCCTGGAAAACGGCGCCGCCCAGTCTGGTATCGACGTCCAGCTGCTCAACGCCAAAGGGCAGACCCTGGCGCAAGCGAAAAGCGATAGCCAGGGCCACGTCACCCTGCAAACCGATAAAGAAGCCGCGCTGCTGCTGGCGCGCAAAGAGGGGCAGACCACGCTCCTTGACCTCAAACTGCCGGCGTTGGATCTGGCGGAGTTCTCCATTGCCGGCGCGCCTGGCTTCAGTAAACAGTTCTTTATGTTTGGCCCACGGGATCTCTATCGTCCGGGCGAAACGGTGATCCTTAATGCGCTGTTGCGCGATAGCGACGGCAAGCCGCTGGCGGAACAGCCGGTGAAGCTGGAGGTGGTCCAGCCGGATGGCCAGGTGATCCGCTCGGTGATGAGCAAGCCGGTTAACGGCCTGTACCAGTTTACTTATCCGCTCGACAGCGGCGCGGCCACCGGCATGTGGCACATTCGCGCCAGCACCGGCGACAATCAGCCCCGCGAATGGGATTTCCACGTCGAAGACTTCATGCCGGAACGCATGGCGCTGAAGCTGACGCCGCAGGCGGCGCCTGTCGCGCCGAATGCCGATGTCGCCTTTGGCGTCAGCGGCGCTTATCTCTACGGCGCGCCGGCCAGCGGCAACCAGCTGCAGGGCAAACTGTTCCTGCGCCCGCTGCGCGACGCCGTCGCCGCTCTGCCGGGCTTCCAGTTCGGCGATATCGCGGAAGAAAATCTCTCCCGCAGCCTTGATGAAGTCCAGCTGACGCTGGATGAAAACGGCCATGGTGAAGTGACCACCTCAAGCCAGTGGCAGGATAGCCATTCGCCGCTGCAGGTGGTGTTGCAGGCGAGCCTGCTGGAGTCCGGCGGGCGTCCGGTCACCCGTACGGTTATGCAGCCGATCTGGCCTGCCGAGGCGCTGCCGGGGATCCGCCCGCAATTTACCCTGAAGGACGTTTACGACTACCGCACTGACACTACGGTGAAGCAGCCGGTGGTGGATGAAAACAGCAACGCCGCGTTTGATATCGTCTATGCCGACGCCAAAGGCGAGAAAAAAGCCGTTTCCGGCCTGCAGGTACGGCTGATCCGCGAGCGCCGCGATTATTACTGGAACTGGTCCGACAGCGAAGGCTGGCAGTCGCAGTTCGATCAAAAAGATCTGCAGGAGGGCGAGGAGTCGCTGAATTTGCAGGCCGGCCAGATCGGTAAAGTGAGCTTTCCGGTAGAGTGGGGCTCCTATCGCCTGGAGGTGAAAGGACCGGACGATGTCGTCAGCAGCGTGCGCTTCTGGGCGGGCTACAGCTGGCAGGATAACAGCGAAGGCACCGGCGCAGCGCGCCCGGACCGGGTCACCATGAAGCTGGATAAACCGAGCTATAAGCCGGGTGACACCATCAGGCTGCACATTGCTGCTCCGGCGGCGGGTAAAGGCTACGCGATGGTGGAATCCAGCGAAGGGCCGCTGTGGTGGCAGGAGATTGACGTACCTGCCGAGGGGATGGACCTGTCGATCCCGGTGGATAAAGCCTGGAATCGCCACGACCTCTACCTCAGCACGCTGGTGGTTCGTCCTGGCGATAAATCCCGCTCGGCGACGCCGAAACGCGCGGTGGGCCTGCTGCATCTGCCGCTGGGCGATGAAAACCGTCGCCTGACGCTGGCGCTGGAGGCCCCGGATAAAATGCGCCCCAACCAGCCGCTGACGGTGAAAGTGAAAGCCAGCGTCAAAGAGGGCGAGGCGCCGAAACAGGTGAACGTTCTGCTCTCGGCGGTCGATAGCGGGGTGCTGAATATTACCGATTACGCCACCCCGGATCCGTGGAACGCCTTCTTTGGCCAGAAACGTTATGGGGCGGATATCTATGATATTTACGGCCAGGTCATTGAAGGACAGGGACGTGTGGCCAGCCTGCGCTTCGGCGGCGATGGCGACGAGTTAAAACGTGGCGGTAAACCGCCGGTTAATCATGTGACCATCATCGCCCAACAAGCGCAGCCGCTGGTGCTGAACGATCAGGGCGAAGGGACGGTGACGCTGCCGATCGGTGATTTTAACGGCGAACTGCGGGTGATGGCTCAGGCCTGGACGGCGGATGACTTTGGCAGCAGCGAAGATAAAGTGGTGGTGGCCGCCCCGGTCATCGCCGAGCTGAACACTCCGCGCTTCCTCGCCAGCGGCGACACTACGCGTCTGGCGCTGGATCTCAGCAACCTGACCGATAAACCGCAAACCCTGCAGGTGCATCTTGCCGCCAGCGGGCTGGTGTCCTTGACCGAGGGTCAACTGCCGCCGGTGCAGCTGGCGCCGGGGGCACGCAGCACGTTGTTTGTGCCGGTGAGCGCGCTGGCGGGCTTCGGCGATGGCCAGGTGAACGCCACGATCAGCGGCCTGAGCCTGCCGGGGGAAACCTTCGCCCCGCTGCAGAAACAGTGGAAAATCGGCGTTCGTCCGGCGTTCCCGGCGCAGACCGTCAACAGCGGCGCCGTGCTGCAGCCCGGCGAAAGCTGGCAGGCGCCAGCGGCACAATCGGCAGGTTTCGCCCCGCAGACGCTGCAGGGCCAGCTGCTGCTCAGCGGCAAGCCGCCGCTGAATCTCGCGCGCTATATCCGCGATCTGAAAGCCTATCCTTACGGCTGCCTTGAGCAGACCGCCAGCGGTCTGTTCCCGTCCCTGTATACCAGCGCGGCGCAGCTAAAGGCGCTGGGCATCAGTGGCGATAGCGACGAAAAACGCCGCGCGGCAATCGATGTCGGCATCTCGCGCCTGCTGCAGATGCAGCTGGAAAACGGCGGCTTTGCGCTATGGGATAAAGAGGGGCCGGAAGAGTACTGGCTGACCGCTTACGCCATGGATTTCCTCGTTCGCGCCGGCGAGCAGGGTTACAGCGTGCCGGTCAACGCTATCAATAAAGGCAATGAACGCCTGCTGCGCTACCTGCAGGAGCCGGGGCTGATGACCGTGCGCTACAGCGACGACGCCCAGGCCAGCCGCTTTGCCGCTCAGGCCTATGCCGCGCTGGTGCTGGCGCGTCAGCAAAAAGCCCCCCTCGGCGCCTTGCGTGAAATCTGGAGCCGTCACGACCAGGCGCGTTCCGGCTTGCCGCTGTTGCAGCTCGGCATCGCGCTGAAAACCATGGGCGATGCGTCGCGCGGCGACGCCGCGCTGAAGCTGGCGGTTGCCACCCCGCGTCAGGATGAGAATCGCTGGCTGGGCGATTACGGTAGCCCGCTTCGCGATGACGCCCTGAAGCTGGCGCTGCTGGAAGAGAATAAGCTGCTGCCGGAGGTGCAAAATCAGCTTTTGAGCACGCTGTCGGAAGAGGCCTATGGCCAGCGCTGGCTGTCGACCCAGGAAACCAACGCCCTGTTCCTTGCCGGACGGACGCTGGCCGACCTGCCGGGCAGCTGGCAGGCGCAAACCTCGCTGCAGGCGGAGCCGCTGACCGGCGACAAAGCGCAAACCCGCAACCTCGACGGCGATCGGCTGGCGGCACTGCAGGTGAGCAACACCGGCAGTCAGCCGCTGTGGCTGCGCCTCGACAGCAGCGGCTATCCGCAAAGCGCGCCGCAGCCGGGCGGTAACGTCCTGGGGATTGAACGAACTATTTTCGATACCCAGGGGCAGCAGAAATCGCTGTCAGCACTGCGCAGCGGCGAACTGGTACTCGTCAAGCTGGAGGTGACCGCCAGACGCAACGTGCCTGACGCGCTGGTGGTTGATCTGTTGCCAGCCGGTCTGGAGCTGGAAAACCAGAATTTGGCCAACAGCAGCGCCAGCCTGCAGGAGAATGGCGAAGCGGTGCAAAACCTGCTTAACCAGATGCAGCAGGCGGATATTCAGCATATCGAGTTCCGCGATGACCGCTTCGTCGCCGCAGTCGCGGTCAATGAAGGTCAGCCGGTGACGCTGGTCTATCTGGCGCGAGCGGTGACGCCGGGCACTTATCAGGTCCCGCAGCCGCAGGTGGAATCGATGTATGTGCCGCAGTGGCGGGCGACCGGAGCGGCCAGCGGCCCGCTCACCGTGACGCCGTAAATGCGCGTATTGCCTCGGGTAAAACGCTGCTGGCGCGCGCTGGCGGCGTTTATTTTTCTGCTGTGGCTGGCGGTGCTGGCGGCCGATCGCCTGTGGCCGCTGCCGCTGCGGGACGTTACGCCCGCCCGCGTGGTGGTGGCGGAGGACGGGACGCCGCTGTGGCGGTTTGCCGACGCGCAGGGCGTCTGGCGATATCCGGTCACTCTCGCCGACGTGTCGCCGCGTTATCTTCAGGCGCTCATCCAGTATGAAGACCGCTGGTTCTGGCGCCATCCGGGGGTCAATCCCTTCGCTGTAGTGCGCGCCGCCTGGCAGGATCTCACCTCCGGGCGGGTCATTTCCGGCGGCAGCACGCTTACCATGCAGGTGGCGCGCCTGCTCGATCCCCACCCCCGCACTTTCGGCGGCAAGCTGCGCCAGCTGTGGCGTGCGCTGCAGCTGGAGTGGCATCTGTCAAAAAGCGACATTCTGACCCTCTATTTGAACCGCGCGCCGTTTGGCGGCACCCTGCAGGGTATCGGCGCGGCCAGCTGGGCCTATCTCGGGAAGCCGCCTGCCAGGCTTAGCTACGGCGAGGCGGCGCTGCTGGCGGTGCTGCCCCAGGCGCCCAGCCGTTTACGTCCGGACCGCTGGCCGCAGCGGGCCCAGGCGGCGCGCGATAAAGTGCTTGCGCGTATGGTCAGTCAGGGCGTTTGGCCGGAGCAGGCGGTAAAGGAGGCGATGGAGGAGCCGGTGTGGCTGTTTCCGCGCCAGATGCCGCAGCTGGCGCCGCTCTTCGCCCGTCGGGCGCTGGCGAGCAGTGGTGATGAAAAGGTGGTGACGACCCTCGATGCCGGACTCCAGCGGCAGCTTGAGGATCTGGCGCTGAACTGGAAATCGCGCCTGCCGCCGCGCAGTTCGCTGGCGATGGTCGTGGTCGATCACACGGATATGAAAGTCCGCGGCTGGGTGGGTTCGGCGGATATTACGGACGACAGCCGCTTTGGCCACATTGATATGGCGTCGGCGGTCCGTTCGCCGGGGTCGGTGTTGAAACCCTTCATTTATGCGCTGGCGATGGATGAGGGGCTGATTCATCCGTCGTCGTTATTGCAGGATGTGCCGCGGCGCTTTAGCGATTATCGCCCCGGTAACTTTGACAGCGGCTTTCACGGCCCGGTGAGCGCCAGCGAGGCGCTGGTGCGCTCCCTGAATCTGCCGGCGGTCCAGGTGCTTGAAGCCTACGGGCCCAAACGTTTCGCGGCGAATTTGCGCAATGCCGGGTTGCCCCTGATGCTGCCCGCCGGCGCCGAGCCAAATCTGTCGTTGATCCTCGGCGGCGCCGGGGCGAGGCTGGAAGATATCGTCGCGGCATACAGCGCCTTTGCCCGCCACGGGAAGGCGGCGCGGCTGCGCATGAAGCCCGGAGACCCGCTGGTGGAAAGGGCGCTGCTATCCCCGGGGGCGGCGTGGATCGTCCGGCGCATCCTGGCCGGCGAAGCGCAACCGGTTCCCGATGCCTCACTCCCGCAAGTGGCGCCGCTGGCCTGGAAGACCGGCACCAGCTACGGGTATCGCGATGCATGGGCGGTGGGTCTCAATGCGCGTTATCTGATAGGTATCTGGACCGGTCGTCCGGACGGTACGCCGGTGGTGGGGCAGTTTGGTTTCGCCAGCGCGGTGCCGTTGCTCAATCAGGTCAATAATCTGCTGCTCGCCCGCCCGGCGATGAGCCGCGGCGGCCTGCCGGTCGATCCGCGCCCGGCAACGGTCAGCCGCGGGACGCTCTGCTGGCCCGGCGGCCAGGCGCTGCCGGCGGGCGACAGCAACTGCCGTCGTCGCCTGGCCAGCTGGCTGCTGGAAGACAGCCAGCCGCCGACCCTGCTGCTGCCGGGGCAGGAGGGCGTGCGCGGGATCCGCTTCCCGGTGTGGCGTAATGAACACGGCGAACGGGTGGCGGCGGATTGTCCCGGGGCGCGCGAAACGGTGGTTGAGGTTTGGCCGCTGCCGCTGGAGCCCTGGCTACCGCCGGGTGAGCGTCGCGCCGCGCGTCTGGGGCCGGCATCAAGGGCATGTCCGCCGCTGCAAACTCAGGATGTCGCACCGCTGGTGCTCTCCGGGGTCCGCGAGGGGGCGGTGATTAAACGTCTGCCGGGCGAGGCGCGGGTGATGTTGCCCCTGCAAACCAGCGGTGGGGAAGGTCGGCGCTGGTGGTTTATCAACGGCCAGCCGATAGATGCCGCCGGCGCGAGAACCACGCTAACCCTGGATAAGCCCGGCGAGTGGCAGCTGGTGGTGATGGATGAGGCAGGGCAAACGGCGGCCGCGCGTTTCACCCTGCAATAACCAGGGTAAATTTGTTGTTGGCGGTTTGTATTTTCAATACTCATCTTATTTTAACAAAATGTTACCTTCATCCGTAGGCAGGGGCGGGGATGCTCATTATAATGCGCGCCAGGCCATACGATCGTATGTGCAACAACAGAACATTTAATTAGAGGTAATCATGGCTATTGAACGTACTTTTTCCATCATCAAACCAAACGCGGTGGCAAAAAACGTTATTGGCAGCATCTTTTCCCGCTTTGAAGCTGCAGGGTTCAAAATCGTCGGCACTAAAATGCTGCACCTGACCGTTGAGCAGGCTCGTGGTTTCTATGCTGAGCACGAAGGTCGCCCGTTCTTCGACGGTCTGGTTGAGTTCATGACCTCCGGCCCGATCGTGGTTTCCGTCCTGGAAGGCGAAAACGCGGTTCAGCGTCACCGTGACCTGCTGGGCGCGACCAACCCGGCAAACGCGCTGGCGGGTACCCTGCGCGCTGACTACGCTGACAGCTTCACCGAGAACGGCACCCACGGTTCCGACTCTGTAGAATCCGCTGCTCGCGAAATCGCGTTCTTCTTTGCTGAAGGCGAGGTTTGCCCGCGCACTCGCTAATCCTCGTCGTCTTTTCGACCGTCGCGGCGTTGGCTGCGCGCGTTCACCCCGGTCACATAGTTATCTATGCTCCCGGGGATTAATGAGAGGCTCCTGCCTCTCACCGGAGGCCAGCCTACGGCTGGTCAAATTCGTTCCCGACGAATTTGTCACTTGCTTGCCGCCTTGCGACAATCGAAAAGCCTTAGAGGATTGAGCAGTCAGTTACAGATTTTTTATCATTGCTTTGTGCAAACGTGGCAATGATGCGCCAGAATTTGTAGAATATAGCGCCCCTGGACGAGCTGTCGCTCTCCGGGGCGTTTCTTTTTCAACCCACCTGGGGCCATAACGTGTAATAACGAGGCCGGAAAACATTATGTCTGAACAAATTGTCACGCCTGATACCGCCGCTCTGACGGTGCCGAACAAAGATGCCAAAATCAACCTGCTGGATTTAAACCGTCAGCAGATGCGCGAGTTTTTCAAAAACATGGGCGAGAAGCCTTTCCGCGCCGATCAGGTGATGAAATGGATGTATCACTACTGCTGCGACGACTTTGATGAGATGACTGACATCAACAAAGTCCTGCGCAGTAAACTGAAAGAAGTGGCGGAGATCCGCGCCCCGGAAGTAGTTGAAGAACAACGCTCAACCGACGGGACCATCAAATGGGCGATTGCCGTTGGCGATCAGCGCGTCGAGACCGTCTATATCCCGGAAGAAGACCGCGCCACCCTGTGCGTCTCCTCCCAGGTAGGCTGCGCGCTGGAGTGTAAATTCTGCTCCACCGCCCAGCAGGGCTTTAACCGCAACCTGCGGGTTTCCGAAATTATCGGCCAGGTCTGGCGCGCGGCGAAAATCGTCGGCGCGGTGAAGACCACCGGCGTACGTCCGATCACCAACGTGGTGATGATGGGCATGGGCGAGCCGCTGCTGAACCTCAACAACGTCGTTCCGGCGATGGAAATCATGCTCGACGATTTCGGCTTTGGCCTCTCCAAACGTCGCGTCACCCTGTCGACTTCCGGCGTGGTGCCGGCGCTGGATAAACTCGGCGATATGATCGACGTCGCGCTGGCGATCTCCCTGCACGCGCCGAACGATACCATTCGTGACGAAATCGTCCCGATCAACAAAAAGTACAACATCGAGACCTTCCTCAACTCGGTGCGCGGCTATATTTCGAAGTCCAACGCCAACCAGGGCCGGGTGACCATCGAGTACGTGATGCTGGATCATGTCAACGACGGCACCGAGCACGCCCACGAACTGGCGGCGTTGCTGAAAGATACGCCGTGTAAGATCAACCTGATCCCATGGAACCCGTTCCCGGGCGCGCCGTATGGCCGCAGCTCCAACAGCCGCATCGACCGTTTCTCCAAAGTCCTGATGGAGTACGGCTTTACGACCATCGTGCGTAAAACGCGCGGCGACGATATCGACGCCGCCTGCGGTCAGCTGGCGGGCGATGTTATCGACCGTACCAAGCGCACGCTGCGTAAGCGGATGCAGGGCGAAGCGATTGACGTAAAAGCGGTCTGACAAATGATGGCCCGTGCAGCGCAGGCGGCACGGGCCATATTTATGACCTATAGCCAGGCGAAATACGCTGATTCGGTTAATAATTACGGTGCGTTTTTGTCGACTTTGAGGCAGTATGTAGCGGCACAACAACCGCTTAGCATTCAATTTTGATTCGTCTCTGTGATCGCGCGGCTGACAGTCCTATACTGTGAGGCTGACGTACCACAGATGTCTCGCGGCGCCGGCTTTTTCCCGCGCTGAACTTTAAATTTCACGTACCAGTAGTTGTAGCGAATGAATACTGAAGCCACTCAAGATCATCAAGAAGCAAACACCACGGGCGCGCGTCTGCGTCACGCCCGCGAACAACTCGGACTTAGCCAGCAAGCGGTGGCAGAACGCTTATGCCTGAAGGTGTCCACGGTTCGTGATATTGAAGACGATAAGGCGCCTGCCGACCTCGCTTCCACCTTCCTGCGCGGTTACATCCGCTCCTATGCTCGCCTCGTACATATTCCAGAAGACGAGCTGCTGCCGATGATGGCCAAGCAAGCGCCCATCCGTGCGGCGAAAGTCGCGCCAATGCAGAGCTTCTCTTTAGGTAAACGTCGCAAAAAACGCGACGGCTGGCTGATGAGCTTCACCTGGCTGGTGCTGTTTGTGGTTATCGGCCTGAGCGGCGCCTGGTGGTGGCAAGACCATAAGGCGCAGCAGGAAGAGATCTCCACCATGGCCGATCAGTCTTCCGCTGAGCTGAACAGCGGCGACACCAGTAGCCAGAGCGTGCCGCTGGATACCAGCGCCCCGGCAGCCCCGACCGCCGATAGCGCTGCGAACAGCGCGCCAACCGATACCGCCAGCGCCCCGACCACCAGCGCACCGGCTCAGACGCCAGCGGACAATAACGCCGTTGTCGCGCCTTCCCAGGCCAATGTCGATACCGCAGGCGCTGCCCCGACGGCGCCGGCTACCCCAGCCACGCCATTGCCGACCGATCAGGCGAACGTGACGAACCCGGCGGCATCGGCGCAGGATCTGGTGATGAACTTTTCCGCCGACTGCTGGCTGGAAGTGAGCGATGCCACCGGCAAAAAATTGTTCAGCGGCCTGCAGCGTAAAGGCGGAAACCTGAACCTGAGCGGTCAGGCGCCGTATAAGCTGAAAATTGGCGCCCCGGCTGCGGTAGAGATCCAGTATCTGGGCAAGCCTGTCGATTTAAGTCGTTTTATCAGAACTAACCAGGTTGCGCGTCTGACCCTTAATGCCGAATCATCACCGGCGCAGTAACAGACGGGTAACGCGGGAGATTTTTCATGCATAACCAGGCTCCGATTCAACGTAGACAATCTAAACGTATTTACGTTGGTAATGTGCCAATTGGCGATGGGGCTCCCATCGCCGTTCAGTCAATGACCAATACGCGCACCACTGATGTGGCTGCGACCGTAAATCAAATCAAAGCGTTAGAGCGCGTAGGCGCGGATATTGTCCGCGTTTCTGTTCCGACGATGGACGCCGCCGAGGCGTTCAAACTGATCAAACAGCAGGTCAACGTCCCGCTGGTCGCCGATATCCACTTTGACTACCGTATTGCGCTGAAAGTCGCAGAATATGGCGTCGACTGCCTGCGTATCAACCCAGGCAACATCGGCAACGAAGAGCGCATCCGCATGGTCGTAGATTGCGCACGCGATAAAAACATCCCGATCCGCATTGGCGTCAACGCCGGCTCGCTGGAAAAAGATCTGCAGGAAAAATATGGCGAGCCGACGCCGCAGGCGCTGCTCGAATCCGCTATGCGCCACGTTGATCATCTCGATCGCCTTAACTTCGATCAGTTTAAAGTCAGCGTTAAAGCCTCTGACGTCTTCCTGGCGGTAGAGTCTTATCGCCTGCTGGCGAAACAGATCGATCAGCCGCTGCACCTCGGGATCACCGAAGCGGGCGGTGCGCGCAGCGGCGCGGTGAAATCGGCGATCGGTCTTGGGCTGCTGTTGTCCGAAGGGATCGGCGATACGCTGCGCGTCTCGCTGGCGGCGGATCCAGTGGAGGAGATCAAGGTTGGCTTCGATATCCTCAAATCGCTGCGTATCCGTTCCCGTGGTATTAACTTCATCGCCTGCCCGACCTGTTCGCGTCAGGAGTTTGACGTTATCGGCACGGTGAACGCCCTGGAGCAACGTCTGGAAGATATCATCACCCCGATGGATGTTTCGATCATCGGCTGCGTGGTGAACGGCCCGGGCGAAGCGCTGGTTTCCACCCTCGGGGTGACCGGCGGCAACAAGAAAAGCGGCCTGTATGAAGACGGCGTGCGTAAAGATCGCCTGGACAACAACGACATGATCGACCAGCTTGAAGCGCGGATCCGCGCCAAAGCCTCGATGCTCGATGAAGCCCGTCGGATTGACGTTCAACAGCTTGAAGCAAAATAACGTGTTGGGAAGCGATACGCTTCCCGTGTATGATTGAACCTGCGGGCGCGAGGCGCCGGGGTTCATTTTTGTATATATAAAGAGAATAAACGTGGCAAAGAACATTCAAGCCATCCGTGGCATGAACGATTATCTGCCGGGCGAAACCGCTCTCTGGCAGCGCATTGAAGGCTCACTGAAGCAGGTGCTCGGTAGCTACGGTTACAGCGAAATCCGTTTGCCGATTGTAGAGCAGACCCCGTTATTCAAACGCGCGATCGGCGAAGTGACCGACGTGGTTGAAAAAGAGATGTACACCTTTGAGGACCGCAACGGCGACAGCCTGACGCTGCGTCCGGAAGGGACGGCGGGCTGCGTACGAGCCGGCATCGAACATGGTCTGCTGTACAATCAAGAACAGCGCCTGTGGTACGTCGGGCCGATGTTCCGCCACGAGCGTCCGCAGAAAGGCCGTTACCGCCAGTTCCATCAGATCGGCGCCGAAGTTTTCGGCCTGCAGGGGCCGGACATCGATGCGGAGCTGATCATGCTGACCGCGCGCTGGTGGCGTGAGCTGGGCATCTCCGATCACGTCAGCCTTGAGCTGAACTCCATCGGTTCGCTGGAAGCCCGCGCCAACTACCGCGACGCGCTGGTGGCTTATCTCGAGCAGTTTACCGATAAGCTTGATGAAGACAGCAAACGCCGGATGTATACCAACCCGCTGCGGGTGCTGGACTCCAAAAACCCGGACGTGCAGGCGCTGCTGAACGACGCGCCGGCGCTCGGCGATTATCTCGACGAAGAGTCGAAAGCCCACTTTGCCGGCCTGTGCGCGTTGCTTGACGATGCCGGGATCCGCTATACCGTCAACCAGCGCCTGGTGCGCGGTCTCGACTACTATAACCGCACCGTGTTTGAGTGGGTGACCACCAGTCTCGGTTCCCAGGGCACCGTCTGCGCCGGCGGCCGTTACGACGGTCTGGTTGAGCAGCTTGGCGGTCGTGCCACCCCGGGCGTGGGCTTCGCCATGGGTCTGGAACGTCTTGTTTTACTGGTCCAGGCAGTGAATCCGGAATTTAAAGCCGATCCTGTTGTCGATATATACCTGGTAGCCTCCGGAACCGATACTCAGTCCGCCGCCATGCGTCTGGCTGAGCAGGTTCGCGATGCGCTACCGGGCGTGAAACTGATGACCAACCACGGCGGCGGCAACTTTAAGAAGCAGTTCGCCCGCGCTGATAAGTGGGGCGCACGCGTCGCGCTGGTGCTGGGTGAGTCAGAGATCGCTGACGGAAACGTGGTAGTGAAGGATTTACGCTCAGGTGAGCAAACTACCGTAACGCAGGAGAGCGTTGCCGCGCATTTGCGCACACTTCTGGGTTAATCTCCCGGGAATTATTAGTCAGGAGAAGGACTGCGTGGAAACTTTTAACAACGAGAACGATCAGGTCGATGCGCTGAAGCGCTTCTTTGCCGAAAACGGCAAAGCGCTGGCGGTCGGGGTGATTTTAGGGATTGGCGCGCTGGTTGGCTGGCGCTACTGGACCTCCCATCAGCAGGATACCGCCAGAGACGCGTCGCTGGCTTACGAACAGGCGACTTCCGCGCTGAAATCAAATACGCCAGAAGTGCTGTCAGGGGCGGAGAAGTTCGCGGCTGACAATAAAAATACCTACGGCGCCTTCGCTTCTCTCGAGCTGGCACAGCATTTTGTTGAACAGAACGATCTGCCGAACGCCGAAAAGCAGCTTCAGCAGGGGCTGGCTGCCGCGTCTGATGATAATCTGAAATCGGTTATCAGTATGCGTCTTGCCCGCGTTCAACTGCAGATGAAGCAGGCTGATGCGGCGCTGAAAACCCTCGACAGCATTAAAGGTGAAGGCTGGACCGCTATTGTGGCTGATTTGCGCGGCGAAATTCTGTTGAGCAAAGGCGATAAGCAAGGGGCCCGTGCGGCGTGGGAAGCTGGCGTGAAAAGCGATGCTTCTCCTGCGCTCAGCGAAATGATGCGTATGAAAATGAATAATTTGTCCATCTGAGAGGGACTCGATGCAATTGCGTAAATTACTGTTGCCAGGGCTGCTTTCCGTTACCTTGCTGAGCGGGTGTTCGCTGTTTAATAGCGAAGAAGATGTGGTGAAAATGTCACCGCTGCCGACGGTAGAAAACCAGTTTACGCCGTCCACGTCCTGGAGCACCTCGGTTGGCGATGGTATCGGCGAATTTTACTCTAACCTTCATCCGGCCTTCGCCGACGGCGTGGTTTATGCCGCTGACCGTAAAGGCACCGTCAAAGCGCTGAATGCCGACGACGGTAAAGAGGTATGGTCGGTGAATCTGGCGGAGAAAGATGGCTGGTTCTCGCGTACCCCGGCGCTGCTTTCCGGCGGTGTGACCGTCTCGGGCGGCCATGTTTATATCGGCAGTGAAAAAGCGCAGCTGTATGCGCTGAATACCAGCGATGGTACCGTGGCCTGGCAAACCCGCGTCGCCGGCGAAGCGCTGTCGCGCCCGGTGGTGAGCGATGGCATGGTGCTGGTCCACACCAGTAACGGCCAGCTGCAGGCGCTGAATGAGACCGATGGCGCCGTGAAATGGACGGTGAACCTGGATATGCCTGCGCTCTCCCTGCGCGGCGAATCCGCTCCGGCCACCGCCTACGGCGCGGCGATCGTGGGCGGCGACAATGGCCGCGTCAGCGCGGTATTGATGCAGCAGGGGCAGATGATTTGGCAGCAGCGTATTTCCACGGCCACCGGGCCGACGGAAATCGACCGTCTGAGCGACGTCGACACCACGCCGATTATCGTCAACGGCGTTGTCTATGCGCTGGCTTATAACGGTAACCTGACCGCGCTGGATCTGCGTAGCGGCCAGATTATGTGGAAACGCGAGCTGGGTTCGGTGAATGATTTCATCGTCGATGGCAACCGTATCTATCTGGTTGACCAGAATGACCGCCTGCTGGCGCTGACTACCGATGGCGGCGTGACCCTGTGGACACAAAGCGATCTGCTGCACCGTTTGCTGACCGCGCCGGTGTTGTATAATGGCAATCTGGTGGTCGGCGATAGCGAAGGCTATATGCACTGGGTGAACCCGGAAGATGGCCATTTTGTGGCGCAGCAGAAAGTGGACAGCTCCGGCTTCCTGACCGACCCGGTTGTGGCCGATGGTCGACTGCTGATCCAGGCGAAAGACGGTACGCTGTACGCGATTACGCGTTAATTACCGCTGTCGTGAGTGATTAAGAAACGGCCCCTGGCAGACAGGGGCCGTTTTGACTTTTTTAAAAACGTCGTTATGACGATGTTGCTTAGTGATTGTATGAGGCATTTAACATGATACCTGTGGTCGCGCTTGTCGGGCGCCCTAACGTTGGAAAATCCACGCTCTTTAACCGCCTGACGCGCACTCGTGATGCGCTGGTTGCGGATTTCCCGGGGCTGACTCGTGACCGTAAGTACGGTCGGGCCGAAGTCGAAGGCCGCGAATTCATCTGTATCGATACCGGTGGTATTGATGGTACGGAAGAGGGCGTGGAAACCCGGATGGCGGAGCAGTCGCTGCTGGCAATCGAAGAGGCCGATGTAGTGCTGTTTATGGTCGATGCGCGCGCGGGCCTGATGCCGGCGGACATCGCGATCGCTAAACACCTGCGCTCTCGTGAAAAGCCCACCTTCCTGGTGGCTAACAAAACCGACGGCATCGACGTCGACCAGGCGATGGCGGACTTCTGGTCGCTTGGCCTGGGCGATATTTATCCTATTGCCGCTTCGCACGGCCGCGGCGTGACCAGCCTGCTGGAGCAGGCCCTGCTGCCATGGGTAGATGAGGTTAATCCGCAGGAAGAGGTGGATGAAGACGCCGAATACTGGGCAAAATTCGAAGCTGAGCAGAACGGTGAAGCGGAAGAAGAGCCTGAAGATGACTTCAATCCTCAGGATCTGCCGATCAAACTGGCGATTGTCGGACGTCCCAACGTCGGTAAATCGACGCTCACCAACCGCATCCTCGGCGAAGATCGCGTGGTAGTTTACGATATGCCGGGCACTACCCGCGACAGCATTTACATCCCGATGCAGCGTGACGAGCGCGAATACGTGCTCATCGATACCGCCGGGGTGCGCAAGCGCGGCAAAATTACTGACGTGGTGGAGAAATTCTCGGTCATCAAGACCCTGCAGGCGATTGAAGACGCCAACGTCGTGCTGCTGGTGATTGATGCCCGTGAAGGCATCTCCGATCAGGATCTGTCGCTGCTGGGCTTTATCCTCAACAGCGGTCGCTCCCTGGTGATCGTCGTCAACAAATGGGACGGTCTGAGCCAGGAAGTGAAGGAGCAGGTGAAAGAGACCCTCGACTATCGTCTGGGCTTTATCGACTTTGCCCGGGTGCACTTCATCTCCGCCCTGCACGGCAGCGGCGTCGGCAACCTGTTTGAATCGGTACGTGAAGCCTACGATAGCGCTACCCGCCGCGTAAGCACCGCGATGCTGACCCGGATCATGAACATGGCGGCGGAAGATCATCAGCCACCGCTGGTTCGTGGCCGACGCGTGAAGCTGAAATATGCTCACGCCGGGGGCTACAACCCGCCTATCGTGGTGATCCACGGTAACCAGGTGAAGGATCTGCCGGATTCCTACAAGCGCTACCTGATGAACTATTTCCGTAAATCCCTGGACGTGATGGGCACGCCAATCCGTATCCAGTTCAAGGAAGGGGAAAACCCGTTCGCCAACAAGCGCAACACCCTGACGCCGAACCAGATGCGTAAACGTAAGCGCCTGATCAAGCACATCAAGAAAAGCAAATAATCATTAAACCCGCTTCGGCGGGTTTTTTGTGGCCGCCGCGCCGGTAAAAGTCAAAACTTTCCGCCATAATCCCGCGATACTTCGCCGGGAACAGACCGGCTCAAAAGTGGACTTGTTATGCAGATTGGTTTTATCGGCCTTGGCGCGGTGGTGGAAACTGCCTTTTTACCGGCGCTGCGCCGCCTGGGATACCGTATTGATAGCTGCCAGGGCTATGATCTGGATAGCAGCAGAGCGCTGCCGGGGATCCAGCGCTGGACCCGGCCCGGAGCGATCTATGCGCACTGT
This sequence comes from Klebsiella sp. GB_Kp047, assembly GCF_040065235.1. NCBI lineage: Bacteria > Pseudomonadati > Pseudomonadota > Gammaproteobacteria > Enterobacterales > Enterobacteriaceae > Klebsiella > Klebsiella sp. GB_Kp047. The sequence goes on along the minus strand of NZ_JBEAJG010000006.1, from coordinate 96,352 downwards.
CTCGATGAGCAGATCCTTGGCGCGGAGAATGTGTTTACCCGGGCGCCCGAAAGCGTGGCCGGGCTGACGCGGCGTCGGCTTGAGGAAGTGGAGTGGCTGCTCAGGTTACAGCAGCAATTACGCGGCCCTCATTAAACCCGGAACATGGTAAAATAGATGCAGATAAACGTTGAAAGGAATGGTTATGGAACTTGATTGCCCTCTGTGCCACGCGCCGTTAGATGTCAAAGGCAGCAGCGCGCATTGCGCTCAGTGCGAAAGGGTATTTGCCCTTGAGGCGCGCTGCCCGGAATGCCACCAGCCGCTGGAGGTGCTGAAAGCGTGCGGCGCGGTGGATTACTTTTGCCAGCACGGGCATGGCCTGATCTCGAAAAAACGGGTGGAGTTTATTCCTCTGGTTTAGGCGGCGATGGCTTTCTGGCCCGCGTTTTTTTCACCGGCGCAATCTGCCTCACTTCGCTTTCGACCCAGCCGTCTTTCAGGCGGGTGGTGAGCAGATCGCCGGTTTTGACCTGTTTTGTCTGCTTCAGTACCGTGCCGTCGCTCACCGAAGTGACGCTATAGCCGCGCGCCAGGGTGGCTAAGGGACTCACCGCCTCCAGATGGGTCACCGCGTGACCAAACCGTTCACGTCGCTCGCTGAGGCGGCCACGCATCGTTTCCGCCAGCCGGTATTCCAGCTGCTGGAGGCGCGATTGCGCCCGGTGGATGCGCGGCTGCGGGTTGTAGTGATTCAGGCGCTGAACAGTACGCTTTTGCCGCTGATCGGCGCGTTTCAACTGCGATTCCACGGCGATGCGCATCCGCTGGCGCAGGCGTTCCAGAGCGGTCTGCTGGCGGGCCAGCCGCAGCTGCGGGTGCTGCTGCTGCAGACGATGGAACAACTGGGTAAATCGGCGCTGGCGACTGGCGAGGAAATAGTCCATTGCCATCTCCAGCCGCTGCTGCCCGGCCTGCAGCTGGCGCAGCAGCTCCTGCTGATTGCGGCTGACGATCTCTGCGGCGGCAGAAGGGGTCGGCGCGCGCAGGTCGGCAACAAAATCAGCGATAGTGACGTCGGTTTCATGGCCAACGGCGCTGACGATAGGGATCTGGCTGGCGAAGATAGCTCGCGCCACCCGCTCATCGTTAAAACTCCACAGATCCTCCAGCGAACCGCCGCCGCGTCCGACAATCAGCACGTCACACTCCCGGCGCGCGTTCGCCAGCGCGATGGCGCGCACAATCTGCCCGGGAGCATCGTCACCCTGGACCGCGGTCGGGTAGACGATCACCGGCAGCCCGGGGTCACGGCGCCTGAGGACATGGAGAATATCGTGCAACGCGGCACCGGTTTTCGAGGTGATGACCCCGACGCAGCGGGCGGGGGAGGGGAGCGCCTGCTTATGTTTTTGATCGAACAGCCCTTCCGCGGTTAACTGCGTTTTCAGCTGCTCATACTTCTGCTGCAGCAACCCTTCGCCGGCGGGCTGCATGCTTTCAACGATAATCTGGTAGTCGCCGCGCGGCTCATACAGGGTGATGTTGGCGCGAACCAGCACCTGCTGCCCGTGCTGCGGGCGGAACGTGACCCGGCGGTTGCTGTTGCGGAACATCGCGCAGCGCACCTGGGCGTTATCGTCTTTTAAGGTGAAGTACCAGTGGCCGGAAGAAGGCTGGCTGAAGTTAGAGATCTCGCCGCTGATCCAAACCTGGCCCATTTCGCGCTCAAGCAGCAGACGCACCGTCTGATTGAGGCGGCTTACGGTAAAAATTGCGGGGGATTGAGAGGGTAACATGTGAGCAAGATCAAACTTTAAATCAGCAGGTTATTCAGTCGATAGTAACGCGCTCAGAGGGGATGGCAAGTATTATTTGCAAAAAAGGGTAGATGCAATCGGTTACGCTCTGTATAATGCCACGGCAATATTTATCCACCCTGGTCGAGATATTGCCCATGCTACGTATCGCTAAAGAAGCCCTGACGTTTGACGACGTCCTCCTCGTTCCCGCTCATTCTACCGTTCTGCCGAATACAGCCGATCTCAGCACTCAGCTGACGAAAACCATTCGTCTGAATATTCCTATGCTCTCCGCAGCCATGGATACCGTAACGGAAGCGCGTCTGGCTATTGCCCTGGCACAGGAAGGCGGCATCGGCTTTATTCACAAAAACATGTCCATCGAGCGCCAGGCGGAAGAAGTTCGCCGCGTGAAGAAACATGAGTCCGGCGTGGTCACCGACCCGCAAACCGTTCTGCCGACCACCACCCTGCGTGAAGTGAAAGAGCTGACCGAGCGTAACGGCTTCGCCGGCTACCCGGTGGTTACCGAAGAGAACGAGCTGGTCGGCATCATCACCGGCCGCGACGTGCGTTTCGTTACCGATCTGAACCAGCCGGTCAGCGTCTATATGACCCCGAAAGAGCGTCTGGTCACCGTGCGTGAAGGCGAAAGCCGTGAAGTGGTCTTCGCTAAGATGCACGAAAAACGCGTTGAGAAAGCGCTGGTTGTGGATGAGAGCTTCCACCTGCGCGGGATGATCACCGTAAAAGACTTCCAGAAAGCGGAACGTAAACCGAACGCCTGTAAAGATGAACAGGGTCGTCTGCGCGTAGGCGCTGCGGTTGGTGCCGGCGCGGGCAACGAAGAGCGCGTTGACGCGCTGGTGGCAGCGGGCGTTGACGTCCTGCTGATTGACTCCTCTCACGGCCACTCCGAAGGCGTTCTGCAACGTATTCGTGAAACACGTGCGAAATACCCAGACCTGCAGATCATCGGCGGCAACGTCGCCACTGGCGCAGGCGCGCGCGCGCTGGCAGAAGCCGGCTGCAGTGCGGTGAAAGTAGGCATCGGCCCGGGCTCCATCTGTACTACCCGTATCGTGACCGGCGTAGGCGTACCGCAGATCACCGCCGTTTCCGACGCGGTGGAAGCGCTGGAAGGCACCGGAATTCCGGTTATCGCCGACGGCGGTATCCGTTTCTCCGGCGACATCGCCAAAGCGATCGCGGCCGGTGCGGCGGCAGTGATGGTCGGCTCCATGCTGGCCGGTACCGAAGAATCCCCGGGCGAAATCGAACTCTATCAGGGGCGCTCTTACAAATCCTATCGCGGGATGGGTTCCCTCGGCGCGATGTCGAAAGGCTCCTCTGACCGCTACTTCCAGAGCGATAACGCCGCTGACAAACTGGTGCCGGAAGGTATCGAAGGCCGCGTGGCCTATAAAGGCCGCCTGAAAGAGATCATTCACCAGCAGATGGGCGGCCTGCGCTCCTGTATGGGTCTGACCGGCTGTGGTACCATTGACCTGCTGCGTACCAAAGCTGAATTCGTACGCATCAGCGGTGCGGGCATCCAGGAAAGCCACGTTCACGACGTGACCATCACCAAAGAGTCCCCGAACTACCGCCTGGGCTCCTGATTTCTTCGCCCGACCTTGCGTCGGGCGATTTATTTACTCTGTTTCACTTGCCTCGGAATTAGCGTCAATGACGGAAAACATTCATAAACATCGCATTCTCATTCTCGACTTCGGGTCACAGTATACTCAGCTGGTGGCGCGTCGCGTGCGTGAACTGGGCGTCTACTGTGAGCTGTGGGCATGGGATGTCACGGAAGCACAGATCCGCGAATTTAATCCAAGCGGCATCATTCTTTCCGGCGGCCCGGAAAGCACCACCGAAGAGAACAGCCCGCGCGCGCCGCAGTATGTGTTTGAAGCCGGCGTGCCGGTATTTGGCGTCTGCTACGGCATGCAGACCATGGCGATGCAGTTGGGCGGCCATGTCGAAGGCTCTAACGAGCGTGAGTTTGGCTACGCGCAGGTTGAAGTGGTTAACGACAGCGCGCTGGTGCGCGGTATCGAAGACTCCCTGACCGCGGACGGCAAACCGTTGCTGGACGTGTGGATGAGCCACGGCGACAAAGTCACCGCCATCCCGTCTGACTTCGTCACCGTCGCCAGCACCGACAACTGCCCTTTCGCCATTATGGCCAACGAAGAAAAACGCTTCTATGGCGTGCAGTTCCACCCGGAAGTGACCCACACCCGTCAGGGTATGCGTATGCTGGAGCGCTTCGTGCGCGACATCTGCCAGTGCGAAGCGCTGTGGACCCCGGCGAAAATCATCGACGACGCCGTTGAGCGTATTCGCCAGCAGGTTGGCGATGACAAAGTAATCCTCGGCCTCTCCGGCGGCGTGGACTCTTCGGTGACCGCGATGCTGCTGCACCGCGCCATCGGCAAAAACCTGACCTGCGTATTCGTGGATAACGGTCTCCTGCGTCTGAACGAAGCCCAGCAGGTGATGGAGATGTTTGGCGACCACTTTGGCCTGAACATCGTTCACGTGGAAGGCGAGCAGCGCTTCCTCGACGCGCTGGCAGGTGAAAGCGATCCGGAAGCGAAACGTAAGATCATCGGCCGCGTCTTCGTGGAAGTGTTCGACGAAGAAGCGCTGAAGCTGGACGACGTCAAATGGCTGGCGCAGGGCACCATCTATCCTGACGTTATCGAATCTGCCGCTTCCGCCACCGGTAAAGCGCACGTCATCAAATCTCACCACAACGTGGGCGGCCTGCCGAAAGAGATGAAGATGGGGCTGGTTGAGCCGCTGCGTGAGCTGTTCAAAGACGAAGTGCGCAAGATCGGTCTGGAGCTGGGTCTGCCGTACGATATGCTCTACCGTCATCCGTTCCCGGGCCCGGGCCTCGGCGTGCGCGTGCTGGGCGAAGTGAAGAAAGAGTACTGCGACCTGCTGCGTCGCGCGGACGCTATCTTCATCGAAGAGCTGCACAAAGCTGACCTGTACAACAAAGTGAGCCAGGCGTTCACTGTATTCCTGCCGGTTCGCTCCGTCGGCGTGATGGGCGATGGCCGTAAATACGACTGGGTGGTTTCCCTGCGTGCGGTGGAAACCATCGACTTCATGACCGCGCACTGGGCGCACCTGCCGTATGATTTCCTCGGCCGCGTCTCTAACCGCATTATCAATGAAGTGAACGGTATCTCCCGCGTGGTGTATGACATCAGCGGTAAGCCGCCAGCAACGATCGAGTGGGAATGATTTAGCGTCTGGCAACAGCCTGCACGTATAAGCAGTAAAGTACCTCTAAGCCCGCGTAACTGCGGGCTTTTTTGTTTTTGTGTCTGGCACTTTCTGGCAGCTGTTAGCAACGGGAAGCACGGTTTTTTCAATGGAATTTTTGATGGTACTCTCTGGTTATGAATTCAGGTTTGAAAAAGTACCATGTGATAAATTTCGGTTGAGTTATGGTATTTGTTTTTTATAACGCGATTAAAAACAGATAGTTAAATAACTTTTCTGAATTTTTTACAACATGGTATTTTTTGATAAAGGAAAACAATAAACCATGTTGACTGACACCAGGCTGCGTCACCTTAAGCCGAAGGAGAAACTCTATAAAGTTAATGACCGTGATGGTCTGTATGTTGCGGTCACTCCGGCTGGAACGATCTCATTTCGTTATAACTATTCAATAAACGGAAGACAGGAGACCGTTACTTTTGGCCGCTATGGTGTGGGAGGGATCACGCTTGCAGAAGCGCGTGAACGGCTCAATGAAGCTAAAAAAATGGTTGCCGGTGGAAGATCGCCAGCGAGGGAAAAAGCTAGAGATAAAGCGCGTATCAAAGATGCGGAGACTTTTGGTGCATGGGCTGAAAAATGGTTACGCGGCTATCAAATGGCTGAATCGACGCGTGATATGCGGCGTTCGGTATATCAAAGGGAGTTGAAGTCAAAATTTGCGCAGCAGAAATTGACCGAGATTACACATGAAGACTTACGCGCATTAACCGATAACATTGTCGAGAGAGGGGCACCGGCGACAGCTGTGCACGCCAGAGAGATTGTATTGCAAGTCTATCGCTGGGCTATTGAGCGCGGTCAGAAGGTTGAGAATCCCGCTGATCTGGTACGGCCTGCAAGCATAGCGAAATTTGAGCCTCGTGAGAGGGCATTGACGCCAGTTGAAATTGGTCTGATGTATCGTTACATGGAACGGGTAGGAACGACGCCATCAATCAGAGCAGCGGTTAAACTTTTGCTGTTAACGATGGTACGTAAAAGTGAGCTTACTAACGCAACCTGGAACGAGATCAATTTTAGTGAGGCATTATGGACGATACCAAAGGAGAGGATGAAACGACGTAATCCACATTTGGTTTTTCTTTCCAGACAGGCAATGGATATTATGATTGCTCTCAAAACCTTTTCCGGTAGCTCTGATTTTATCCTTCCTTCGCGGTACGATTCCGATGCGCCAATGAGTAGCGCTACTTTAAACCGGGTGTTGACACTGACGTATCGCCTGGCTCAGAAAGAAGGGGAGTTGTTGCATAAGTTTGGTCCCCATGACTTACGGCGTACAGCCAGTACCTTACTACATGAGGCCGGGTACAATACTGACTGGATTGAGAAGTGTCTTGCACATGAACAGAAAGGGGTACGGGCTGTTTACAACAAGGCCGAGTACCGCGAGCAGAGATCAGAGATGCTGCAAGATTGGGCGAATATGATTGATGAATGGGTGCTAACTAATTAAAAATCAATTGGTTAAATGTGGGAGGTTGCCTAATCTGACATCAGAAGATGATTTTAGCCGCTAAAATTTGCTGTTGAGCAACAGATTACCTACGACTATTGTTGCCTGATTAATTCGTAACCTTCTATACAACTAAGGAGTTTGATTTGGCCTCTCTGCGACCCTCTGCATATAATCAGCGCGACCGTGAAGATGGTGGCCCTTTTCTAATTATTCAGTCTGCTGAGTCGGAAGAGGGGGTTGATGTTTTTTTTACAGATGTACCTCCAGAACAATTCTCCTCTGATTCTCTGATTGCTCTGTTAATGAACATCTGCCCTGATAAAATGACAATTTGGCCGATTAATGTTCGCCAGGACACTGATGAGTACCTCTCTCCAAAATATGACAGACTTGAACGCATTGTTATCACCCGATCTATAGTTGAGCCTTATCCTTTACCCGAATCAGAGGATGACGTAGTCGGCCTTCTGGAACAGCTACCCGATGGTTTTGCAAAAGATTATCGATTTGGCTTAGGCCTTCTCTGGGAATATCGGCACATTTGTGATGCTGTAACAAGCAGAGATGATGTAAGTGTTCTGATTATACAGGGGGGTGATAAGGCTATCATAGACCCACCATTTTTCTTGCTTGGCATTAAACGTTTTAATCGTCTTCGAAGGGAACTCAACTCCATTACTTCCCGATACCAGAGAGATGCGAGAAGTGAAAAAAAATTCCAAACTTATCAATCCATTTTACATGCGGCAGATCCCGAGCAATATCCTGCATTAATAAAGAAGTTACGGTCAGGTACTATCGCTGAGAAAACAAATGGTGGACGTGATAATACAGCACTAGGGCCTCAAGATAGACGTGCCGTTGTTCAACTGGTGAAAGATAATGTTAAGGCCTTAGCTAAAACTGAATCTCGCTCTTTGCTAGCACTGAGAAGTGATATTGAGCTTGTCACTCTCGACCAGCTGATAGCTCGTTACAGTGAAATGCTTGGTTGTAAGCTTACTGAAAGTAAATGGCAAAACTTTTTTATGGACAATCCATTTATTCTGAGCCTTGCCTTTGCTATTCCAGTTTTTTTGGTCCAAGGACAAGCATATGCTGGAGGAAAAAAGTTGAATGGGCGCGAGGGAAAATATACCGATTTTGTTTATGCGTCAGCTGCCTCGGGTAACCTTGCTCTGGTAGAAATTAAAAGACCTGAAACGGAGCTTTTGAGTAAGAAACCCTATCGAGGTGGTGATGTCTATGCTGCTTCCGGAGAGTTGAGTGGAGCACTTACTCAATTACTCGATCAGCGATTTAAACTACAGATGACACTTCCTGTCCTGAAAATGGATGCTAATCTGAATAATATCCATGGCTTTGCTATACGCTGTATAATTATAGCTGGCGCATCACCCACTGAAAATGAGCATAAGAAATCATTTGAATTGGTTCGGAACGCATTTTCTGAAGTCGTGGTCATTACTTTTGATGAGCTTCTTCAACGCTTAATTGAAATAAGAAAGGCGCTTTCTCCAAGTTAAAAATTATATCCCATTCGATGATGAATATTCATCGATTACGATTGTTGGTTACTCGTGTATGGTGTTTTTTTTGGAGTTTTTATTAAAATAAATTGAATGTAATTCGATGCAATGTTAATTAGATGGATGTGATAAATAAGTTATCGGCCGCCTTTGTATTGGTTGAAAGTAAATTCAAAAATATATTTCTACTTGAGATTGTTTTTTGAGTATAAATTAATCCATTAGGAATTTTAAATATAAAATTCTTCACGAACAGATACTAAAGCCTTGGATACTGCTTGGCGTGTCATAGGTATGCGATGAATCTTTGTGAGAATATCTGCAATTTCAGATTGATTAAGTCCCTGATGTTTTAAAGCGAGGATCTTTTTCTTAATATCAGAGAGCTTAGAATCAGTCATACGTCGTGCAATATTACGGATTTCTGAAATATCTGCTGGGGTAAAAGTTTGACTAAGCATCCAATGAGAAAAGTAGTAATCAATTAACATATCTCCGGAATTGGCGTTAGTCTTGCATGGTTTAGCGCATTGCCGTCTCAGCCTTATTAGTTCTTTATTAAACTGTTCGGAAGAACGCTTTCCTTGTCTGTACTTGGGATTCCATTGACTATCGGTCAGTCTAGGCCTATGGTTCGAGCAATATCGATGGCTAAGGACCAATTTTTCATGATCGGTAAACTCAATATCGCTAGCAGCATATTCTGATATTTCACTAATAAAGTGAGAGTATTCAGTCTGGTTATCGCAGAACTCGCAAAAACCGAGTTTACGCTGTGAATTTATAGTTACTCCTTTTGCAGGAGAGGATTTCTTCGGCCGCTTGGATGCGCACTCACTGACTAATTCAATAAGAGACTCAATCGTAGCGGTAAAGCATTTATCAAGAGAAGTTTGTTGATCTAAAGTCAGAACGAAATTACGCAAAAGAAGTCTTTGTGCCTGTACTACGACGTTTAAACCCACTTTTTTAAGTACTTCACTAAAACCTAGATTTGCTCCAGAAATGTAGTCTTTATGACTTGGTGGCAGGGAATTTACATAAGCAGTTACTGCTGGATCAATAACTTCCTGTATGAGACGCAGTATTGGATACCTCCGTGAAAATATGGAGTACGGAGAACTATGCTCTACAAATAATTTAATTGCAGCTGCAACTGTGAGGTCACAGCCTTCCCAAATAGTAATTTTCATGTCAACCATTTTAGCCAATGAATAGGTTTTAGCAAGTGGTAATGCTTGGCATTGTATAGGCCTGATTGGAAACAGGAGGAAGGCAGATGCAAACAAAGGCACATAGCACGCTCATTAACAGAAAAACACTTCTGGAAATGATCCCATTGTCAGCCCGAACTATTTATAACCTTGAACAGCGAGGCGAGTTTCCTCGCCGTATAGCACTTACTAGCCGAAATGTTGCATGGCAGTTATCCGAAGTAGAACAGTGGATTGCGGATCGTAAATCAGCAATGTTTAAAGCGGCCAGACCCGGTGTTGTTTTAGGTAGGTAACAGCAATGTCATTGAACATAATTGAAGCATTTGAAGCTAAGCCGCAACCAATTGATTACGTCTTGCCTAATTTGGCTATTGGTACTATCGGAGCGATTGTTTCTCCGGGAGGCGTTGGAAAGTCAATGCTGGCATTACAATTGGCTGTGCAGATTACTTGTGGTGTAGATCTTTTAAACTTTGGTGAATATCCGACTGGGTTGGTGGCATATTTACCTGTGGAGGACTCTGAAACCATCGTTCACCATCGTTTATATGCTTTGGGAAAATATCTAACAGCACGTCAGCAGCAGATTGTAGCTGATAAGCTACTGGTCGAACCTTTGGTAGGGAAGTGTCCAAATATTTTCTTGCCGGATTGGAGCAACTTGATCAATGAAGTTTCAAAAGGTAGACGTTTAATAATTTTGGATACTCTTCGCCGTTTCCACCAGGAGGATGAGAATAATAGCGCAGCAATGTCCAAAGTCATTGGAAAGTTAGAAGGTATTGCTGCTGATACAGGATGTTCGATTATATTTCTACACCATTCAAACAAAGGCGCTGCCACGATGGGTGTTGGTGATATACAGCAAGCAAGCAGGGGTAGTAGCGTCCTGGTTGATAATATACGGTGGCAATCTTATCTGGCGGGCATGACCGCCTTAGAAGCGAAGACGCATGGTATTTCTGATGATGTTCGAGGTCAATTTGTTAGATTTGGAATTAATAAAGCAAATTATGGAGAACGTACGCCAGATCGTTGGTTACAGAGACATGAGGGGGGAGTATTAAGGATAACGCAACTCAAATCGAAGAATAAAAAACAAATAGCAAAAGAATGTATGTCTTCATTGAGTGGTGCAGAAAATGATAACTGGTAATAAAGTTACACCTACTAGTACAGCTCTGCAGTCTAGAGTCATTCTGTACCAACCAAGTCAACGTCCCTTGGCGCTGAAGGGGCAGTGGATGGAGACTAGTTTTGGTCGTTGTCGAGTTACCGGAAGACTAGGACAACGTCATGCGGATATTGTGGAAACAATGCTCTATGTGGCCGAGAAACGTCGAGAAATTTCTGATGGAGGAATCGAGTTATTAGTAGATCCAGCGAAAGTACGCCGAACTCTATCCGATGCACAATACAGTTATGATCGAATTAAAAAACTACTCGTTGATCTACGTGTGGCAACTGTTGAAATAGTAACACCAGATTTAGAAAAAAACGGTTATTGCATTCTAGGCGGTTTAATTGACCATGTCGTACCCTCACCAATGACTAGGCGTAATCCTCTAACTGGTGGTGAACGTAACCTATGGAGAGTACGTTTGGGTGTTGCATTGGTAATGTTGTTGAAGCTAGATTTGCATTTTCATCATGATCCTGGTCCTATTGCTCGTCTCCAGCATGGTATTAGCCAAGCAGTTGCACGTCATATATTAACACATAAGCACGATCCTAAAGGCGGCTGGCATATTGATACATTAATTTTAGCTGTCAGTGGTGAAGGTACTAATAATATGACATTACGTAACTATCGGCGGAGATTAAAAGAAGATAGCAAACAATTTCTAGCGATTGGCATTGAGATACAAAATTCTAGGATAAAACGAGCTACAACGGCCCGGTAGCGTGTCGTTACGGCCCGGCGATGTGCTGTAACGGCCCGCCAGTGTGCTACAGAGGCCTGATTTTTTAACTCCTTTGCAGGTTATTCAGGATCAATCAGTATATCTAGGCTTTGAAATCACCTGCCTGAGCAGGCGCTTTCAAATCTACAATCGGCCAAAGGCCGATGGTTGTACGCCAGAAGAAGAGATTACTTACACGTTTGGTATATTGACACTTGAGGTAGATTTTATGACATATGAGGTACGCCCCTAGCTTTAGGCATAGGGAGGCAGATTTTAGCCGCTAAAATCTGCAATGCACATGCTCTGACAAGGTAAGTAAAAAAGTGCATGAGAAAATAAAAGACTTCTTACAATATATCGAAACATAAATACAGTTGGTGGACGCCTATTTATAAATACTAAAGGTCATTTTCAAAAGGGAGAAATATAGTTTCCTTGCAAAAAACACATTTGCTGCAGATCTTTACACGAGTAATCCTATATTAATACGCTAAGAAAACACATCCTGTACACTGAAATACACATTGTCGTGCACAGATATACAACGGCAACTGCAGGGCAGGACATGTAAAGTAGGCCCACCGCTACGGTGTTCCAACTTTACCGCTTCCTGTTCGCCGCATCGCGGCTCAAGGGCGTCCTGCTCTGCGAGGCTGACAGGCTACCGCCTGTATGGAGAGCTATATGAAAGTTACTCAGACTAGAAAAAATAGTACGCCAATAAAAGTTTATTGTTTACCCGAAGAAAAAATTCTCATCCAAGAAAATGCAGAAGCATCTGGATTAAGTGTTGCCTGTTTTGTCCGTAGAGTTGCAATGGGTTATCAGGTTGATTCTATCGTAGATATAAAACAGGTTAATGAACTTAGCCGAGTAAATGCTGATCTTGGAAGACTTGGCGGATTACTTAAATTATGGCTCGCAAATGATCCTCGAACAGTTGATTTTTCACCCACACTGATAAGAACCTTGCTTGCGAAAATAGAATCAACTCGGCAAGAACTAAGGAACATTATGGATAAAATCTTGGATAAATAAATGTGTGGTTTCCTATATACCTGCGTCTGTTAACAGAAAGTGTGTTAAATATTACTGAACTGATGAAAAAGAGGTGAGAAAATGAATTTAATGTTCCGAGTGGTTTCATTACAAAGAGGGATTTTAGCCGCTAAAAAAGCTTTAATAGTTCCTTTCGTGGCGTCCGTCATGGCATTACCGGTGAAGGCCGGGATTCCCGTTATTGATGGCACTAATGTGGTTCAGACCACAATCAGCGCAGTTAACAACGTTCAGGCTGTGACTAAACAAATCCAGCAGTACCAGACGCAGCTGCAGCAGTATGAAAACATGCTGCAGAACACCGTAGCTCCTGCGGCCTATATCTGGGACCAGGCAAATTCAACAATTAATAAATTGTTGCAGGTGCAGGATACCCTTAATTACTACAAGAATCAGGCCGGGAGTCTCGATGCGTACCTGAAACGATATCAGGATGTTAACTACTACAGGACATCACCTTGCTTTAACAGCAATGTTGAATGTACCGCGTCTGAAATTAGTGCACTGCGTGAAGCTGAACAGAACAGCTCTGGGGCGCGGAAAAAGGCCAATGACGCAGTATTTAAGGTAATTGACGAACAGCAGAACACCCTGCAGAGCGATGCTGATAATCTTGCTGAATTACAAACTCAGGCAAGCGGCGCACAAGGGCAAATGGAGGCTATTCAGGCCGCTAACCAGCTTGCCAGTGCTCAAACGAACCAGTTGCTGCAGATCCGCTCGCTTCTGGTAGCTCAACAAAACGCTGCGGCAACACTGGCGCAGGCTCAAGCCGATAAAGAAGCTCAACAAATAGCTGCTGATGAGAAAGTATTAGCTGGACAGAACACACCAAGCCCGAAGCGAATTTGGTGAGGAAAAGCATAATGAAACATAATCCTCTGATTGTATTTATTTTAATCAGTTTATTGGCCCTATGTTCTTGCGATAAAAATGATAAAGATTGTTTATCAACGCCAAATAATAAATTTGATGAACATAAATACGACAAATGTGCTCTACGTAGTAATAACAACCCAAGCCCCAAACGAGAATGGTAATTATGAAAATACTAAGCAAGCTCACTTTTTTAGGTGTCATAGTTTTCTTTTCTGTAAATGCCTATGCTGGTCAATTAGATAGTAGCGGGTTACTTGATTCTTTATTAGATAAGTTTCAACAAGTAGCCAGTACATGGACAACAGTAATTGCAGACTATGCAAATTGGCTCTTCTGGGCACTGGCATTAATAAGTATGGTTTGGACATTTGGAATGATGGCGATGCAAGGGGAAGGATTGACAGGCGTACTTGCAGAAATAGTTCGCTTTTTGGCTGTCATTGGTTTTTTTTATTATCTTTTAATCAACGGCCCAGCCATATCGCAATCAATAATTAACTCAATGAGACAACTTGCAGCAAACGCTTTAGGAATAAGTACTGGTATTTCACCCTCAAGCATAGTTGATATGGCGTTTGCGATATTAACAAAAGTCAGTTCAGCCGCATCAGTTTGGTCGCCAATGATCTCCACCATTATGATAACAGTCGCGATAATCGTTTTGGTAGTGATGTCCCTTATAGCGATAAATATGCTAATCATATTGGTTTCTGCATGGGTATTATGTTTTGCAGGAGTTATTTTGCTTGGATTTGGTGGTTCGAGATGGACCTCTGATATAGCAGTTAATTACTTACGAACTGTTTTATCGATTGGCATTCAATTATTCACGATGACATTAATTATTGGGATTGGACAATCATTTATAGATCAATATTTTTCTCTTATTAAAGATGATGTTCCTGATCTTAATAGTCTTATCGTTTTGCTTCTGGCGTCAATTATCCTATTAGTATTAACGAATAAGCTACCACTGTTGTTATCAGGTGTTGTTGGAGGGGCTTCTTTACAAGGGATTGGTGGGTTTGGGGCGGGTATGATTACCGGCGCTGCCGCTACTGCCATCAGCGGTGCTGGAGCAATGGCAATGGGGGCATCAGCTCAGGTCAGGGGCGGAGCCTCTGCATTAAAGGCAGCGTTCGAGTCTGCAGAAGCTGCCATGGCCGAAGAGGCGGGTTCCGGGGGCGTAATTGGTGGTGGTGAAGATACCGGTTCTGTAGACACGTCGCGAGAGCAACCATCCGGTAAAGGTAGCTCCAGTGGGGGAAGCGAAGGTTTTGCTGCATCCTTCTCGCGTGCTGGCCGCATGGCAAGCCATATGGGAAGCAGTATGTCTAACGGAGCTGCTGAGTACCAGAGAATGAAGCGAAGTAGTAATTCTTCCCGAGCCCAACAGACTTTTGGAGGAGAGTTGGCGACTCAGATACGTAAACAAACGGCTACTCGTCGGGATAACCGCGAACATGATGATTTTGCCGGAGATAACTTATCCGGCAATAATAAATCTTGAATCAAACGCGTCAGTTTACGGGGGAGCGCGAGCTGACGCTTTCACTGAGCGAACTTTACTTCTGCAACTCAAAGGAAAAACTATGTCCAGGACTCCCGATTCACGGTTACGCATTGAGGGCTTCCGCAAAGCAGAGGCTTCCCTGAGGCTTGAAGGAAAGGACCCCACTGGCACGCCGCTCTACGAGTCCGTTAAAGCACGTATTATTTTAGGTGAGCTGACATATGAGCAGGGGCGTTCAGAGATTCTTGCATACTACACAAAAGCAGATACCGCCGGGCCTGTGACAGTGGGAGAAATTCTGACAGAGGAATTTTTAAAACCGCTGAACATGTCTGGTGATGAATTAGCGGAAGCTATGGGTATTTCTCGACAAGATGTTAAAGATATTATCTGCGGTATGCGTCGTCTTAGCGGTGATGAAGCCCGCGTTCTTGCTGACATATTTGGTACTGATGAGGATTTTTGGAACAATCTGCAGATATTGCAAGATTCGAATTAACGACGACAGAAATAATAACTCATATGCCATTATATCTGCAGCCCCTCAGGTGTCATGAAAGTAGACGAATGAATCTTGCGTGAAATGAACCGTGTCACAGTGGGAGCGGGATCAAGTACAAAAAATGCTATTTCAAGTAGTTTGGAGGATATGGCATTTTGATGGTGCTCATTAGAGATAAATCAGCAATGAATTGAATTTAATGGAATTTTTTTTGTTATTGGTAATAGGCTGGGGTGTGCCCGTCAATTTCATCAACTTTAAGAATTTTGCAAAAGCTTCCGGAATAACGAATTCAAAAGGCATACTAATGGCAACAAAGGAGATACCGATAGATAAAGTAAAACTGGCTACGCAGCTCCGCACTCGCGGCTTAGTTCAGACAGTTGCGGACGGAGGGTATCGGCGCTTGGATGAGAGCCATTCTGCATTGATCGAGACGCTTGCAACTATATTGAACGCTACTGATGCGCCACCGATTGACCTTCATATCGAAGAAGCGCTGTCGGAGTTGAAGGGACCACGTTTCTTCCTTGTCCAGCATTTTCTATGCGATCTGATACCCCATTTGAACCTAGATCAGGATGTTCTCCTTGATTTTATCACGCGTCTGCTTGATGCAGGTGGTAATGATCTGGCGGCAGGGGCCCCGAGTACTGCATTTGGGGAATGGACGAAAAAGAATCCAATCAGATCTTCCAAGGTCTACGAAGCGGTGCATGCTGGCGATAACTTAGCTCTGCGTCAACTATTCACGGTTCTCGTAATGAACGCCGAAATAGAAAAAGGCATCATCTTTGCGCAGGCTCAGGAGCGGGAGGCTAAGCTTGCAGCCCTCTCGGCTTTGGGGGCCATGGAACTTGGTGAACGCTACGGTGAGGTGCTCGACATCCTGCTCCAGGCAGCGTCCAGCGATGATGAAGACATCGCACTCAGGTCCTTGGAAGCGGGCTATCGGGCTGCTGCACAGCGAAAAATAGTTGCACCGGTCGGTTTTGATGAACAACTTGACCGGATCCTTCAGACGAGGAGTCCCTTCTCGATCCACTTGGCAGTGGACCTGTTGTGGCTTCACCGGGTTGGTCTCACAGAAAATGCTATAAATCTATGCCTTGATGCCGCTGCGGATGTTGACTCAGATAATGTAGGAACGATTTCACATCTCAGCCATGCAGCATATCAACTCGTGAGTGATGGGCATGCTGAAAAAGTGATTTGTCTGCTTACTGAGTTATTTGAACGCTCAGGAGGTCGGATTACGTTAGACGCGTTCGAGGGCACCTACCACGCGTTGCAAAATGCCGGCTCTGAGGTATTGGGGAACGCTGTTGTGTACTGGCTACTGAACGGGAGCATGCATACCCACAAATGCGTGGCTAGCGAAGTTTGCGGTGTCGGGAATGACGATCCTCCCTTCTCAATCTCCGCGTCATCCCTTCCAGTGGAGCCATCGGAGCAACTATACCTTTGTCGCAAGGCCGTCGGGTGGTTCTTCATTGATCCAGTGGTTGCAGCGGTCATACCGTTAGCAGTGCTTCGCGACGGGTCGTCAGATATCAAAAATGATGTCCTCGATCTGATCTATCACCCCTTGCTCGTGAGCTATGGGGGCAAGTTGAAGGACTACCTTGAGTGTTACGCCGAAAGCATTCCGGACCTTGCTGGATTACTCACACGAAAGTTAGCATTTCAGGATGCGATGGAAGGTATTGAGCGTTTAGTCGAGTTGCACCCTAGTGAAATGCAGCGTGAGACGGCACATATCCAATGGCACGAGCAGATGGAACGGGGCATTGAGCAAGGGCGCCGGAAATCTGTTTTTGAGGACATCTTCCCCAAACAATACATCCTGTATGGCAGATCGTCATTGACGCCGATCCACACCGGACAGGGGGGCACACATCTCACCGAGACTGCGATGCATTCATTTTCGATCTCATCAGAGTACCCCATACTCGATATTGTTGACCCAGTTGGACTTGAGCATATGCTCCTCCACTTCAAGCTTGAGCAGCGAGGAAAGAGATGAAACTCGTCGTTATGCACTATCTGCGCTCGCTACGCGAGCGTGACGAACTTGACGCTATTCTTCCTGATCTTTTGGCTGAGAATGGTTTCGAAGTTTTAACTCGTCCTCGTCGTGGCACAAGGCAAGCTGGTGTCGACGTAGCGGCAGTCGGCCCTGATCGTGATCGTGATGGTACTCGGAGTCTGTTCCTATTCACGATCAAGTCCGGGGATTTAACACGAGAGCATTGGGATACCGGCCAGCAGGCCGTGCGTCCGTCGCTGAATGAGGTTTTGGATGACTATATCCCGAACCGCATCCCGCCCCATTTTGCGGATCTGCCCATCATTATATGCGTTTGCATGGGCGGCGAGATGCGTGAGGATGTCCGGGCCCAGTGGAGCGGTTACTGTCGAGTGAACGAGAAAGCCAACATTCACTTTGCCGAATGGAACGGGGATCGTCTCTCAGATCTGATCCTAAGCGGTATGTTGCGTGCTGAGTTAATTGAGAGCGAGAATCGAGGGCTATTTCATAAAGCGCTAGCGATGCTTGATCAGCCCGAGGTCGCTTATCGGCATTTCCGTCACTTACTCAATGTCATTTTCACTGAGACGAAGAATCAGACAGAGCGTACGCGTCAGCTACGCAAGGCCTACCTGTGCCTTTGGATACTTTTTGTCTGGGCTCGCGATGCAGATAATCTTGAGGCCGCATATCGAGCATCAGAACTAGTACTTCTACGTAGTTGGCCTTACTGTGATATGGCCCGTCTGCGTAAGGGAACGACGCAACACGAGCGGCTAGCTCATTTTGATCAAGTTTTGAAGCTGCACTTTATCATCGCTCACCTTCTACTTGTCGAGAAGATTGGCCCTTTCGCCGATAAGCTCTATGCGCTTTCAATGGCCGTAAATTCACGCAACGCAGTAGATATTAACATCTCGCTATTCGAGATATTAGGGAGATTGTCACTTCATGGGCTTTGGCTGGACGCTATGGGTGGCGGGCAGGAGGAGTCATTCGCACAAGCAATGAATGAAAGGGCGGACAAGGTGCTCAACATAGCGATTGGTATGCTGAATGCGAATCCGGCGCTTGCCGTTCCCGTTCGTGACGATTTCACGATCGAACTAGCTCTTTTTATGCGTCTCGCAACTTTGCGTGGCCGCCTATCTAATGTCGCTGACTATATCCGCAGCATGTCCGACCATCTCTGTTATGGGTTGAGTGCTCGGTGTCATTATCCGACTCCGACGACAGAATATCGTGATGTCCTCTCCCATCCGAGGGACCGCAGCGATGCATACTTCGAAGAGCATACGCGTGCGGGGATTCTTTACACCTTCGTGCTTGCTTGGCTGGCTATGATAGGCGATCAGGAGCGAGCAGAGCATTTGCGCCGCACGTTGTTAGAGCACGCTCCACACATGACTCACCAAATTTGGATTCCAGACGGACGAACGGATGACGTTTTCTGGGGGGGGGATCGGGACCACGGATTGTCGGTGCCTGGCTTGCCACTCAACGATTCGCTAGATGCAGTTTTTAGCCTATTGAACCGTGTGATGAAAGAGCATCCGCTGGATGAGCGAATAAGTGCCGTTCGAAATCACCTGACGCCAATTTTTCTTATGGCCTGCCGCCACTATCGCATGCCTGTACCACCTCATATATGGCAAGGTCAGAAGAGTGCACCACCAGACAGCACCGCTTCCGATCAAGCAACACCGGATGCTGAGATATAGAAGTCGCAAGATGATAGTACCCTTGGATATGGACAGCTTCGTCGCAAGTCAGTTCCAACAAAATCAGTGGTGAAGGTAGTTGATTCCGCAGCACATAATGGCGGATTCTGATCATGATACTCCCAATTTGTTTGTTTTTATTTTATTGAATTAAATGGTTTTTAATGGTTTATTTGCAATGGAGTAGGAGTGAGGCCTGCTGCTGGAAGCTCTGCTTTGTGGTTTAAAAAATCTCGCTTCGGCGAGCTTTTTTACATGATTGAGCAATCTAAGATGTTTGCCTTGGGGTTAATTGAATTTAGTGCGTCACCATTCGTCTGCACTCAGAACATAGGTCAGGATTTCTACCAGCGTATGGTAAATCTATCTGAATGCGCACGCTGTCCGTATAACGCATGATGATGGGATAAAAGTGCACAAAGCGCGTAGTACAGTGGGCGCGTATCTCAACATGTTGCGGACGACCCGTCGCCTCGGGCTGTTCCACAGTGCGGAAAAGCTAACTTACTGCATGTATTTTCTTTTCTGCGTCGTTTAGCATTAAGTTTCAAATTTTTGGCGGACCGAATATGCATCGAGCTATCGATGCCTTTCTCGCTTATAACGAGCGAGAGAAGGCAATTGTAGAACCAGTCGCACAATGGCTCACCAACCATAGGGTGCAGACACATTTCTTTGCGCGCGATACGCAGTATGGGGAGCCTGTCGACGACACCGGAAACCTAGACGATGCCGCAACAGTGATTGCATTTCTCGGTAGCGAGGGCTGGGGTAAGAACCACCTACGGCTTGTCGAGCGGGCGCTAAAATTGAACAAACCCGTTTTCCCTGTCCTCATCGGCGATGCCAGTCCCGGTGACCACAACATGGCGCAGGGGTTGTTTATTAATTTTAAATGGCTCGACTTGCGAATGGGAGATCTAGAGCCGCTTGAAAAGCTTTTGCCATCGATACTCGAGGTGTCGGACCAGTATGATCCGGACATCAATACGGAGATCGGCGTGCTGATCTCCGGCCCCGACAATCGCAGACAGGTGGCGCTCAATAGGCTTATTGATCGAGCCAAGAGCAAGCGCGAGCCGATCTCGGCCGGGTTACGGAAAGAGCTGGCGCGTCGTGGATCCAACGGGCCAAGATTATTGTCTCCAAATGAGTCGCCTTCCGACTCGGATGCTGAAGCACGCAGCTGGCTGCGTGTGGCCCTAATCCAATGTGATCCCGAGAGTCCGCAGACGCGCGATATCGCCCTGCGTGACATAATGCCGGATGCCGAGCCAGCAGAATTCGCAAGATTCTGGAGTCTTGCGGCAGCGCAACAAGCGAATGCGTCGTATCTCCCCGCCCTTGCTGAAAAGGCTGCAGTGGATCCGACCACTAGCGTCAGTTTTGCTGGTGTTGCGATGTTGAATCCGAATTCTCCCAAAGTGTCGCCACTTTTTAGAGCTGCGTTGCGCAATGATGATCATTGGATAACTCGCGGTGTGCTGCGTGCCTTGCGGATTGTCCACGTTCCCGAAGTCATCAGTGATGTCTGCTTACTCGCGGCTGACCACAACCGGGCGGAAGTGCCGATGTACGATGTATTCTGTGCGCTAGCCACCCCCAGGGCTGCTGCCCTCGCGGCACCACTACTTGCCGAAACGCCCGGAATCGATGTAGTCGTTGATCGAATCATCGAAGCTGCATACGATGCAAACCACTCGGTCGTGCGCAATTTCTCATGGTTCCTCACAACGCTCGATGCGACACGCTCCCTTGCTATCCTGAACGAGCGTTCCAGAAACCCCCAAGTTCGCGCAGTAGCGCAACGCTTGCTGGAAGGCATGGACTCGGTATCCGCCATGGCAGAGAAACCCTACCATCTTCCAGGCTTCGCTGCCGATACGATCGATGAACAGCACGACCAGCTGGGTATACAGACCGAGGTGCAAACGCTCGCCGCGATCATGATGGCGCGAGATGTAACGCCCCCGCTCGCGATAGGTCTGTTCGGTGAATGGGGCTCCGGTAAGAGCTTTTTCATGTCGCAGATGCGCAAGACAGTGAAGACGCTCGCTCAACGTCCGCAGCAGCAGGGCGCGTCACCGTATTGTTCTAGTGTCGTTCAAATCACTTTCAATGCGTGGCATTACGCCGAGACCAATTTGTGGGCCAGCCTGGTCAGCGCTATTTTCGAAAAGCTTGCCATCCACATTTTCGGAGGCACGCCTACTGAACGTCAGCAGGCCCAGCTGATCGCCGAACTTGCAAGTGCTAAGGCGGTTACAGAAGAGGTTCGTGCGGAAGAGAGACGCGCCAGCGAGCAGTTGAAGGAAGAGGAAGCCCGGCTTGACGAGCTGCGCAAGAAGAGACTGGCCGAGGAACAGAAGCTCGCGAAGTTCAACCCGACCTACTTGATCGACTTGCTCGAGGACAGCACTCTGAAAAAACAGGCCGAACAGGCATTTGAACAACTAGGGCTGCCTGTAGTGCTCGACCGAGTTGATGATTTCAAGCACGCTGTGGCGGACGCAGGCAAGCTATCAAGCCAAACCGTTGCATTGCTCACGGTGTTGTCGGCCAAGGGACGCAGTCCGCTGTATCTGGCGTTGTTCGTCGCGGCGCTGGCGGTGCCCGCCGCTGGTTATGCTTTCTATAACTGGCTCTCGCCCGACAACAAGCTGTTCACGACGCTCGGAACCATGTTCGCGGGCATCGCGACGTTCGCGACCGCGGGCATTGAGATCGTCCGACGCGGCATGAAAGAGGTTAACGTAATCTTGGAACCCGTCATGGAAGCAAGGAAAAAGGCTGACGCGGAACTTGAGAAGATCCGGAAGAAGCCTGCGGATGCCGAACTGGCACTCGCGGCCAACGTCGAGGTATTAAAGGTGAAGGAGCAGGATGCGCGACGCCGCGTGGCCGACGCTGCTGCACGCGTGGCCGCCACCGAAGAACGCCTGCGCGAACTGGAGGAAAGCCGCGATCTAGCCCGCTTCATTGCCGACCGCCACGATTCGGCAGATTATCGCAAACACTTGGGCCTCGTGTCCCTCGTGCGTCAAGATTTCGAAGCGCTTTCGGAGCGGATTCGGGAGCACGGAACGGCGGCTGATGGCGGGCGCAAAGTTGAACGCATCGTCCTGTACATCGACGATTTGGACCGCTGCCCGGCCTCGCAGGTTGTCAACGTACTGCAGGCCGTGCACCTGCTGCTCGCGTACCCGCTATTCGTCGTCGTGGTCGGCGTCGATTCGCGTTGGCTTACTAATTCACTCTCCATGCACTACAAAGAACTCGGCGCGGCGTTCACCGAAGCGCCTGAGGCAGCTGCTAGCCCCCAGCACTATCTCGAAAAGATTTTCCAGATTCCGTATTCGCTACGTCCGATGAGTGCGGAGGGCTACGGCAAGCTAGTGAGAGAGCTCACAGCGGGCGGCCAGCGCATGCCTGTGACGCAGCTACTTACCCCGTCCGGTCCGGTAGACGTGAAGCCGTCTACTCCCGCATCCGCCGCGATTGGATCCACGCTCACTTCTGACGCAAACGTGACCGCACCGCAGTCGGCACTGGCACCAGAATCAGCAGCGGTCGAGGAGCGCGCACTGGTCATTCATAGCTGGGAGGAATCTTTCGCCGCGAGCCTTTACCCGTTGATCCCCTCCCCACGAGCTGCTAAGCGCTTGGTCAATGTCTATCGCGTGCTGAAGGCGAGCGTCGGAGGTGCCCAGCTGCAGGCGTTTGAGGGCACTGAGACAGAGCCAGGCCAGTTCCAGATTCCGTTGCTTTTACTAGCCATACAGATCTGTGATGCCTCGACGGCGACGGCTTGGTTCGCTGACCTTATGGCCGAGCAGGGGCAGCGTAATTCCCCGGAGGAGGCCTTCATACGTACTGCCACTGCGGACGCCCGCAAGCGGCTGATGGAGCGAATCAAGTACATCTTCATGGAGGCCGGATTCCCGAAGGATGCCACCTTGCTGACGAACTGGATCCCGCTAGTTAGCCGTTTTACGTTCGAGACGCGCTCTATAGTCTGATTAAGACGCTCACTGTGAGGCGACGTGCGTGACAAATCAAGAAATATGTCCGCTGTTGCCCGGTGAGAGATTGATCATCTGAGTATGGTATCGCGCATGGTATGGCCTGACGCGAAGGGGTTAAAATTATCATTAATTCATGTTCTTAGGTTGGATATTGATAATCGAGTGGGAATAATCCCCGGCGTTAGTTGAATAAAATGAAACCCTCTGTTGTTACAGAGGGTTTTTTAATTTATGCCCAGCCTCAATCCCGTCATCCCTCACCGCTATCCATCACTGGGGGGGTTCCTGTGTCCCCGGTGAATGTACCCGGTTATGGTTCCGGCAGATGTTCAGCCGGCCCACGTTTTGCCCCCGGGCAGAGGGCTGGACGCTTGTCCGGCTCTGTTTTACCCACCGAGCGCGCCATCGCCAGCGCCAGTCCGGCAACGATCAGCGTTAACCCGGTGGAAATCCACATTCCACCCACGATACCCAGCCGATGGTTCAGCCATGCATAGGTAAAGGGGGCGGCCGCCGCCATCAGTTGCCCGGGGATCAGCAGGAGACCCGTGCGGCTGGCATAGCTTTCTGCGCTAAACAGCGCCAGCGGCAGCGTCGCTTTCACAATCGTCACCAGCCCATTTATCGCGCCATAGCCGAGCACAAACCCGGCTGCGCACCCGGCATACGCCGTGCTGCTGACACCAAGGAGAAAACAGAGCGGCATGGCGAGCGCGGTAAAACGCGTCAGCGCGAGCGGGGTGATGCGTCGACCGGCCAGCACTTCCCCCAGCCGGGCGCCGGTCTGGCCAAATCCCCACAGCATTCCGATGGCAACCGGCAGGCCAAAGTGGCTGATAAACTCCGGCAGATGGGTGGAGGTGCCGGTGGAGATGAAGGTGATCAGCGCAATAAAGATCGCATAACGTATGCCGTTACGCCGATCGCCATCCGCTGTTGGGGCTTTCGCTTTCGTCGATGAGCCGAGCCGCTGACGAGGCAGCTGATAACTCAGCCATGCGCTCAGCAGGCCAAACAGCGCATAGACCCGCAGGGCATCCTGCCAGGACATCACGGAGAGTAAAGTCTCCCCCAGCGGCCAGAAGAGGGCAGAGGCCAGACCGCCGACGAGGGTGATTTGAGAGATGGTTTTCCGCGCCTGCTGGCCGTAAAGGTTCACTACCGCGGCGAACAGGGCATCATACAACGACAGCCGCATGCCGACGCCGGTCAGCAGCCAGGCGCCGTACCAGCCGACCAGCGAAGGGCTCCAGGCCATCATCGCGCAACTGGCGGCTATCAGTAAGGTTCCGCTGGTGACCACCAGTCGTCCGCCAAAGCGAGCCAGCAACCCGGCGACCAGCGGGGAGACCGCGGCCATGATCAGCATCGCAAGCGTCAGGCCAAGATAGATCTGCGGCGAGCTCCATCCCTTGTCGGCGGCGATAGCTCCGGCAAAGGTGCCGGGCATATAAAAAGAGATACCCCAGTTGATCAGTTGCTGAGCGCCCGCGGTGAAGGCTAGGCGTCGGGGAATAGCCGGTGTTCCCATGGTTTTTCATTCCGTTAAGAGAGTTGTCCTGAGCATACCCGGCAGGCTATTGTTCTGGCAGAGCGGCCACCTTATGCGCGGTATAAGAGAAACTTTGCATGACAACACTGAACCTGGGAAACCTGGCGACCTTCCGGCTGGTCGTACAGCGCGGCAGCTTCTCAGCCGCCGCCGACGCGCTGGGGATCTCCCAGCCTGCCGTCAGCCTGCAGGTGCGTCAGCTGGAGCAATTTTTACAGACCCGACTGCTGGAGCGCACCGGGCGCGGGATCAAGGCGACGGCGGCGGGAATGGCGCTGCTGGCCCACAGCGAGCAGATCGATCGGGCGGTGAATAGCGCGGTGCAGTCGGTCAGTGCATTTAGTCAGGAAGTTAATGGCTCACTGACTCTGGGGACCGGCGCGACGGCCTGCATTCATCTTCTTCCGCCGCTGCTGCAGCATCTTCGTCAGCAGCACCCACTGCTGACGGTGGGGGTGACCACCGGCAACACGCTGGATGTCGTCCGGGCGGTGGAGGAAAACCGGCTCGATCTTGGGCTGGTCACGCTGCCCGTTCAGGGACGCAGTCTGGCGGTGACCGCCGTGGTGGACGAGGAGTTCGTGGTCATCCATCCCAGCCACGAGGCGGGGATCCCGGCGGTGTGTACCCCTGAGGAGCTGCAGGCGCTGCCGCTCATTGCCTTCGAGGCGGGCAGCGGCACGCGGGATCTGATTGACCGCTGGTTCCGTTCGGCGGGCCTGGCGGTCACGCCGGTGATGCAGCTGGGGAGCATCGAGGCGATCAAACGCATGGTGCGGGCCGGGCTGGGCTACAGTATTGTGCCCCGCATGGCGGTAGAGCAGGCGGAGGATCGCTATGGCTTAACGGTACATTCTCTGGCCCCGTCGCTGTACCGTCAGCTGGCGGTTGTCATGCGTCAGGATAAAGTGATTACCAAAGGAATGGCGGAAATGCTGCGTCTGCTGCAGGCCGTGCGCTTATAAATCGTCAGCGGCAAAACATGCCTCGTCAGGGATAGTGCCTTGGAAACGGGCGTCTCTGCCTGCGGATAGAGGCGTATCCGGCATCAGGATCAACGGGTTACTCGCGGGCGGAGGGCTCGACGGTGAGCGTTGACTCCTGCGACGCTTTTTTATCCTGGTGATGATACCAGGCGCCGATGGAGGAGTAGACAAAGCGTCCAAAGAAGAAGAGAAAGCTGATAAGCAGTACGATACGGGTCATGCGACGGTTAAATCGATGTCGTTTACGCATACTGGGTGCCTGACTCACAAAAGGTTCCTTGAAGTATACCCGAAGATGGGCGATGGGGGTATTAAGGCACAGGAACGTGGTGGGGTCAATTGATGCAGATGTAAAAGTGCGGCAGTGAAAACATTAATTAATGTTATATAAGATAATACTCGTATTTACATGCTCTCTTTATTAGCCGCGAAAAGCTGAAAAAATAAGTTTTATTAATGTTGGTGTCAGCATTTGTTGATTTACATCAACAGCCTCATTCTCTTCACCACTAAAATCAGCGGACGTTACCGTATCGTTATTACTTATGCGGTCAGCATGGGGTGGTTGGATGCCTGCCTGAATATGCCTCGCAGGAGCAGAGGCTCTCTGTAGAGCACCTATGAATTTATTAAAATACTATCAACAATATCGCGACAAATGGTGGGCCTTACCGCTTCTCCTGCCTGTGTTATTATTACCCCTTGCCAGAGGGATGAATACATATACCATGCTGAATGGGCACATGGTTTATCTTTATTATCTTCCCCTGGCGCTGGTGCTCAGCCTGATGATGTTTTTCGGCTGGGCGGCGATCCCTGGTATTATCGTTGGTCTGCTGCTAACGCTGGCCCGGGGCATGACGCCGGAGCAGGCCGTTGGCGTACTGTTCCATTTTCTGATCCCCTGCGTGCTCTGCTGGGGCGGATATCGCATCTTTGTTCCCCAACGGCAGCAGGTATCGCACGGTAACGTCAGGCTGATGCCGCATCGTCTGTTCTGGCAAATGCTGCTCCCTTCGGTCATTTTTCTGATTTTGTCGCAGATCGCCGAGTATCTGGGGCTACATCCGCGCACAACGGATATGGCCGGCGTCTCGCCGTTTAGTTTACGGTCGTTAATCACCTTTCAGGCGCTGATGGTGGGGTGCCTGACCGGCGTACCGTTATGTTATTTACTGCTGCGGGTAATTCGTAACCCTTTTTATTTGCGCGGGTATATTTCTCAGGTTCGCTTACAAATTGATCCAAAAATAAAGAAAATTGAAATTATCAGTTGGGCGGCGATATTAACCCTGTTGCTGGGGCTATTATTGATGCCGCTTAATGATACCAGCACCATATTTAGTACAAATTATACATTATCCTTATTGATGCCGGTGATGCTGTGGGGGGCGATGCGTTTTGGCTATCGCTTTATCTCGCTGATATGGACGCCGGTACTGATCGCCGTGATCCATTTTCATTACCGTTATTTACCTATTTATCCAAGTTATAACACTCAGCTGGCGATCACCTCGTCAAGCTATCTGGTGTTCTCGTTTATTGTCGCCTATACGGCGATGCTGGCAACACAGCAGCGGCTGATCTACGCCCGCATCCGACAGATGGCCTTCCTCGACCCGGTAGTACATATGCCGAATCTGCGGGCGCTGAGCCGGGCGCTGAACGGCGCGAGCTGGTCGACGCTCTGTTTTTTGCGTATTCCTGAGCTTGAACTGCTGGGCCGCCACTACGGGGTGCTGTTGCGTATTCAGTATAAGCAAATGCTGGCGAATCACCTGCGTGCGCTGCTGGAGCCGAACGAAGCG
Organism: Klebsiella sp. GB_Kp047; assembly: GCF_040065235.1. Classification (NCBI taxonomy): domain Bacteria; kingdom Pseudomonadati; phylum Pseudomonadota; class Gammaproteobacteria; order Enterobacterales; family Enterobacteriaceae; genus Klebsiella; species Klebsiella sp. GB_Kp047. Next base: position 69,070 of record NZ_JBEAJG010000006.1, on the reverse strand, counting down.
GTATATCATCTTGCCGGTCACGATTTAGTGTTTCGTCTCAACAGCGAAGGGCACCAGGCGCGCATTCACTTAATTGAGCGCTCCTTGCGACAGTTCCGTTTTCACTGGGACGGGGTCCCCCTGCAGCCGCGGATCGGCATGAGCTATTGCAACGTCCGCTCGCCGGTGAAGCATCTGTATTTGCTGCTTGGCGAGCTGAACACGATTGCCGACATGTCGCTGGCCAGTGGCCATCCGGAGAATTTGCAGCGCCGCGGCGCCGGGCATGTCCAGCAGGATCTGAAAGACAAAGTGGCGATGATGAACCGCATCCTCAAGGCGCTGGAGCAAGACTATTTTGTCCTGATGGCGCAGCCTATCCAGGGCATTCGCGGCGACAATTACCATGAAGTGTTGTTGAGGATGAAAGGCGAGTCGGGCGAACTGACGGGGCCCAACGAGTTCCTGCCGGTGGCGCACGAGTTTGGGCTGTCCACGCGCGTGGATCAGTGGGTCATTGAGCATACCCTGGCCTTTATGGATGCCAACCGGCGGGCGCTGCCCGGTCTGCGGCTGGCGATCAACCTCTCTCCGGTCTCGTTGAGCCGCAGTCAGTTTCCCGAGGAGGTCGAAAACCTGCTGCAGGCCTACAACATTGAGCCATGGCAGATTATTTTCGAGCTGACCGAAAACTATGCGCTCAGCAACCCCGAGCTGGTTTGCCAGACATTAGAGCGTCTGCGGGCGCTGGGCTGCCGGGTGGCGATCGATGATTTTGGTACCGGCTACGCCAGCTATGCGCGGTTAAAAACGATGAACGTCGATATTCTTAAAATCGACGGCAGCTTTATTCGCAATCTGCTCGCCAGCAGTCTTGATTACCAGGTGGTGGATTCAATCTGTCGTCTGGCGCGGATGAAGAACATGCAGGTGGTGGCCGAATATGTTGAATCGCCGGAGATACGCCAGGCGGTCATCGCGCTGGGGATCGATTATATGCAGGGCTATGATATTGGCGTCCCGGTGCCTCTGACGCAGCTGGCGGAGGGGATGAGCGCCTGAAGCCGTAAAAAAGCCGGGCGCGATGGCCCGGCTCGCATGATATCCATAGAGGCGATCAGGCGTCTGGCTCTTCTTCCGCAATTTTCAGCAGCCACTCCGGCACACCTTCCCAGTACTGCTGCTCTTTTTCCAGATCCAGCAGCACCAGCGCATTCTGGCTAAACCAGTTGTGCGGGAAGGTCAGCGTCCAGTGGTGAGCTTCCGTCTGCAGCCGTAGCGTCGGCGGCGTGGTGGTGGCCTGACGCTGGTTGTTCAGCAGCACGCCGAGGCGCAGCAGCTGGATCAGCGGCAGAAACTGCTTTTTCCTGAACAGCGTAAAGCGCGGCAGATCGTCGAGTTTTATCGCTTTGCGATGATAGCGCACCAGGGTGGCCATCAGCATCTGCTGCTCCTGGTTGAAGCCCGGCAGGTCGCTGTTCTGCAGAATATAGGCCGAGTGGCGGTGCATGCCGCTGTGGTTAATATTCAGGCCCACCTCATGGAGCATCACCGCCCACTTCAACAGCGCCGCCAGGTGCGGATTGGCCAGCTTGGGATTCTGCTCCTGCCACTGCTCCAGCATAAGGGTGGTGGTTTCCAGCACCCGGCGCGCCTGTTCGCGATCGATGTTGTACTGATTCGCCAGACTCTGCGCCGTACGGCTACGAATATCCTGGTGGCGGAAGCGGCCTTCCATTTCGTACAGCACGCCTTCACGCAGCGCGCCATCAGACAGACGAAGCTCTTTAATGGCTAGCGCGTCAAATACGCCGCACAGAATGGCCAGACCCGGGGCAAAGACCGCTTTACGATCTTCCGAGAGGCCGGGCAGGCTGAGCGCGTCGAAGTTTTTATGCTTCAGCAGTTCACTGACCAGCATTTCGAGGCGCTCCGGCGTAATAAACCCGTCCTTCTCGCCCATAGCCACCAGCACTTCCTGGGCGGCCTTAATGGTACCGGAGGCGCCCAGCGCCACGGTCCAGCCCTGAATACGGAACTGCCAGGCCAGGGTTTCCAGTTTTTGCACCGCCGCCAGGCGAGCGCGCTGGAAATTTTCTTTATTGATGGTCCCGCCGGGGAAGTAGGCCTGGGAGAAACTCACGCAGCCCATGCGACGGCTTTCCACCAGCCGGGGCTCAAAATCTTCACCGATGACCAGCTCGGTCGAACCGCCGCCGATATCAATCACCAGCTTACGGCCGCGCTCCGGCTGCGTGTGCTCCACGCCCATAAAAATCAGGCGCGCTTCTTCATTACCGGAGATGATCTCGATCGGGTAGGGGATCACTTTTTCCGCGCGTTTAAGAAACTCTGCCGCATTGGTCGCCTGGCGCAGCGTATGCGTCCCGACGATGCAGACGCTGGAAGGGGAGAACCCCTGCAGGCGTTCGGCAAACAGCGACAGGCAGTTCAGCCCGCGGGTCATGGCTTCTTCGCTCAACACCGAGTTTTCATCGAGGCCATCGGCCAGATGTACGCGCTGTTTCAGGCGTCCGATGATCTGCATGGCGCCGTCGACGACACGGGCGATCACCATATGAAAACTGTTCGAACCAAGGTCAACCGCAGCGAACTCCTGCGGCCGAGGGGTTTTTTCGTTTATTGGCATAGGTTAGTCGGGTTGTTCGAGTGATTTGAGATAATCGTAAATCGCCATCTGAGCGCGCACTTTACGGCGATTGCCGCGCGGCACATAGCGATTACTCAGTTCTTTATCAAGATAGCGCGCTTTTACCGTATCGTTGAACAAGATATCAAAAATATCCAGCACCCGCTGTTTCAGGCGCGGGTCGAGCAGCGGGGCGGCAACTTCGATGCGATAATCGATATTACGCGTCATCCAGTCGGCAGAGGAGAGCCAGACCTGCTTATCGCCACCGTTTTCAAAACAATAGACCCGGTCATGCTCGAGGAAGCGGTCCACAATGCTGATGACGCGAATATTTTCGCTGATGCCTTCCAGACCGGGGATCAGCGAGCACATGCCGCGGATTAACAGGTTGACCGGCACGCCGGAGCTGGAGGCGGCATACAGTCTGTCTACCAGTCCTTTATCCACCAGGTTGTTCAGCTTCAGGGTAATACCGGACGGTTGCCCGTTCTGCGCATTGGCGATCTCGCGGTCGATCATCTCATACAGCAGACGACGCGAGTTCTGCGGCGACACCAGCAGGTAATCGAAGCTGACCGGGCGGTAGGGGTTTTCAATAAAGTTAAACACCCGGCGAACTTCATTGGTAATGCGCGCATCGGCGGTTAACAGCGAATAGTCGGTATAGATCCGCGCGGTCTTCTCGTTGAAGTTACCGGTGCCGATGTGGGCGTAGCGCACGACCTCATCGCCTTCTTTACGCGAGATCAGGAACAGCTTGGCGTGGATTTTCAGGCCCGGCGCGGAGAAGATAACGTGGACGCCCGCTTCCGTCAGGCGTTTCGCCCAGTGAATGTTGGCCTCTTCGTCAAAACGCGCCTGCAGCTCCACCACTACGGTGACTTTTTTACCGTTGTGGGCGGCGTGGATCATCGCGTCGATGATGCGCGAATCCTTGGCCACGCGGTAGATGTTGATTTTGATCGCCAGTACGCTGGGGTCGAACGAGGCCTGACGCAGCAGCTCCAGCACATGCTCAAAAGTATGATAGGGGTAGTAGAGCAGCACATCGCGTTCGCGAATGGCGTCGAAGCCGTTGCGGAATTTATCAAACCACAGATGACGCAGGCGCGGCATAGGTTTATTGACCAGATTGGCCTTACCCACGTTCGGGAAGCCGATAAAGTCTTTGAAGTTGTGATAGCGCCCGCCCGGCAGCATTGAGTCATAGTTGGAGATGGAGAGCTTATCGCGCAGCATTTCGACCATCGCGTCCGGCATATCGCGCTGGTAGACGAAGCGAACCGGCTCGGCGGTCAGGCGCTGTTTCAGGCTGGAGGACATCAGCTCCATCAGGCTCGACTCCATCTCATGCACCAGATCGTACTCGGCGTCACGGGTCATTTTCATCGAGTAGGCGTTCAGCGCATCGTAATCAAAGAAGCCTTTAAAGATGTCGTCCAGGCAATAGCGCAGAATGTTATCCAGCAGGATCATTGGTTTACGGCGGCGAGGCGCTTCCGGCGGCAGGTTTACGAAGCGCGGGACCTTATCCGACGGAATTTCCAGCAGGGCATAGTTGATGTTCTCCCCGCGGATAATCTCCACCGCCAGATAGGTGTAATCATCTTTCAGGAACTGCACGAGGTCCGTTTCGCGGTTAATCAGGATCGGCGAGATATGCTGCCGCAAATACTGTTTAAAGTAGTTGCGCAGCCAGGCCTGCTGATTGACGGACAGCTGGCGCTCGTTGATCAGGAAGATCTGGTTGCGCGCCATCTCCAGCAGCAGTTCGTTATACAGACTATCGAATTCCTGATCGGCCTTCAGAACGCGGGCCTGGATTTTGCCTAACAGGTGGCGAGAATGGGCGGTACTGCCTTGTTCTTCACTGATAATAATCCGGCGCTTAAGCTCAGCGAAGCGCACTTTGTAAAACTCATCAAGGTTGTTGGAGTAGATCCCTAAGAAGCGCATGCGCTCAATCAGCGGGTTACTTTTGTCCGCCGCTTCCTGCAGCACGCGTTCGTTAAAAGATAACCAGCTGAGTTCTTTTTCGATGTATAGCTTTTCCTGGCCCATTACAACTCACACTCCGGATCATTGATGTCGCTTGTTTCATTATGGCGAGCATTGCCATTGAATGTCCAACTATGTCAAAGCAATATGACAGTTTTCTTTCAACCTGATGTCGGGAAAAAGCGGACGCGTTTGTTTGCTTACGTTATGTTCAATCATGAGTAAATGGGGGGCGAAACGATGTGGGAAACGCGGGCGCTGGAGCTCAATAATCAGGATATCTGGCACTGGCCGTCAGCTTGTCGCTTAATGGAATATGCCATAAAACATGGTTTTAATACCGTGGTGATCGGCCAGGCGGAGCTGTTCGGCAAGCTGGTATCGCCGCAGGGCTACACGCCGTTTGACTATAACGACCGGTTGTCGAGCCAGCAGCGAGCGCGCTGTATCTATCTCAACCGCCTGGCGCTGCGCTGTCGGGAACTGGGGCTGCGCTTTTATCTGCAGGCGAAAGAGCTCAGTTTCCCGACGGAGCTGTTGTTAGCGCATCCGGAACTGCTGGATAACCCGGGCGGTGTGCGTTTTGATGTGGATTTCTGGAGCCGTTGGTTGACCGACAAAGTCCGCGCCGTCTGCGAGGGCGTACCGGCGCTCAGCGGCTTGATTATCGCCCTTTCCAGCACTGACGGCTTGTTGCCGATCTCCCGCCCGCAGTGGGATAGGCAGCGTCGCGAGGCGGGGGAAGGGCGCCAGCCGGCGCAGAGCTTCGTGCTGTATCGCCGCTGTTTTGGCGCCTTGAGCCAGGCCGTCGCGGCGCAAAACAAACATCTGGTAATACGCGTCTTCCCGGCAAGCAACGACGATCTCAGTACCGTGCTGGACGCTATTGAACCGCTGCCGCCGACGGTATCGGTATCGATTAAACTGACCCCGGAACGCTTTTGGCCAGCCTTTCCCAATAACCCGGCGCTGCTGGCGGTGCAGACGCGGGATGTGTGGGTTGATATCGATCTGGCCGGGGAGGAAGTTGGTTGGGGAGTTATGCCGTTTCTGCGTATCGATGAACTGCAGGGGCGGCTGCTGTGGTGCCAAAGCCGGAATCCGCGTATCACCGGCGCTATCTGTAAAGCCAGCTGGGAAAGTATTGATAACCACTGGATCCCCGATACCTTAAGCGAATGCAACCTGTTCGCCTGCAGCCAGCTGCTGGGGGACGGGATGGCGAAAAACCAGCAGCAGTTGCTCGACCAGTGGCTGGCGCAGCGCTACGGCTGGTGTCCGCCTGACGACGTGGCGCAGCAGTTCCGGCAGCTTCTCGAGCAGGGAGCGCAAACGCTCTACCAGGCGATCTACGTGCGCGACCACGTCTTCCATCGCCACAGCCAGCTGCCGGAAAGCTACGGGCAGGCGGTGTGGAGCCTGTACGGTCAGCTGGCGCGTAGCCACTGGCTGCCGGGGTCGGCGCAGGATATTCATTTCACCCGCGACGACCCGCAGAAGTCGATGAGCAATCTGACGCAAATCGCGCAGGAAAAGGATGAGGTGGCCAGCGGCGCGCAGCGCCTGGGGGAAGAGGCGTTGGCGTTTGCCCACACGGCGGAGTTTCCTGCCGCGCTGGAGCGGCAGTGGCGTGAAGAGTGGCAGGGGCTGGCGCTCTATTGCCAGCTGTTTACCCATGCGCAAAAGGCCTTTTTTACGCTGCATTTCGCCCGCGAGGTGGAGAACAGCTGGAGCATGCGGGAGATCTGCCATATCAATGTGCAGGCGCTGTACCGTTGCGCGTCTGAGATGGAAACGCTCTGCCAGCAGATGAGCGACGCCTCGCCGGCGTTCTACGTCATGTTCGATCCCGGACGGGTGCGTAGCCTGGCGGATAGCCTGAGCACCGAACTGACGGCGCTCAGGTAACGCTTTTACAGCGTGCGATGCAGGGCTTCCACCAGGCACAGCATCGCCATCGCCTGGCCATAGGGCATGGCGGTGAGCGGGATGTGACGATAGTGATCAAGGTCGTGGCCCATCGCGGTGCCGAACGACACCTGCAACAGTTCACCCTGTGGTGAAATATGGTCGATAATTCCCTCGCACGCGCGCTCGGCCACCGGCAGATAATCCGCTTCCAGATAGCCGAGGCGTATCGCTTTGAAGATGCCGGCGGCAAACCCGGCGGTCGCCGAGGCTTCCAGATAGCTGTCGGGGTCGTTGAGCAGCGTTGGCCACAAACCGTTGTCACTCTGGCAGCGGGCAAGCGCGGCGACCTGTATCTGCAGGGTATTTTGCAATTGCCGGTAAACAGCATCATGCTCGTCGAGATCGAGCATCTCCAGCAGCTCCGGGATCGCCAGGGTTATCCAGCTGTTGCCTCGGGCCCACAGAGCGCCGGCGAAGTGGTGTCGGCCGGCGAAATGCCAGCCGTGATACCACAGGCCGCTCTGGCGGTCGCTGAGATAGTGCAGATGCTGTAAAAACTGGTAGATGGCCTCTTCCACCCAGCGCGGTTTATCAAACATTTTGCCCAGTATGGCCAGAGGCAATACCGCCATCATCAGCGTATCGTCCCAGATTTGTTGCTGATGCGCGCTCTCATAGGTGACATGCTGCAGACAGCCTTCATCGGTGCGTGGCATCTGGCGATAGATGGCTTCGCCCCAGCAGTCGAGGTAGGCGCGCCAGTCGCTGCGCGGCGCCTGCTGGTAGCGCAGCGCCAGCGTTAAGAACGGACAAGCCGTATTGATGTTTTTCTCCGGCGTTCCCTCGGCGAAGCGGGCGCTGAACCAGTCGTCAATCAGCTGACGGGCGCGGGGGGAACCGGTCAACTGCTGATAGCGAAACAGTCCAAACAGACCGATGCCGTGCGTCCATTCCCAGCCCTCCCAGCCTTTCGTATCAATGACCCGGCCATCGGCCAGCCGCTGCAGATACTGGCCGCTCTTATCGTTAATGGCGGTTAGGTTATCGATCAGCGCTTCAATACGCTGAAGGAGTTCAGGACGGTTGCTTTTCTGCGACATAATCACTCCCTTGCGGTAAGACGGCGTGTTGCCAGCGGGCATTGCGGTGCGGATGACCGGTTAGTAGTTCAATAGTTTCTCGCGTCTGCGGGCTGGCATCCTGCGGATGGCCGCCAGCGCGCAGGCGCTCCAGCTCGTTAATCAGAATTTGATGGCGCGGCTGGCTTAAGCGGAAACGAAATGCGCCATACATGGCCAGGATCGCCAGCAGGCCGGGGCCCACCAGGAAAACCCACCAGATGCCGTTAAGGGCGGCGGCGTTCTGCGCTTCAGCGCCCTTGGTGAAGCCAAACGCCTCCAGCGCCAGTCCGACGATAAACAGCGCCAGCGCCTGGGAGAACTTGCGCGTCAGCATCATCACGCCGGCGTAAATTCCCTCGCGGCGCACGCCGGTATAGGCCTCATCGACATCCGGCAGAAAGTTATAGACGTTCCACGGAATGAGATAGGTTCCCCCGCGGGCGACGCCCATTACCACCGCACCGCCGAGCAGCAGCCAGGAGAGATGGCTAAAGCCGGCGCTAAGCTGGCTGAACCACAGCAAAGCGCAGAGGATCAGCGCAATGGCCAGCTTATAGGCATTGCCGTTGCCAACGCGAATGCACAGCCAGGTGAAGAACGGGATGGCGAAGAACTGAAACAGCGTCATCAGGCTCATCGCCTGCGATGCCAGGGGGGTCCCGACGCGCAATACATAGGTCATGTAATGCATAAACAGCGAGCCGAAAATATCCAACGCCACCGCGCCGCCGACGTACATCATGATATGAATGCGGAAAGTGCGCAGATGAAACGTTGAAGCCATCTCCCGGTATAACGACCCCAGGGTTTTAAGCAACCCCTGGCGGGCCTGCGGTGGCGGAAGAGCGTCGCGCTCCCAGGTGCCGCGCCAGACAAAAATCCACGGCAGGGCGAAGAGCAGGGCGAAGACGATGCCGATATAGAGAAATGCCTGCGATTGGTCGGCGACGTGAGCCATGATTTGCCCGGGGATCAGCGCGGCGAGAAAGGCCGTCGCCTGCGCGAACAGCATCCTCGCGCCCGACATCTTAGAGCGCAGATCGTAGCGCGAGGTCATTTCTGCCGGCAGTGTATCGTAAGGCACCATCAGTAGCGTAAACACGGTGCTGAAAAGTAAATAAGTGCCGAGGTACCAGGCGTAACCGAAACCGCTCACCCACATCAGGGCGAAACAGAGCGACATCGGCGCGCCGAGAATAAAGAAAATCCGCCGGCGTCCCCAGCGGGTGCGGATGTTGTCAGTGATGTAGCCCATCACCGGATCGGTGATCCCATCCCAGATTTTGGCGATGGCGAAAATGGAGGCGGCGGCGGCGGGGGAGAGCCCGGCGACCTCAATATAGAAGTAGAGCAGCCACAGGCCGGTAATGGTCATCGCGCCGCTACCGAAAATATCACCCATCCCCCAGCAGAGGATATTGCGGGTTTTGACTTCTCGCGTTGGGGTTACTGTCCTCGTCATAAGCGTATCTCTTTGGTAAGGAAAGCGAGGTTGCACAGTAAAAGAGGGGGGGCGGGGGCGAAAATGCCGGATACGGGGATTTTGCGCCGTTCTGCGAGCAGCCTGCCAAATGGCGATGAAATGAAATAAATCCCGTGATATGGCTCACGGCTGACGCGATGGCCGCGGGCGGGAACTGTGCGGAGAGTACGCTTTTCGCGGTTGGCCGCGCAGGATTTGCGTTATCCATCACATTTTATCCCGGACGGACCTGGTGAATGTGAAATGCTGCGCAGATATTGCCCCGCGGGCAGTTTCTCCCCTACGCTGGTCGGGCAGGAGATGGTGTGATAGCTGCCTGTTTGATTTTCAGGATACGCTATGAATATTCATCTTTCTCAGCGCCATCCCCACGCGGATGGCGTCACTCCCGATACCGCTCTCTTTCAACAGGCGCTGGACGAGCTGGCGGAGGCCGGAGGAGGTACGCTGGTGGTCGATCACGGCAGGTACGCGCTCGGCGGCTTGCGGATAGGGTCAAATACCTGCCTGTGGCTGTCGCCGGGCGCCAAGCTGATCGTCAGCGAAAACGGCGATGATTTTACCCAAGCGGTCGCGCTGAGCCAGGCAGAGTGCTCCCACCGGGCCTTTCTTTATGCTCTCGATGCGCAAAATGTGAGTATCTGTGGCGGCGGTGAAATCTACGGTAGCGCCGACGGCTGGTTTTCCCGGGATGTCGATGCCATGGGGTACCGCCAGCCCGTCGAGCGGCGGCCGCGCATCATTTTGCTGGAGAACTGCCGCGGCGTGCGACTGGAAAATATTACCGTGCGCCATGCGCCGATGTGGACCATACATCTGGTCTCGTGTATCGGCGTGACGATTAACGGGATTACCGTGGATAACGATTTGACGATGGCCAATACCGACGCGCTGGATATCGACAGCTGCCAGCAGGTGCATATCGCCAACTGCTATTTCAGCGCCGCCGATGACGCTATCTGTCTGAAAACCACGGCCAAGCCTGCGCATATTCAGCGTCCGCTGCGTCAGGTTACGATCGTGAACTGTACGCTGCGGTCGAAAAGCTGCGCCTTAAAAGTCGGTACGGAAACCTGGCAGGATATTGAAGATGTGCTGGTCAGCAACTGCACCATCTTTGATTCCAATCGCGGGATCGGCTTGCTATCCCGCGACGGCGGCCAGCTGCGGCGGATGATCTTCAGCAACATAGCGTTTGCTTGCGTGAGCGCGCCAGCCTGTCATTGGGGGGAGGCGGATCCGGTTTTTCTTTCCGCACGCCATCGCGATCCGGCTATCGCCCCCGGCGCCATCACTCGGATCCAGTTTCGCGGTCTGGTCGGGGAGTGTGAAGGGGCGATTAATTTGCATAGTGAACCAGCGGGCCTGATCCAGCGCATTCTTTTTGACGGCATCCAGCTCCACCAGAAGCTTAATCCACAGGCGGAGCAGGGGCTTTATGATGTGCGTCCGCCGTGTAACCCGCAGTCGCCAACCGGCATGGGCATGGATAATGCCTGGTGTCTGAATCCGCACAGCGGCCGTGCCTGGGGGGTTGAGCCTTACCCGGGAGGGCTGCCGGTGATGTATGCCAACGGCGTGACTGACCTGACGCTACGTGAGTTTGATTACCAGCGGCCGACGCCATTGCCTGCGGGGTGGAACCACAACGCACTTTGCCTGGAAAACACAGATAAATAACCGGGGAGAAGTGAGAAAGTAGCCCCGGCAATGACCGGGGCGAGACGTGCTTATTCTTCAGCGGCATAGCCCTGGGGGGGAAGCTGTCGTTCATCCAGCCAGGCGTGGTTGCCCACCATGCGCAGACGCCCCTCGACGAACCAGCTGATCACCAGCGGATAAATGGCATGTTCCTGGGTCTGTACCCGCGACGTGACCTCTTCCTCGCTGTCGCCAGCAAAGACCGGCACTTTGGCCTGCAGGATAACCGGACCGCCATCCAGCTCATCGGTGACGAAGTGCACCGAGGTCCCATGCTCCTCGTCACCGTTTTCCAGCACCTGGCGATGGGTATGCAGGCCAGGATACTTCGGCAGTAACGAAGGGTGGATGTTCAGCAGTCGTCCCTGATAGTGGCTGACAAAGGCCGGGCTAAGGATACGCATATAGCCCGCCAGCACCACCAGATCCGGGGCGTAGGCGTCAATTTCATGCATCAGCTGACGATCGAACGCTTCCCGGTCGGCAAACTGACTTTGCGCCAGCGCGTGGGCCGGGATCCCGGCCGCGCGCGCGCGCTCAAGGCCGAACGCATCGGCCTTGTTACTGAATACCGCACGCAGGGTGCCGTTTATCTGTTTCCGGCCACAGGCGTCGATGATCGCCTGCAAATTACTGCCGCTACCGGAAATCAGCACCACAATGTTTTTCATGCAATGACCACACGCTGTTCGGAATCGGAGGCTTTGATATACCCGATTTTCCACGCGTTTTCACCTTTCTCGTTCAGCAGGGCAATGGCCTTGTCTGCTTCTGCTGCCGGCAGGGCGATAACCATCCCCACGCCGCAGTTAAAGGTACGGTACATCTCATGCTGGCTGACGTTACCGGCGGTTTGCAGCCAGTTGAAAACGGACGGCCACTGCCAGGAAGACTCATCAATCACCGCCTGGGTGTTGTCCGGCAGTACGCGCGGGATGTTTTCCCAGAAGCCGCCGCCGGTCAGATGGGCGATGGCGTGGACGTCAACGCTGGCAATCAGGTCGAGAACCGATTTCACATAGATGCGGGTCGGCGCCAGCAAATGGTCGGCCAGCGGTTTGCCGTCAAGGTCGGTGGTCTGTGGGTCAACGCCGCTAACTTCAATAATCTTACGCACCAGCGAATAGCCGTTAGAGTGCGGGCCGCTGGAGGCCAGCGCCACCAGCACATCGCCGTCAGCGACTTTGCTGCCGTCGATGATTTCTGATTTTTCCACCACCCCGACGCAAAAACCCGCCACGTCGTAATCTTCGCCGTGGTACATCCCCGGCATCTCTGCGGTCTCACCGCCCACCAGCGCGCAACCGGACTGCAGGCAGCCTTCGGCGATGCCGTTGATGACGCTGGCTGCGGTATCGACGTCCAGTTTACCGGTGGCGTAGTAATCAAGGAAAAACAGCGGTTCAGCGCCCTGAACCACCAGGTCGTTCACGCACATGGCGACCAGGTCGATGCCGATGGTGTCGTGACGCTTCAGATCCATTGCCAGACGCAGCTTGGTACCGACGCCGTCGGTGCCGGAGACCAGTACCGGCTCGCGGTATTTCTGCGGCAGTGCGCACAGCGCGCCGAATCCGCCCAGTCCACCCATCACTTCCGGGCGACGGGTTTTCTTCACCACGCCCTTAATACGGTCGACGAGAGCGTTGCCTGCATCAATATCCACGCCGGCATCTTTATAGCTGAGAGAGGTTTTGTCGGTCACTGCGAAGTCTCCACGCGTTTGCGGTAAGCAAGAAAAATCGGCGCAATTCTAACAGGGAAAGCAAACGTTTGCGAGCCTGCTTTACAGTCGGCTTAAAACCGTTGGCGGATGGTCAAATTTGATACTGCTCACGAAAATGAAACCGGGTACAGCCTTGTGCTTGCCTCAGTGTCAGGTAATCCCCATCATATTACTGAAACCGGTTTCTGTGATTGATCGCCGTATGGATTACCGGTGATTTATGTTCGACAGGGGAGGGATGAATGAAGATTGCGGCATTTGATATCGGTGGCACCGCGTTAAAGATGGGCGTCATGACCCGCGACGGAAGGCTGCTGGAAACCGCGAAGCAGTCAATCAATGACAGCGATGGCGATCATATCTTACAGACCATGCTGTCGTGGCTGGCGGCCCACCCGTCATGCGAAGGCATTGCCATCAGCGCGCCGGGCTATGTCGATCCGCACAGCGGATTTATCACCATGGGCGGCGCTATCCGTCGCTTTGATAACTTCGCCATGAAATCATGGCTCGAGACGCAAACCGGGCTGCCGGTCTCGGTGGAAAACGACGCCAACTGTGTGCTGCTTGCCGAGCGCTGGCAGGGTAAAGCGGCGGAGATGGCCAATTTTCTGGTGCTCACTATCGGCACTGGCATCGGTGGAGCGATTTTTTGCCAACATCAGCTGATCCACGGGGCGCGTTTTCGCGCCGGCGAGTTCGGCTATATGCTTACCGATCGTCCCGGCGGACGCGATCCCCGTCGCTACTCGATGAATGAAAACTGCACCCTGCGGGTGCTGCGCTATCGCTATGCAGAACATATTGGCGCGCCGCTGGATAGCGTCACTGGCGAAATGATTTTTGACCGCTATGACGCCGGCGACCCGGTTTGCCAGCGTCTGGTCGCCGAGTTCTTCAATGGCCTGGGCCATGGCCTTTATAACCTCGTCAATATCTTCGATCCGCAGACCATTTTTATCGGCGGCGGCGTTGTGGAACGTCCTGGATTTCTGACGCTGCTGCGCCAGCATCTGGCCTGGTTCGGCATTGCCGACTATCTCGATACCGTCAGTCACGGCAACGATGCCGGCCTGATTGGCGCGGTTTACCATTTCAATCAGCACTATCGTTCGCCTGGCGACGATCGACCTTAGGGAGAGACTATGTCCGGATTTAAAGAAGGTTTTCTGTGGGGCGGCGCGGTGGCGGCGCATCAGTTAGAGGGCGGCTGGCAGGAGGGGGGCAAGGGGGTCAGCGTGGCGGATGTGATGACCGCCGGCGCCCACGGCGTGCCGCGGGAAATCACCGACGGCGTGGTGGCGGGAAAAAACTACCCGAACCATGAGGCGATCGATTTTTATCATCGCTACCCGCAGGACCTGGCGCTGTTTGCCGAAATGGGCTTCAAATGTTTCCGCACCTCGATTGCCTGGACGCGTATTTTCCCGCAGGGCGATGAACAGGAGCCGAACGAGGCTGGCCTGCAGTTTTATGACGATCTGTTCGACGAATGTCTGAAACACGGTATTGAACCGGTCATTACGCTGTCGCATTTTGAAATGCCCTATCACCTGGTCACCGAGTACGGCGGCTGGCGTAACCGCAAGCTGATCGACTTTTTCGTGCGCTTCGCCAGGGTCGTCTTCACCCGCTATCAGCATAAAGTGAAGTACTGGATGACCTTCAACGAGATCAACAACCAGGCTAACTACCATGAGGACTTTGCCCCTTTCACCAACTCCGGTCTGAAGTATTTACCGGGTGAAGATCGGGAACCGGTAATGTACCAGGCCGCACATTATGAGCTGGTGGCCAGCGCCCTGGCGGTGAAAGCGGCGCGCGAGATCAACCCTGCTCTGCAGATAGGCTGCATGATCGCCATGTGCCCTATCTATCCGCTGACCTGCGCGCCGGACGATATGATGATGGCGATGAACGCCATGCACCGTCGGTACTGGTTCACCGATGTCCACGTGCGCGGCCGCTATCCGCAGCATCTGCTCAACTATTTTGCCCGCCGCGGCTTTAGCCTGGACATCACCGAAGCCGATCGTCAGGCGTTAACCGAAGGCTGTGTCGACTACATCGGCTTTAGCTACTATATGTCCTTCGCCACCAAAGCCACCGAAGACAACCCCTTGCTCGATTATGATGAAACCACCAGCCTGGTCTCCAACCCGTACGTGAAAAAGTCGGACTGGGGCTGGCAGATTGACCCGGTCGGCCTGCGCTATTCTCTGAACTGGTTCTGGGATCACTATCAGCTACCGCTGTTTATTGTCGAAAACGGTTTTGGCGCGATCGATGTTCGTGAAGCGGACGGCAGCGTGGATGACCAGTACCGTATCGATTATCTCTCCGCGCATATAGCGGAGATGAAAAAGGCGGTGGTCGAGGATGGCGTCGATCTGATGGGTTATACCCCGTGGGGCTGTATCGATCTGGTTTCCGCCGGAACGGGGGAGATGAAAAAACGCTACGGCTTTATCTACGTGGATAAAGATAATGAAGGCAACGGCACGATGGAGCGCAGTAAGAAGAAGTCGTTCGACTGGTATAAGAAGGTGATTGCCAGCAACGGGGAGCAGCTATAATTCCCCCGTGGCGCTGCGCTTATCGGGCCTGCGGGGTTTGCGGTCCGGGTAAGCGTTAGCGCCGCCCGGCAGAACCCCGCGCTAAAACCGGAGCCTCGCCTCCGGTTTTTTTGTCTCTAAATCACTTTGCTTGATATACGTCAAGCAAGATGGGTATGGCCTAATCCGAAAAAAGCGGTATAATCCCGCGATTTTTTTTGTGGCTGCCCCTCAGAGGAGAAAGAGAATGAAGATTGTGGAAGTCAAACACCCACTCGTCAAACACAAGCTGGGCCTGATGCGCGAGCACGACATCAGCACCAAACGCTTCCGTGAACTCGCCTCTGAAGTGGGCAGCTTACTGACTTATGAAGCCACCGCCGATCTGGCGACCGAGAAAGTGACCATCGAAGGCTGGAACGGCCCGGTGGAAGTTGAGCAGATCAAGGGCAAGAAAATTACCGTCGTGCCAATCCTGCGCGCAGGCCTCGGCATGATGGAAGGGGTACTTGAGCACGTGCCGAGCGCGCGTATCAGCGTGGTGGGTATTTATCGCAATGAAGAGACCCTCGAGCCGGTACCTTACTTCCAGAAGCTGGTGTCCAACATCGATGAGCGTATGGCGCTGGTGGTTGACCCGATGCTGGCCACCGGTGGGTCGATGATCGCCACTATCGATCTGCTGAAAAACGCCGGCTGCACCAGCATCAAGGTGCTGGTACTAGTGGCGGCACCGGAAGGAATTGCCGCGCTGGAGAAAGCGCACCCGGACGTTGAGCTGTACACCGCCTCTGTCGATAAGGGACTGAACGAGCACGGGTACATCATTCCCGGTCTCGGCGATGCCGGCGACAAGATCTTTGGTACGAAATAATCGCATAACGATAAATAAGCCGACTTTGAGAGTCGGCTTTTTTTTGAATAAAACACACATAACTAACCATCTCAGAGGAAAACACTATGACGCGCCGTGCTATCGGGGTGAGTGAAAGACCGCCGCTTTTACAGACTATCCCGCTTAGTTTGCAGCACCTGTTTGCCATGTTTGGCGCAACGGTGCTGGTGCCAATCCTGTTCCACATCAACCCGGCCACCGTGCTGCTGTTCAACGGTATTGGTACGCTGCTGTACCTCTTTATCTGTAAAGGCAAAATCCCGGCGTATCTGGGATCGAGTTTCGCCTTTATCTCTCCGGTGCTGCTCCTGCTGCCGCTGGGCTATGAAGTGGCGCTGGGCGGTTTCATTATGTGCGGCGTGCTGTTCTGCCTCGTCTCCTTTATTGTCAAAAAAGCCGGTACCGGCTGGCTGGATGTGATGTTCCCCCCGGCGGCGATGGGGGCCATCGTGGCGGTTATCGGTCTGGAGCTAGCGGGCGTGGCGGCCAACATGGCCGGGCTGCTGCCGGCCGACGGCCAGTCGCCGGACAGTAAAACCATTATTATCTCGATGGTGACCCTGGCGGTGACGGTGTTTGGTTCGGTCTTGTTCCGCGGCTTCCTGGCGATTATCCCGATCCTGATTGGCGTTCTGGTGGGCTATGCGCTGTCGTTTGTGATGGGCGTGGTCGATACCACCCCGATCGCCGAAGCGCACTGGTTCGCGCTGCCAACCTTCTACACGCCGCGTTTTGAATGGTTCGCCATCTTCACCATTCTGCCCGCTGCGCTGGTGGTGATTGCCGAGCACGTCGGTCACCTGGTGGTGACGGCTAATATCGTCAAACGCGATCTGATCCGCGACCCGGGCCTGCATCGTTCGATGTTTGCCAATGGCCTGTCGACGATCGTTTCCGGCTTCTTCGGCTCGACGCCTAACACCACCTACGGGGAAAATATCGGCGTGATGGCGATTACCCGCGTCTACAGTACCTGGGTTATCGGTGGCGCGGCGATCATTGCGATTCTGCTCTCCTGCGTCGGCAAACTGGCGGCGGCGATCCAGATCATCCCGGTGCCGGTGATGGGCGGCGTGTCGCTGCTGCTGTACGGGGTAATCGGCGCCTCAGGGATCCGCGTACTGATTGAATCGAAGGTGGATTACAGCAAGGCGCAGAATCTGATTCTCACCTCCGTGATCCTGATCATCGGCGTCAGCGGTGCCAAAGTGCACATCGGTGCCGCTGAGCTGAAAGGGATGGCGCTGGCCACCATCGTCGGTATCGCACTCAGCCTGATTTTCAAGCTTATCAGCGTCCTGCGTCCGGAAGAGGTGGTTCTCGACGCCGCGGATAGCGAAGAGGTTAAATAACGATCGTCTGACCGGGCGGCGATCCCGCCCGGTTCTCTCCGGACCTAAATCTGTGATAAACTCTTCGCGTTTTTCTGTAAGCCTATGTTGAGGTCCATCTGAACGCACCGGCACAGCTCTCTTTGCCACTGTATCTTCCTGACGACGAAACCTTCGCGAGTTTCTGGCCGGGTGATAATCCTTCCCTACTTGCTGCCCTCCAGAACGTACTGCGCCAGGAACACAGCGGGTATATTTATATCTGGTCACGTGAAGGGGCGGGTCGCAGCCACCTGTTACATGCCGCCTGCGCCGAGCTTTCCCAGCGCGGGGATGCCGTGGGCTACGTGCCGCTGGATAAACGCACCTGGTTTGTGCCGGAGGTGCTGGAGGGGATGGAACAGCTGGCGCTGGTCTGCATCGATAACATCGAGTGCGTCGCCGGGGATGAGCCCTGGGAAATGGCCATCTTTAATCTCTACAACCGGATCCTGGAATCAGGTAAAACCCGTCTGCTGATCACCGGGGACCGGCCGCCGCGGCAACTGAATCTTGGTCTGCCGGATCTCGCCTCGCGGCTTGACTGGGGGCAGATCTATAAGCTGCAGCCGCTGTCGGATGAAGACAAGCTGCAGGCCCTGCAGCTGCGCGCCAGACTGCGCGGCTTCGAGATGCCGGAGGACGTTTGCCGCTTCCTGCTGAAGCGGCTGGATCGCGAAATGCGCTCGCTGTTTATGACCCTCGATCAGCTGGATCATGCCTCGATTACCGCTCAGCGCAAGCTGACGATCCCCTTCGTGAAAGAGATCCTTAAACTCTAGTCCGCCTGCGGAGTCAGTTCCTCCTCCGTCAGCCCGGTCAACCGGGCGACCAGATCGCGCGCCAGGCCACTGTGTAGCATAGCGGCGGCGATACGCTGCGCCTCTTCCTTCCGGCCTTCCTGACGGCCCTGCGCCAGGCCCCGCTCCAGGCCCTGTTGTTCCAGATATTCCGCAATTGTCATCAACGTCTCCTTGTGCTGCGGCGTACGTAACGCCAGCTCGCGAATGAACTTGATCGGCTCTCGCGCGTTGCCTGCCTGCACCAGATAGTGCATCAGGGCTTGTACCTGCGATTCCGTCGCCAGACCAGTCAATAATAATTCGCTCAGCTTGTCGAGGAGCTGCACCAGATCGCGTTGTCGAATATGTTTTTGCAGTAACTCCAGCGTCGCCATGCGCTGATGGGTGGCAATGTCGTCATCCGGAATGACGGTAATGTCCGCCAGCGGAAACGCCCCGTGATAAAGGTGGCCGGCCAGCTCCGGAGCGACGAATTCATCGAGCCAGCGCAGCGAGAACGGGTAGGGGCTCACCAGACCGTGGTAGAAGAGAACAGGGATCACCAGCGGCAGCCGATCGTGGCCGGCATCAAGGTGGCGCTGCATGGCGGCGATGGCGTAGCGCATCAGACGAAAGGCCATATGCCGATCGGGCGTGCTCTGGTGTTCGATAAGCGCATAAATATAGCCGTCTCCCGCCGTGGTTTTCAGGGAATACAGAATGTCGGCGTAAAAGGGACGCAGATCGTCTTCGACAAAATGCCCGGACTCGAGATGCAGCGTACGCAGATCGCACACCTTAAGCAGCGTCTCGGGCAGGTACAGCCGCAGAAAATCGCGGGCGGTATCAGGATGGGAGAGATAGCTCTTAAATACGGCATCATGAGGCGTTGAGGTTGGTTTTTTCATGTTCATCCGTCCAGTGGATTGAGCGATAGATGAACAGTAGCACTGCAAGGCGGGCGGGAGGGATTGGCGTGGAAGATCTGGAATCGGCTACGTAAAAAAGCGCCGCGATAGCGCGGCGCGGGTGGGTTAGCTTACGATCTCGAGGACCTGCTCCGGCGGTCGGCCAATACGCGCCTGGCCGCGGCTAACGACAATGGGGCGTTCGATAAGCTTAGGATTGGCGACCATCGCCTGTATCAGCGCCGCGTCGCTGAGCGCCGGGTCGGCAAGATTGAGCGATTTATACAGATCCTCTTTCTGGCGCATGAGCTCGCGGGGGCTCTCCATATCCAGCAGCTGCAGCAGTTGACGCAGCGTCCCGGCATCCGGTGGCGTCTCAAGATAAAGCACCACCTCAGGATCGATGCCGTGGCTCTTCAACAGGCTCAGCGTTTCGCGGCTCTTCGAGCAGCGTGGGTTATGGTAAATTTTTACCGCGTCGGTCATGGGGTCTCCTTACATTTTTTGGTAGGGGCGGAAGCGGGCCTGTAGCTCACGTAGCTGGTCGATGCGGGCATCGTAGCGGGCCTGCTGCAGACTACCGAGTTTCACTTGCGAGCTGGCGCTGCTGAGCAGGGAAATCGCCTGTTCCAGCTGGCCGACCAGCGCCATGCTTTCTGCCCGCGCCGCCAGCTCCTGGTCGCGATTGCCCAGGGCGCCTTCCGCCTGAGCCAGCAGGTCCCAGCCGTTGCCATCCTCTTTATAGGTAAAGGTATAACGATTCAGGATGGTCGCCGCTTCCCCGGGCTGTCCGCCCTGCAGGAGGGCGTTGGCCAGGTTCAACTGCAGCACCGGATTGGTGCGCAGTTCACGAGCGTTTTTAAGACGGTTGATGGCGTCGCCGGTTTTCTTCTGCCCGAGGTCGATATCGGTGGCCAGATCGAGATACCAGGGATTTTGCGGATCGGCGCTGAGCAGCGGCTGCAGCGTTTTGCGCGCCTGGTCAAAGTTGTTGCTTTCCATCGCCAGCAGGGCGCGGCCATACTGCGCGGCATGCTGCTGGCGGATATTGCCTTTATCCCAGGCGTTGAGCAGATCGGTGCCTAGCTTATTGTCGCCGTTGGTGTACATTCCGAGAGTACGCGCCTTCGCCAGATAGAAGTCCGCTGAGGACTGTACGACAACCGGGCGCATCTGGTTGGCGCGGTTACGGGCATCGGCAAGCCGGCTTTCCGGCAGGGGGTGGGTGAGCAGCATTTCCGGCGGCCGCGTTGAGTAACGCGACTCATCAAGCAGTTTACCCATAAACATCGGCATGGCCTGCGGGTCGAATCCTGAGCGTTGCAGAACCTGAATACCGATCCGGTCGGCCTCTTCTTCGTTCTGACGGGTGAAGCTGATCATGCCCTGTTGGGTGCCGGCCAGCGTCCCGGTCAGCGCCGCCATCCCGGCCTGCGGGCTGGCCATCGCCAGCAGAATTGAACCCAGCGCGCCGACCCAGGTCAGCGGCGCATTGCGCTTCTGATCTTCCATTGCGCGGGCAAGATGCCGCTGCGTAACGTGGGAAATTTCGTGCGCCATGACAGAGGCCAGTTCGCTCTCATTATCGGAATAGCGGAACAGGGCCGAGTGGAGGACCACATTGCCGCCGAAGAAGGCGAAGGCGTTGATTTGGTCGTTATTAATCAAATAGAAGTGGAACGGGGTGCGCACCGAATTCGCATGCGAGACCAGACGCATGCCCAGCCCGTTGATGTATTGCACCAGCAGAGGGTCGTTGATCAGCGGCGCGCTGCCGCGCAGCTGGCGGACGTAGTAATCCCCCATCTGCATTTCCTGACCAATCGACAGCGTGCTTCCTGCGGAGGTCCCCATGTCCGGCAGGGTATCTGCGGAGTCAGCAAAAGCAGGGCCTAACGAACCCAGCGTCAGCGACGCGATCACGGTCGCCACCAGCGTTTTCTTCAACTGCCTGAACATAACCTCTGTCCTGTAATGTGGGTGTGCCAGTTTGACCGATTGTGCGACGCAATGTTCCCTGGCCGCATCCCAGCGAGTTTAGCTGGCGTTAGACACATTGAAAATAGGTTCTTCACGGCGGAGACGGGTTTGTCTGCTGCGCATCAAAAAGCGAAGTCTTTTTTGTGACATTTCGATACAATTCCTCCGTTTGTCGCCGCTTTGCGCTTCAGGGAAGGTTTTATGCTCGAGATGTTAATGCAGTGGTACCGCCGTCGATTCAGCGACCCTGAGGCGATAGCGCTGCTGGTTATTTTGCTTGCCGGTTTCGGCATCATGTTCTTTTTCAGCGGCCTGCTGGCCCCGTTACTGGTGGCTATCGTGCTGGCCTATTTGCTGGAGTGGCCGACCGTGCGCCTGGAGCGCATCGGTCTGTCGCGCACCTGGGCGACCTCGCTGGTGCTGATCCTCTTTGTGGGCATCCTGCTGTTGCTGGCCTTCGTGGTGCTGCCGGTGGCCTGGCAGCAGGGGATCTACCTTATCCGCGATATGCCGGGCATGCTCAACAAGCTCTCTGATTTTGCCGCCACGCTGCCGCGGCGCTATCCGGCGTTAATGGATGCCGGCATCATCGATGCGATGGCGGAAAATATGCGCACCCGGATGCTGACGGTGGGCGACTCGGTGGTCAAGTATTCTCTCGCCTCGCTGGTGGGGCTGCTTACGCTGGCGGTGTATCTGGTGCTGGTGCCGCTGATGGTCTTCTTCCTGCTGAAGGATAAAGAGCAGATGCTCAACGCGGTACGCCGCGTGCTGCCGCGCAACCGCGGCCTGGCCGGGCAGGTATGGAAGGAGATGAACCAGCAAATCACCAACTACATTCGCGGTAAGGTGCTGGAGATGATTGTCGTCAGCGTCGCCACCTGGATAGGCTTCATCCTTTTCGGCCTCAACTACTCGCTGCTGTTGGCGGTGCTGGTGGGCTTCTCGGTGCTGATCCCCTATATCGGCGCATTTGTGGTGACCATTCCGGTGGTGGGGGTGGCGCTGTTTCAGTTTGGCGCGGGCACCGAGTTCTGGAGTCTGTTCGCGGTCTATCTGATTATTCAGGGGCTTGACGGCAATCTGCTGGTCCCGGTGCTGTTCTCGGAAGCGGTGAATCTGCACCCGCTGGTGATTATCCTGTCGGTGGTGATCTTTGGCGGTTTGTGGGGGTTCTGGGGCGTCTTCTTCGCCATTCCGCTGGCCACGTTGATTAAAGCGGTGGTGCATGCCTGGCCGGATGGCCTGGTGGTCGACGACGACTAAGGCATTGAGGATAAAAAAAGACGCCGGGCGAGGTTCTCTCACCCGGCGTCTTGCTTTGCATCAGGCGTTTTCTTTCAGCCAGTTCAGCACCACGTCGTGGTGATTGCTGGTTTTGAAGTCATCAAAGACGTGTTCGATTTTGCCATCGGCATCGACGAGGAAGCTGATACGGTGGATCCCGTCGTAGGTTTTCCCCATAAAGGATTTTTCGCCCCAGACGCCAAACTGCTCGCAAACCTGATGGTTTTCATCAGACAGCAGCGTAAAGTTCAGCAGCTCTTTTTCGGCGAAGCGGGAGAGCTTTTCCGGTTTATCGGTGCTGATGCCCAGCACTTCCACACCGGCTTTCTTCAGGTCGTCCATGTTGTCGCGCAAGCCGCACGCCTGGACGGTGCAGCCCGGGGTCATGGCCTTCGGGTAAAAATAAACCAGGACACGCTGTCCCTGGAAGTCGGTTAAATTTACTTCCTCGCCGTCCTGGTCCGGTAAGCTAAATTTCGGTGCAAGATCACCGGCTTTCAGTGGGGTCATGGGTTAAACTCCATCCTGTTCATCATGCTGTGAATAATTAACGATGTTAATACTGCCTTGTGCGTTGAGTTCTGTACATAGGGCTTTGAACGCTTGTTCGATATTTGCTGCATTTTGCGTCGCAGGACTGTGGGCAGTTATCTGAATAAAAAGCTGCGCGGAATCACCGTCTCCCGGCTGCGTGCGGGAAACCAGTTCCGCGATATTCATATTCCATGTATCGCACAGGGCAGTGAAGCGCTCGATGATATGCGGTGAGTCCGGCACCTCAACCTGGACCCAGACGGTGTTTGGCATGGCCTGCGGGGGGCGCGCGGTGGTGCGTTTCATCACGATCAACAGCTCCAGCTCCGCGCCTTTCAGCGGCAGGGTTGATTCGATCAGGTTAATCGCATTCCACGACCCGGAAAGCAGCATGATAAACGTAAACTCATCACCGAGCATGGCCAGCCGGCTGTCTTCGATATTACAACCGCAGCTGCTGACGTGGCGAGTGATCGTATTCACGATGCCGGGACGGTCAGCCCCCAGGGCGGTAATAACCAGATAGTGTTGTAATGAGGCTGTCAAACCTGTTCTTCCTTTAAAAAGGTGAGGTAACATTAGGAAAGCATAAAAAAAACCGCCATACAACATCCCTGATGGCGTCGGGTCTCTTGCTTTTATTGCAGCTCCAAACGTAACATTGAGAATCTTGTCGCACTTCTGCTCTGAGGATGGCCCATGTTCACGGGAAGTATTGTAGCGCTTGTCACGCCGATGGATGAAAACGGTAATGTCTGCCGGACAAGCCTGAAAAAACTGATTGATTACCATGTCGCCAACGGAACCTCGGCGATCGTTTCGGTAGGGACTACCGGTGAATCCGCAACGCTGAGCCATGAAGAGCACGGCGACGTGGTGATGATGACGCTGGAACTGGCTGACGGGCGTATCCCGGTGATCGCTGGAACGGGAGCCAATGCAACCGCAGAGGCGATTAGCCTGACCAAGCGTTTTAACGACAGCGGCGTTGTCGGCTGCCTGACGGTCACTCCTTATTATAACCGTCCTACCCAGGAAGGCCTGTTCCAGCACTTTAAAGCTATCGCCGAACATACTGACCTGCCGCAAATTCTGTATAATGTGCCGTCCCGTACCGGTTGCGATATGCTGCCGGAAACCGTTGGCCGTCTGGCGGAAATTAAAAATATTGTCGGTATTAAGGAAGCTACAGGGAACTTAAGTCGCGTTCACCAGATCAAAGAGCTGGTTTCAGACGACTTTATTCTGCTGAGCGGTGACGATGCGACCGGTATGGACTTCATGCAGCTCGGCGGCGTGGGCGTGATTTCCGTCACCGCCAACGTGGCGGCGCGCGAAATGGCCGACATGTGCCGTCTGGCGCTGGCGGGTCAATTTGCCGAAGCCCGGGCGATTAACCAGCGTCTGATGCCATTGCATACAAAATTATTTGTCGAACCCAATCCTATCCCGGTGAAATGGGGATGCAAGGCGTTGGGTCTTGTGGCGACCGATACGCTGCGCTTGCCGATGACGCCTATCACCGACCAGGGTCGTGAAGCCGTTACCGCCGCGCTGAAGCATGCCGGTTTGCTGTAAAGTTTAGGGAGATTTGATGGCTTACTCAGTACAGAAGTCGCGCCTGGCGAAGGTTGCGGGTGTTTCGCTGGTTCTACTCCTCGCGGCCTGTAGTTCCGACTCGCGCTATAAGCGTCAGGTGAGCGGTGATGAGGCCTATTTACAGGCGTCACCGTTGAGCGAACTTCACGCGCCGGCGGGGATGATCCTGCCGATTCAGGTGGGTGATTACAACATTCCGGTGGCCAACAGCACCGGCGCGGTTGGCAAGGCGCTGGACATTCGCCCGCCGGCGCAGCCGCTGGCATTGGTTAGCGGCGCCCGCACCCAGTTCAACGGCGATACCGCGACGCTGATGGTCGAGAACGGCCGCAGCGGTTCGCTGTGGGCGCAGGTTACCAGCATTCTTCAGTCGAAGAACTACGTTATCGCCAAGCGCGATGATGCGAGCCAGACGCTGAACACCGACTGGGTTGAGTGGAACCGTCTTGATGAAGATCAGCAGTATCGCGGTCGTTATCAAATCTCCGTCAAACCGCAGGGCTATCAGCAAGCGGTGGTGGTCAAGCTGGTGAATCTGGAGCAGGCGGGTAAACCGGTTGCCGATCCGGCGTCACTGCAGCGCTACAGCACCGCCATGCTGAACGTCATTTCGGAAGGCCTGGACATGAACGCCACCAGCGCCCAGAACGCCGCCCAGCGCAGCGCGGGCGCCACCTTCGACGTGCAGAGCGCTGCCGACGATACGGGTCTGCCGATGCTCGTTGTTCGCGCGCCGTTTAACATGGTGTGGCAGCGTCTGCCTGGCGCCCTCGAGAAAGTGGGGATGAAAGTGACCGACAGCACGCGCTCTCAGGGCAGCATGGCGCTGACCTACAAGCCGCTGTCTGACAGCAGCTGGCAGGAGCTGGGCGCACGCGACCCGCAGCTGGCCTCCGGTGACTACAAACTTCAGGTCGGCGACCTCGATAACCGCAGTAGCCTGCAGTTCATCGACCCGAAAGGCCACACCCTGACGCAGTCGCAAAATGACGCCCTGGTAGCCGTATTCCAGGCCGCATTTAACAAGTAAACGAAAGGGCTGGAGCAATCCGGCCCTTTTAATATATAGTGACGCAAACGTGTGCGTATGCACATCATCCTTCAAATTGCCTCTTTGTTGGCCGCCTTCGTTCACCCCAGTCACTTACTTTTGTAAGCTCCTGGGGATTCGCTCAGTTGCCGCCTCGATGCACTTTGAATGATTTTGTGTATAGGTGGAAACGTATTTTTAGGCTCAATATCACTGGAGTAGTGAAAGATGAAAAAGCAAGCTGAGTTGTATCGTGGTAAGGCGAAGACAGTATACAGCACCGATAATCCGGACCTGCTGGTACTGGAATTCCGTAACGATACGTCAGCAGGTGATGGCGCGCGCATCGAGCAGTTCGATCGTAAAGGCATGGTGAATAACAAGTTCAACCACTTCATTATGAGCAAACTGGCAGAAGCGGGCATCCCTACCCAGATGGAAGCGCTGCTCTCCGATACCGAATGCCTGGTAAAAAAACTGGATATGGTGCCGGTGGAGTGCGTGGTGCGTAACCGTGCGGCAGGCTCGCTGGTAAAACGTTTAGGCATTGAAGAAGGAATCGAGCTGAATCCGCCGCTGTTCGATCTGTTCCTGAAAAACGATGCCATGCACGATCCGATGGTCAACGACTCCTATTGCGAAACCTTCGGCTGGGTGAGCAAAGAGAATCTGGCGCGGATGCGCGAGCTGACCTACAAAGCCAACGACGTGCTGAAAAAGCTGTTCGATGACGCCGGTCTGATTCTGGTGGACTTTAAGCTGGAGTTTGGTCTGTTCAAAGGCGAAGTGGTCCTGGGCGATGAGTTTTCGCCGGACGGCAGCCGCCTGTGGGACAAAAACACCCTCGATAAAATGGACAAAGACCGCTTCCGCCAGAGCCTTGGCGGCCTGATCGAAGCCTACGAAGAAGTGGCTCACCGCCTGGGCGTTAAGCTCGACTAACCCGCCCGCCGCCAGAAGATGGCCTCATCTTCTGGCGTCTGTTGCTGTTTCCTGTGGTAATCCTGTGCTGAACCGCCTACGATCTCTGCTATTGATACATAACAGGGAATGAGGTGCTTATGCGCTGGCAAGGGCGTCGCGAAAGCGACAATGTTGAAGATCGACGTGGACAATCAGGCTCGCCGTTTGGCGGCGGCGGGGGCGGCGGCTTCCGTCTGCCGAGCGGGAAGGGCGGCATTGTACTGCTGATTATTGTGCTGGTGGCGGGCTACTACGGCGTGGATTTGACCGGCATGTTGACCGGCGAACCGATGCCGCAGCAGCAGACCTCCACGCAGCGCTCCATCAGTCCGAAAGACGATGAAGCGGCGAAGTTTACTTCCGTCATTCTGGCCACCACCGAAGATACCTGGGGACCGATTTTTGAAAAGATGGGCCGCCAGTACCCTCAGCCAAAGCTGGTGCTCTACCGCGGCGCGACCCGTACCGGCTGCGGTACCGGCCAGTCGGTGATGGGGCCGTTCTACTGTCCTGCCGACAGTACGGTCTATATCGACCTGTCATTCTACGATGAGATGAAAAATAAACTGGGCGCCGATGGCGACTTTGCCCAGGGGTACGTCATTGCCCATGAAGTGGGTCATCACGTACAAAAACTGCTGGGCATTGAGCCGAAGGTTCGCCAGCAACAGCAGCATGCCACCGAGGCCGAAGCCAACCGGCTGTCGGTTAAGATGGAGCTACAGGCAGACTGCTTCGCCGGCGTCTGGGGGCATAATATGCAGCAGCAGGATATTCTGGAAACCGGCGATCTGCAGGAGGCGTTAAACGCCGCCGAGGCCATCGGCGACGACCGTCTGCAGCAGCAGAGCCAGGGGCGGGTGGTACCGGACAGCTTTACCCACGGAACGTCAAAACAGCGCTACACCTGGTTCAAACGCGGTTTCGACAGCGGCGACCCGGCGCAGTGCAACACCTTCGGCAGCGCGCTGTAATCGCCCCTGATGATGGACGCGCTGCTTGACCTCACCGCGCAGATGGCGCGGGAGGGGATTCGCCGCCTGCTGGTGCTCAGCGGCGACGAGGCCTGGACGCTGCAGCAGGCGCAGGCGCTGCGGGAGCGGCTCGGCGGCGATGGCCTGTGGGTGGGCTCCGAGCCGGTTTCTGCGCCCGGCGTGGCGCCTGGCGCCCTGAAGACGCTGCTGGGGCGGGAAGTGATGCACGCCTTTTTCGATGCCCGGCGCGGGTTTGATGTGGCCGCCCTGGCGGCCCTGAGCGGTACGCTGCGGGCGGGAAGCTGGCTGGTGCTGCTGACGCCCTTTTTCGCCGACTGGCCGTCCCGGGTGGATGAGGACTCCCTGCGCTGGAGCGATACGCCCGACCCGATCTCTACCCCCAACTTTGTTCTCCGCTGCTGTCGGCAGTTTATCGCCGACCCCGAGGTGCTGCTCTGGCGGCAGTCGGACTCGCCGCGGCTCCCGCTGGCCGTCCGGCGCCCTGACTGGCATCCCGCCGATGGTCACCCGCTGGCCGAACAGGCGGCGATCCTTGGGCAATTATTGCGTCTACCGCCTGGTATCGCAGCAGTGACGGCTGAACGAGGGCGAGGCAAATCCGCCCTCGCGGGCATGCTGCTGCGCCAGCTCGCGGGCGAGGCCATTGTTACCGCCCCGACCCGCAGCGCCGTCGACGTGCTGGCGAGCTTTGCCGGCGAGGCGTTTCGCTTTATGGCTCCTGATGCGTTGCTGTCGTCGAAGGAAAAGGCGTCCTGGCTGATTGTCGATGAGGCCGCGGCTATACCGGCTCCGCTTCTCCGGCAGCTGGTTAGTCGTTTTCCCCGCACGCTACTTACCACGACGGTGCAGGGTTATGAGGGCACCGGTCGCGGGTTCCTGCTGAAATTTTGCGCCAGCCTGCCCTATCTGCAATTGTTCAGCCTGAGCGCGCCGATCCGCTGGGCCGCAGGCTGCCCGCTGGAGTCGGCCATCAGCCAGCTGCTGATCTTCAGCGATGAGGCATTTCGCGACGCGCCGACGGGGGAGGTAGTCCTGGAGGCGGTCAATCAGTCCAGCTGGCAAACGCAGCCGGCGCTGCCGGAAGCGATGTACCAGCTGTTATCCGGGGCGCATTACCGCACTTCTCCTCTCGATCTGCGGCGCATGATGGACGCTCCAGGCCAGGCTTTCCGCTGCGCTCGCGCCGGCGGTGCGGTGGCGGGCGCCCTGTGGCTGGTGGCCGAAGGGGGACTTTCTCCCGAACTCAGCCGGGCGGTGTGGGCGGGTTTTCGCCGGCCGCGGGGGAACCTGGTCGCCCAGTCGCTGGCGGCGCATGGCGGCAGTCCCCTGGCGGCGACGCTGCGCGGGCTGCGGGTCAGTCGGATCGCCGTCCACCCCGCCCGCCAGCGCGAAGGGCTGGGGCAACAGATGATTGCCGATATCGCCGCCGATGCCGCAGGTTATGATTATCTCTCCGTCAGCTTTGGCTATACCCCTGAGCTGTGGCGCTTCTGGCAACGCTGTGGGTTTATTCTCGTGCGGCTGGGCACCCATCGCGAGGCCAGCAGCGGGTGCTATACCGCGATGGCTCTGTTCCCGCTGACTGCAGCGGGGCATCAGCTCGCGCAACGGGAGGCACAGCGGCTACAGCGTGATGAATACTGGCTGCGCCCGTGGCGGCAAGCGTCCGCGCCGCTGCCGGCCGTTTCAGGGGCTATGCTTAGTGATGAGGACTGGCTGGAAGCGGCGAGCTTTGCCTTCGCCCATCGCCCGCTGGCCGCGGCGCTGGGTTGCCTCAATCGCCTGCTGTTGCAGGTCGACATCCCGTTGCCGGCCCTGCGCGGGCGTCTGCAGGGGGAAGAAGAGGCCGAACTCTGCGCCGCGCTGCAGCTAACAGGGCGTAAAGCCCTGCTGGCGAGATGGCGTCAGGAGGCCGCTGACGCCTTGCGCTTCCTCGATGCAGCGCGCGCCGAGGCGCTGCATCAGCAGGTGGCGAACCTGCAATTTTTTTAACTAACTCATTCAGTTAAATGGCATGGTCATATCTGGCGAGCGGCGTACACTGCCCGCATACACTAAGGAGACAGCCATGAAACACGATCATTTTATTGTTCAAAGCCCTGCGACGCCTGCGCAACAGCTGTTGCTGCTGTTTCATGGCGTGGGGGATAACCCGGTCTCCATGGGGCAAATTGGCAGCTGGTTCGCGCCGCAGTTTCCTGATGCGCTGATCGTGAGCATTGGCGGGGTGGAGCCTTGCGGTCCTGACGGTCGGCAGTGGTTTTCGGTGCAGGGAGTGACGGAAGAAAATCGTCAGCAGCGTATCGACGCCATTATGCCGACCTTTATTGAAATTGTGCGCTACTGGCAGGAAAAGAGCGGCATCAGCCCACTGGCCACCGCGCTGATCGGCTTCTCTCAGGGGGCGATCATGTCGCTGGAGAGCATCAAAGCAGCGCCGGATCTGGCTTCGCGGGTGATCGCCTTTAATGGCCGCTATGCGACGCTGCCGGTTACCGCAACGACGGCCACCACCATTCACCTGATCCACGGTGGTGACGATCGGGTTATCGATCTGGCGTGGGCGGTGTCGGCACAGGAGGCGCTGTTGCAGGCGGGGGGCGACGTGACCTTAGATATTGTGGACGATCTGGGGCATGCCATTGACGATCGCAGCATGCAGTTCGCGATCGAGCGACTGCGCTACACCGTGCCGAAGCACTATTTTGATGAGGCGCTGAGCGGCAGTACGCCGAAAGGGGACGATATCATCGAAATGCTGTAACCCCGGCGGGCGGGGTTACAGGCGGGCGCTACCGCGATAACGGCAAACTTACGGTTTCTTCGACTGGTCGTGCTTCGGCCAGTCGTCGTCATCGTCCCATTTATCGTTAAAATCACGGTGCGGCGGCAGATCGGGTTTGTTGTTGAGGAATTTTTTGTGGTCAACGCGGTTTAGATCTTTAATCACGTTGATAATTACCCCCACCAAAAAGACCAGCACCAGAATCCACCAGTGTTTAATAAGCCATTCCATGCGCGCTTCCTCTTTACGTCAGTACGTCAGGCGACCAGCTGTTCCATTACGCGTTGATACATCCGCGCCAGCAGCTGCAGGTCGGCGGCGTTCACACATTCATTAATTTTGTGAATCGTGGCGTTCACGGGGCCCAGCTCAACCACCTGCGCCCCCATGCGCGCGATAAACCGTCCGTCTGAGGTGCCGCCGTTGGTTAACAGCTGCGGTTTGATCTCATTATAGTGCTCAATGGCATTGACGACCGCATCCACCAGCTTGCCCCGTCCGGTAAGGAACGGCTGTCCGGAGAGCCACCACTCCACGCTGTAACGCAGCTGGTATTTTTCCAGCAGGGCGACCACCCGGGCTTTGATCGTCTCGTCAGTCAGTTCCGTACTGAAGCGGAAGTTGAACTGGACGAACATATCGCCAGGGATCACGTTGTTGCTGCCGGTACCGGACTGCACGTTGGCAATCTGCATGCTGGTCGGCGGGAAGTATTCATTGCCTTTATCCCACTCGATATTGACCAGCTCCGCCAGCATCGGCGCGGCGCGATGGACGGGGTTATCGGCAAGGTGCGGATAGGCGACATGGCCCTGTACGCCGTGAATGGTCAGGTTGCAGGTCAGCGAGCCGCGGCGGCCGTTTTTCACCACATCGCCGACCACTTCGGTACTGGAGGGTTCGCCGACCAGACAGTAGTCCAGACGCTCGTTACGCGCCATCAGCGTCTCCACCACTTTGACGGTGCCGTTTTTCGCGCTGGCCTCTTCATCAGAGGTGATCAAAAACGCCAGTCGGCCCCGGTGGTTCGGGTACTGCGCGACAAAACGCTCTGCGGCAACCACCATCGCCGCCAGCGAGCCTTTCATATCCGCCGCCCCGCGGCCAAACAGCATCCCGTCGCGGATGGTGGGTTCGAACGGGGGGTTGATCCAGCGGTCGGCGTCGCCTGCCGGGACCACGTCGGTGTGGCCGGCGAAGGCCAGCGTCTCGCCGTGGCCGCGCCAGGCCCAGAAGTTCTGCGTATCGCCGAAATCCATCGGTTCAACGGTAAAGCCGATCGCACGCAGGCGTTCAATCATTAACGCCTGGCATCCCGCATCATCGGGGCTAAGGGAAGGGCGGCGAATAAGCTGCTGAGCCAGCTCAATGACCGGGCAAGACATAGACTATACCTCGTTAAACTGCTGATAACTTGCTTCACTAAAACCCAGCAGCATAGGACGACCGGGCGCGCAGAGCAATGGGCGTTTGATGATCGCCGGCATTTCCAGCATCAATGCGGCGGCGGCATCGGCATTATCGATGCTGTTGCGCAGCGATTCGTCCAGTTTGCGCCAGGTGGTGCCGCGGGTGTTCAGCAGCGCCTGCCAGCCCAGTTCGGCAATAAAGGTATCCAGTTGCGCGCGGTCGAGGCCATCGGCGCGGTAGTCATGGAAGCGATAGTCAATCTGATGTGCTTCCAGCCAGCGGCGGGCTTTTTTAATGGTATCGCAGTTTTTAATTCCGTACATGGTGAGCATAGATAAACCTTTAACATTCAATTAAGCGGTTAACTCAGATATTTCCGAATATATAAGCCTTATTGAAATAATACGTGATTCAGATGAATAAATATAACTTTTTACCAGGCAATTCATGCAATGCGTTAGGGTGATTAAAATTCGCCCAGCCGCGGGCATGATGTGAGGGCATTAACAATATTACGAAAATGTTGCTTGATGGTGCTCTGCATCACATAATTTTTACATACGAGACGGCATAGTGGCGGCAACCAGAGGTTTTATCTCTGTCAGCGGTCCACAAGACAATCAGAGCAATAGGGGAGCACAACTTCCCATCAGCAATGAAGTTATATAGAATCGACCATAATAATAAGAGAGGCTATTATGATTGAACATGAACTGGGGAACTGGAAAGATTTTATTGAAGGCATGCTTCGTAAATAAATTTCCGCAATGTGAGCAGGGGAATAACGCGACGTAAATAAGCGCGTCATAGTTCTGAACACATAAAGAAGGCGACCATCCAGGTCGCCTTTTCTGTTATTACGGCTCGCCGCCCACGTCCGAGGGTTTATTGCGGACGCTCCTTCAGCGGAAAGCGGCGACGCACCAGCACAAAGAACAGCGGTACGAAAAAGATGGCCAGCACGGTGGCGGAGATCATCCCGCCCATCACCCCGGTGCCGACCGCATGCTGGCTGCCGGAACCGGCGCCGGTGCTGGTGGCCATCGGCAGCACGCCGAAGATAAACGCCAGCGAGGTCATCAGGATAGGGCGCAGGCGCTGACGGCAGGCCGACAGCGTGGCGCTGAGCAGATCCTGGCCTTTCTCGTTAAGCTCATTGGCGAACTCGACGATCAGAATGGCGTTTTTCGCCGACAGGCCGATCACCGTCAACAGGCCCACCTGAAAATAAACGTCATTCTCCAGGCCGCGCATCCAGGTCGCCAGCAGAGCGCCAATCACCCCGAGCGGAACCACCAGCATCACCGAGAACGGCACCGACCAGCTCTCGTACAGCGCCGCCAGGCACAGGAACACCACCAGCAGGGAAATCGCGTACAGGGCCGGCGCCTGAGCGCCGGAGAGGCGTTCCTGATAGGACATGGCGGTCCATTCGAGGCCAAAGCCGGTCGGCAGCTGCGCGGCCAGCTTCTCCATCATGTCCATCGCGGTACCGGTACTGATGCCCGGCGCCGCTTCACCGACGATCTCCACCGCCGAGTAGCCATTGTAGCGCTCCAGGCGCGGCGAACCGGTCTCCCAGTGCGAGGTGGCGAAGGCCGAGAACGGCACCATCGTGCCGCTGCTGTTGCGGACGTACCAGAGATTGATATCGTCAGGCAGCATCCGATATTTCGCCGCCGCCTGGACGTAGACTTTCTTCACCCTCCCGCGATCCATAAAGTCGTTGACGTAGCTCGACCCCCAGGCGGTTTGCAGCGTATCGTTGATGTCATCAATGGAGACGCCCAGCGCCTGAGCTTTACGCTGATCGATATCGACCTGCAGCTGCGGGCTGTCGTCGAGCCCGTTATGCCGGACGCGGGTCAACAGCGGGTTTTTAGCCGCCAGCTCAAGCAGCGTATCGCGCGCCGCCATCAGCGCATCGTGCCCCTTACCGGCGTGATCTTCCAGCTCCATGTCGAAGCCTGCCGAACTGCCGAGGCCGCTGATTGCCGGCGGGCTGCTGGCGATGACCCGGGCTTCGTTGATCTGATTAAACGCTTTGGTGGCGCGTTCAATAATGGCAAAGGAGGAGCCGGTTTGCGGATCGCGCTGGTCCCAGTCTTTGAGGCGCACAAACATGCGGGCTACGTTCTGCCCGTTGCCGCCGGGGCCGGAGCCAACGGTAGCAAACACTGACTCGACGTTCTGCTTCTCGTTATTGAGGAAGTAATCTTCCGCTTTCTGTACCACTTTCAGCGTCTGCTGTTGGGTGCTGCCGCTCGGCAACTGTACCGAGGTGGTGAACATCCCCCGATCCTCCAGCGGCAGGAACGAAGTGGGCAGATGCAGGAACAAGAACACCATCCCGCCGAGCAGGACGATGTAGATCAGCATCCAGCGCAGCGAGCGGTGAAGGATCTTGCCGACGAAAGTTTCATAGCGGCTGGCGCTGCGGTTAAAGGTGCGGTTGAACCAGCCGAAGAAGCCTTTTCGCTCATGGGATTCACCTGGTTTAATCGGCTTGAGCAGGGTAGCGCAAAGGGCCGGGGTGAGGATCATGGCCACCAGCACCGAGAGGACCATCGCCGCGACAATCGTAATAGAGAACTGGCGATAGATAGCGCCGGTGGTGCCGCCGAAGAAGGCCATCGGCACAAACACCGCCGACAGCACCATCGCGATCCCCACCAGCGCGCCCTGAATTTGTCCCATCGATTTGCGGGTGGCTTCCCGCGGCGACAGTCCTTCCTCGCTCATGATGCGCTCAACGTTCTCCACCACCACGATGGCGTCATCCACCAGCAGGCCGATCGCCAGCACCATCGCGAACATCGTCAGGGTGTTGATGCTGTAACCACAGGCATAGAGCACCGCGAAGGTGCCCATCAGCACCACCGGTACGGCGATGGTCGGGATCAGAGTGGCGCGGAAGTTCTGCAGGAAAAGATACATCACGAGGAAAACCAGCAGGATCGCCTCCAGCAGGGTTTTCACCACGTCGGTAATAGAAGCCTTCACGAAGGAGGTGGTCTCGTAGGCGACTTTATATTCCAGCCCGTGCGGGAAATACTGCGAGAGCTCATTGAGGCGAGCGATCACGCGCTCCGCGGTGGCCATTTCGTTGGCGCCGGAGGCGAGCTTAATTCCCAGGCCAGAGGCGGCCTGGCGATTGTAGCGGCTAAGATAGTCATACTTCTCCGCCCCCATCTCCACGGTAGCGACATCGCCGAGGGTCACCTCTGAGCCATCCTGATTGACGCGCAGGGTGATATTGCGGAACTGTTCCGGGGTTTGCAGCAGAGATTGCGCGTTGATGGTGGCGTTCAGCGCCTGCTTATCCACGGAAGGCGTGCCGCCGAGCTGGCCGACGGCAATCTGGGCGTTCTGCGAACTAATAGCGTCGGTAACATCCTTGGTGGTCAGCTGGAAGCTATTGAGCTTTGCCGGATCGAGCCAGATGCGCATTGAGTATTGCGAGCCGTAGGCGTCGATATCCCCCACGCCGTTGACGCGACTGAGCGGGTCCTGAATGTTACTGGCGACGTAGTCGGCGATATCCTGTTTATCCATACTGCCGTCGGTGGAGACGAAGGCGAGGGTCAGGATATTGGTATCGCCGGTCTTGCGTACCGTAACCCCCTGGTTTTGCACCGCCTGCGGCAGTTTACGCATCGCCGACTGCAGCTGGTTTTGCACCTGCTGTACCGCTTCGTCCGGGTCGGTACCGGCGGTAAAACTGAGGGTGATGGTCGCCTGGCCGGTGGCGCTGCTCTGGGATGACATATACATCAGGTTATCGAGGCCGGTCATATTCTGTTCGATAACCTGGGTGACGGTATTCTCCAGGGTTTGTGCGGAGGCGCCAGGATAGTTGGCTGTAACCCGTACATTCGGCGGGGCCAGATCGGGATACTGTTCAACTGGCAGCGACAAAATGGCAAGGGTGCCCGTCAGGCATAACAGGATTGCCAGCACCCACGCAAAAATGGGGCGATCGATAAAGAAATTCGCCATCAGAATGAAAACCTCATATGCACATGTTCTTGTTATTGCACAGCCTGTGCCACTTTAGCGCCAGCGCCTCCGGCAATCGTGGAGAAATTAAGGAGATAGTGTAATTTATCATGTTGCTTTTGCCGTATCGTAAAGAAACATCGACCTTTCGTGCCGCCAGGTCGGCCACACCGCTTCGCCCGCCGCACCCGGGGACGCATTATCCCTTGCCGGTGTGAAACCTGATTTCATATAAGTCAAAAAAATTGATCCAAAACGGATTCTTTCCAGAAAAAGGGTATCCTGGGCAAATGAACATTGTTCCGGCCTCGTCTTGTCGGGTAATAAATAGGCATGTGCATTAAGGGGTTATTCACCAATAAGACAAAAGGAAGCCATGAACCACTTTATATTGAGCGATAGCCGAAAATGTATCGGTTGCCAGGCCTGCGAAGTGGCCTGCGTAATGGCGCATAACGAGGAGCAACATGCGCTGACCCCGCAGCGCTTTTTGCCACGTATCACCGTGATTAAAGCAGAGGGGCAGCGTAACGCCATCACCTGCCGCCACTGCGAAGACGCCCCCTGCCTCCGCAGCTGCCCCAACGGCGCCATCGCCCAGACTGGCGACAGCGTTCAGGTCTGTCAGGAGAAATGCATTGGCTGTAAATCCTGCATGGTGGCCTGCCCGTTCGGGGTGATGGAGGTGGTGGTGACGCCGCAGGCCGCAGGCCAGGTGAAAGCCAGCGCGCAGAAATGCGATCTGTGCGCGGGCCGCGAGGCGGGACCGGCCTGTGTGGAAAACTGTCCGGCGCAGGCGCTGACCCTCGCCGACGATGAGACATTGACCACGATGGCCAGGCAGCGGCGTCTGCGTTCGGCCTGCCAGGAGGCGCAGCCGTGGCAGCGCGGCGCGGCCCCCGCCAGACAGCCCGACGCCGGCGAGAAGGTCAGGCAGATGGCGATGACGCCGCCGCGCGGAGAGCCGGATAAGCTGCCGGCGGAGGTGCGCAAGAACCACTTTGAGGAGATCTATCAGCCGTTCAGCCCGACCCAGGCCCGGCAGCAGGCCGCCCGCTGCCTGAAATGTGGAGAACACAGCATCTGTGAATGGACCTGCCCGCTACATAACACTATTCCGCAGTGGGTCGAGTTGGTGAAGGCAGGGGATATCGCCGCCGCGGTCGCCCTGTCCCATCAGACCAACTGTCTGCCGGAGATCACCGGCCGCGTCTGCCCCCAGGACCGGCTGTGTGAGGGCGCCTGCACCCTGCGCGAGGAAAGCGGTGCGGTCACCATCGGCAATATTGAGCGATTTATATCCGACCAGGCGCTGGCCAGTGGCTGGCGTCCGGACCTCTCGCAGATTAAGCTGAACGGTAAACGGGTGGCGATTATCGGCGCCGGGCCGGCCGGTCTGGCCTGCGCCGATGTGCTGGTGCGCCACGGCGTGCAGCCGGTGGTCTTTGACCGTCATCCGGAGATCGGCGGTCTGCTGACCTTCGGCATTCCGGCGTTCAAGCTGGATAAGTCGCTGCTGACCCGGCGGCGGGCGATTTTCAGCGAGATGGGCGTCCGCTTTGAGCTCAACTGCGAGGTGGGGAAAGATATCCCTCTGGCGACGCTGCTGGCCGAGTATGACGCGGTGTTCGTCGGCGCCGGAACCTATCGCTCCATGAAGGCCGGCCTGCCGAATGAAGAGGCCCCCGGGGTCTACGATGCGCTGCCGTTTCTTATCGCCAACACCAAACAGGTGATGGGGCTGGCGGAATCGGCGCAGGAGCCTTATGTCAACACCGCCGGGCTGAACGTAGTGGTGCTGGGGGGCGGCGATACGGCAATGGACTGCGTGCGTACCGCGCTGCGCCATGGCGCCCGCCAGGTGACCTGCGCCTATCGGCGGGATGAAGCCAACATGCCGGGCTCGAAAAAAGAGGTCAAAAACGCCCGCGAAGAGGGAGCGCTTTTTGAGTTTAACGTCCAGCCGGTGACGCTTGAGCTGGACGAGAACGGGCGGGTGAACGGGGTTCGCTTTTTGCGCACCGAGCTGGGTGCTCCGGACGCCGGGGGAAGACGCCGCCCGACGCCGATCCCCGGCAGCGAGTTTGTTATGCCGGCAGATGCGGTGATCATGGCCTTTGGCTTCCACCCGCACCGCATGCCCTGGCTGGAAGCTGCGGGGGTGGCACTGGACAGCCAGGGGCGTATTAAAGCCGGAGTGGAGAGCCGTTACCGTTATCAGACCAGCCAGGAGAAGATTTTTGCCGGCGGCGATGCCGTGCGCGGCGCCGACCTGGTGGTGACGGCGATGGCGGAAGGCCGTCACGCGGCGCAGGGGATCCTTGACTACCTGGGGCTGAAAACGACGCCGCTTCACTGACGACAAATCCGGCTCCGCAGCGTAGTATGAGGGCGTCCTTTTACGCTGTGGGGTCGGTATGTCACTCAATATTCACGTCATTAAAGATAAAATCCTCTCTGAGAACTGGTTCGTACTACGCAACATGACCTATGAGCTGACGCGGGCGGACGGCAGCGTGGTGCGCCACAAGCGCGAGGTCTACGATCGCGGCAATGGCGCCACCGTGCTGCTCTATAACCGCCATAAGCAGACGGTGGTCCTGGTGCGTCAGTTTCGGGTCGCCACCTGGGTCAATGGCAATCATGACGGCATGCTGATTGAAACCTGCGCCGGGCTGCTGGACAACGACGAGCCGGAGGCCTGCATTCGTAAAGAGGCAGTGGAAGAGACCGGCTATGAAGTGGGCGAGGTGCGAAAGCTGTTTGAGCTGTTTATGTCGCCAGGGGGCGTCACCGAAGTGGTGCATTTCTTTATCGCTGAGTACAGCGACGCGCAGCGAACGACCAGCGGCGGCGGGGTGGATGACGAAGCCATCGAGGTGCTGGAGCTGCCCTTTAGCCAGGCGCTGCAGATGGTCGCTGACGGGGAGATCCGCGACGGGAAAGCGGTCATTCTGCTGCAGTATTTGCAAACCTCTGGCCTGATGTCGGGGAACTCTGACAAATCCGATTGAGTCAGCGGCTGCCGTTGTCCAGGATAGGCGCCGTGGTTGGGTTTATCTGGGGTCGGGCGGTTCATGCTTTTTCGCATCATTTTTTTCCTCTTTCTGGCGGTGCTGCCTTGCTCACAGGCATGGTCGGCACCGGCGCAGCAGCGCTTCAACGACTGGCAGGTCACCTGTAATAACCAAAACTTCTGCGTCACCCGCAACGTGGGGCTGCATTATGGTCTGGTGATGACCCTCAGCCGCAGCGCCGGGGCGGCTACTGATGCCAGCCTGCGTATCGAACTGGGCGGCACCGGCAATCCGGTGGCGACGCTCGCGCCGATAGCGCCGCGCCTGCTGCTGGATGGTAAACCGCTGTCCCTGACCGACAAGCGCTGGCGCATTGAAGATAAACTCATTAAAACTGACGACAGCGTGACGATCGATGCGTTCCTCCAGCGGGTACAGGAGGGAAAAACCCTCTCGTTGGCCAACGGCCTGCAGACTATCTCCCTGCAGGGGCTGAAAGCGGCCCTGTTTTTTATCGACGCCCGGCAAAAGCGGGTGGGCAGCGAAACGGCCTGGGTTGGCAAAGGGGAGGAGCCGCCGCTCAGCGTACCGCCGGCGCCGGCGCTGCGCGCGGTGGCGAGCGCAGACATGGCGCAGTCGCCGCTGGGGCGTGATGAGCTCAACGATCTGATGGACTATGGCAATGAGCGGATGAGCAACAGTAACTGCTCCCTCGATCCGTTCCGCCGCGAAATTCGCGTCACTGCCCTGACGGATGACAAAGTGCTGCTAATGACCAGCTGCGAATCCGGGGCGTACAACACCGTCTGGCTGGCCTGGCTGGTCTCCCGCCAGCGCCCGTATGTCGCCCGCCAGGTGCGGCTAACGCTGCCATTTCAGCCGCCGGGCGAGGCGCCGCGGGAGATAGAGCTAATTAACGCCAGCTATGATGACCGCCGCCATGAGCTGGTGACCCTGGACAAGGGGCGCGCGTCTGGCGATTGCGGGATCCAGACCCGCTGGCGTTTTGACGGCCAGCGGTTCAGCCTCTCCCGCTACGCGCAGCAGCCGACGTGCGACAACTGGCAGGGGCCAGACGCCTGGCCCACGTTGTGGATCACCCGTTAAGCACCTGTTCGGCGGTGGCGACGATATGGTCGACCGTAAAGCCAAAGAACGGGAACAGCTGCTCCGCCGGGGCGGATTCACCGTAGCCGGTCATGCCGACAATCTTGCCTTTTAAGCCGACATATTTATACCAGTAGTCCGCTATCCCGGCCTCGACTGCCACCCGGGAGCTGACGTCCGACGGCAGCACCGACTCGCGCCAGGCCTCGTCCTGAGCGTCAAATACATCGGTGGAGGGGAGCGAAACCACTCGCACATTCACCCCGTTGGCCAACAATTTTTCCGCCGCCAGGACGGTGATCTCCACTTCCGAGCCGGTGGCGATGAGGATCAGGTCGGGTTTGCCTCCGGCATCCTTCAGCACGTAGCCGCCCCGGGCGATATCCTGCACCTGTTGCGGGGTGCGCGGCATCTGCGCCAGGTTTTGTCGCGACAGGATCAGCGCCGTCGGTCCGCCCTGACGCGCGATGGCCGCCTGCCAGGCGACAGCGGTCTCCACCTGGTCGCATGGGCGCCAGGTGCTGAAGTTGGGCGTCAGCCGCAGACTGGCCAGCTGTTCCACCGCCTGGTGGGTCGGACCGTCTTCCCCCAGACCGATGGAGTCATGGGTATAGACCATGATCTGCCGGGCCTTCATCAGCGCCGCCATGCGCGCGGCGTTGCGGGCGTATTCCACAAACATCAGGAAGGTCGAGGTATAGGGGATGAATCCCCCGTGTAGGGCGATGCCGTTGGCCACCGCGGTCATGCCGAATTCGCGCACGCCGTAGTGAATATAGTTGCCCGCGGCATCCTCTTTAATCGATGTCGAGCCAGACCATATGGTCAGGTTACTCGGCGCCAGATCCGCCGAACCGCCCAGCAGCTCCGGGAGGTGCGGGCCATACGCGTTCAGCGCGTTCTGCGAGGCTTTCCGGCTGGCGATCTTCGCCGGCTCGGCCTGCAGCTTCGCCACGTAGTCGCGGGCGGTCGCGGCAAAATCCTCCGGCAGGGCGCCATCCATGCGGCGGGTCAGCTCAGCGGCCAGCTCCGGGAACTGCTGCCGGTAGGCGGCGAATTTCTCGTTCCAGTCGTGCTCGGCTTTTTCGCCGCGTGGACGCGCATCCCAGCCCTGATAGATCTCTTTCGGGATCTCAAAGGGGGGATGTTTCCAGCCCAGCTGCTGGCGGGCCAGGGCCACCTCTTTTTCACCCAGCGCCGCGCCGTGCGACTCCTCTGAGCCGGCTTTGTTGGGCGAACCGAAGCCGATGATGGTCCGACAAATGATCAGCGACGGCTTATCTTTCACCGCCTGCGCTTCCGTAATGGCCTGTTTGATGGCCTGCGGATCGTGGCCGTCAATGTCGCCGATCACGTGCCAGTGGTAGGCGCGGAAACGTTCTGCCGTATCATCGGTAAACCAGCCGTCGGTTTTGCCGTCGATGGAGATGCCGTTGTGGTCGTAAAAACCGATCAGCTTGCCCAGTCCGAGCGTGCCTGCCAGCGAACAGGCCTCATGGGAGATCCCCTCCATCAGACAACCATCGCCCATGAAAACCCAGGTGTGATGGTCGATAATCTCATGACCGGGGCGGTTAAACTGCGCCGCCAGGGTGCGTTCGGCGATGGCCATACCGACGGCGTTCGCCAGCCCCTGGCCCAGCGGGCCGGTGGTGGTCTCCACCCCGGGGGTATAGCCATGCTCCGGGTGACCCGGCGTTTTAGAGTGCAGCTGGCGGAACTGCTTCAGCTCTGACAGCGGCAGATCGTAGCCGGACAGGTGCAGCAGACTGTAGAGCAGCATCGACGCGTGGCCGTTGGACAGAATAAAACGGTCGCGGTCCACCCAGCCAGGGTTCTGCGGATTGTGCTTGAGAAAATCGTTCCACAGCACTTCGGCAATGTCTGCCATCCCCATTGGCGCACCGGGGTGGCCGGAATTGGCTTTCTGCACCGCGTCCATGCTCAGGGCGCGGATGGCGTTGGCAAGCTCTCTTCGGGACATAGTTTTCTCCGTGAGACTAAAGTGACAGTTTGGCGGCAAGCAGATCTTCCAGTTTGCGTTGATCGACGGCGAACAGGCGGATACCCTCCGCCAGCTTTTCGACCGCCATCGGATCCTGATTATGTTCCCAGCGGAACTCCGCCTCGCTGAGCGGCACCGGGCGCGGCAGGATCTGGCTGGCAGGGATCAGTTTGCGCACCACCGGGGCGTCGCTGGCCTGCAGCTCTTTTAACAGGGGCGGGGCGATGGTCAGCCGGTCGCAGCCGACCAGGGCGAGGATCTGCTCGGTGCGGCGGAAGCTGGCGCCCATCACGATGGTGTTGTATTTATGCTGTTTGAAGTAGTCATAGATATTGCGCACGGATTTCACCCCGGGATCTTCCTCAACCACGTAAGGATCCAGCGGTTTGCGCGCCTGATACCAGTCATAAATACGTCCGACGAAAGGGGAGATCAGATAGACCCCGGCCTCGGCGCAGGCCCGGGCCTGGGCGAAGGAAAACAGCAGCGTCAGGTTGCAGTGGATCCCCTCTTTTTCCAGGGTCTCGGCGGCGCGGATCCCCTC
Source organism: Klebsiella sp. GB_Kp047 (assembly GCF_040065235.1). NCBI lineage: Bacteria > Pseudomonadati > Pseudomonadota > Gammaproteobacteria > Enterobacterales > Enterobacteriaceae > Klebsiella > Klebsiella sp. GB_Kp047. Next base: position 26,733 of record NZ_JBEAJG010000006.1, on the reverse strand, counting down.
CCAGGTGGAGGCCAGCTTGATCAGGATCCGCGACTTATCAATGCCCATCTCCTGATACAGCGCCACCAGATGGCGCGCTTTCTCGATGCTCTTCTCCCGGTTGAAGGAGAGCCGGGCGTCCACCTCGGTGGAGACCCGGCCAGGAATGCTTTTGAGGATCTCCGCGCCAAAATTGACCGCCAGCTTATCGCAGGCGTGAGTCACCTGCGCTTCACGGCCGCCTCCTTGCTTTTTCGCCCAGGCGATCGCGTCGTCAATGAGTCCGCTATAGGACGCCAGGCCGGCGGCCTTCAGCAGCAGGGAGGGGTTAGTGGTGGCATCTTCCGGATGGTAGTGGCGGATGGATTCGATGTCGCCGCTGTCGGCGACCACGGTGGTGAACTGCTTGATACTGTCTAGCTGATTCATAGATAAGTCCTCCTGGAACAAGGTGTTACATGAGTGCTTGCCGGTATGCGGTATAAATATTGATGAGGTACATAACCAAAAAGCATAGCAGACGGGGCTATTATTGGCGGCGAATCCGGGTAACATAACCGCTATAAATTGATAACAACCAGATCATAGCGATGGCCAGAGTTTGGCGGTGTTCAAAGTTTATCGCCCCGCCAGGAGGGATACTGTCTGCCACTGAAAGGTGAACGACAGGATGGTCATCACGCTTTTTCCCTACGAACGATACGTGAAAGAAAGGAATATAAAATGGATGAGCAGTTAAAACAGAGCGCCCTCGACTTCCACGAATTTCCGGTTCCCGGAAAAATCCAGGTCTCGCCGACCAAACCTCTCGCCACCCAGCGCGATCTGGCGCTGGCCTACTCGCCGGGCGTCGCGGCCCCCTGTCTGGAAATTGAAAAAGATCCGCTGGCGGCCTACAAATATACCGCCCGCGGCAACCTGGTGGCGGTGGTCTCCAACGGCACCGCGGTGCTGGGACTCGGTAACATCGGCGCGCTGGCCGGCAAGCCGGTGATGGAGGGCAAAGGCGTCCTGTTTAAGAAATTCGCCGGCATCGATGTGTTTGATATCGAAGTCGATGAGCTGGACCCGGATAAATTCATTAACGTCGTCGCCGCCCTCGAGCCGACCTTCGGCGGTATCAACCTCGAAGATATTAAAGCGCCTGAGTGTTTCTACATTGAGCAGCAGCTGCGCGAGCGGATGAATATTCCGGTTTTCCACGACGATCAGCACGGCACGGCGATCATCAGCACCGCGGCGATCCTCAACGGCCTGCGCGTCGTTGAGAAGAATCTGTCCGACGTGCGGATGGTGGTCTCCGGCGCCGGGGCGGCGGCAATTGCCTGCATGAACCTGCTGGTGGCGCTGGGGATGCAAAAGCACAACATCGTGGTCTGCGATTCGAAAGGCGTTATCTATAAGGATCGTGAGCCGAACATGGCGGAAACCAAAGCGGCCTATGCAGTGGAAGACGACGGCAAACGCACCCTCGATGACGTGATCGACGGCGCGGACATTTTCCTCGGCTGCTCCGGTCCGAAAGTGCTGACCCCGGAGATGGTGAAGAAGATGGCGCGCGCGCCGCTGATCCTCGCCCTGGCCAATCCGGAGCCGGAAATTCTGCCGCCGCTGGCGAAGCAGGTCCGCGATGATGCCATCATCTGCACCGGCCGCTCCGACTATCCTAACCAGGTCAACAACGTGCTCTGCTTCCCGTTCATCTTCCGCGGCGCGCTGGACGTCGGCGCGACGGCGATCAACGAAGAGATGAAGCTGGCGGCGGTGCATGCCATTGCCGAGCTGGCCCACGCTGAGCAGAGCGAAGTGGTGGCCTCCGCCTACGGCGATCAGGATTTAAGCTTTGGCCCGGACTACATCATTCCGAAACCGTTCGACCCGCGGCTGATCGTCAAGATCGCCCCCGCGGTGGCGAAGGCGGCGATGGACTCCGGCGTGGCGACGCGCCCGATCGCTGATTTTGACGCCTATATCGAGAAGCTGAGCGAGTTCGTCTATAAGACCAACCTGTTTATGAAGCCTATCTTCTCTCAGGCGCGCAAAGAGCCGAAGCGTGTGGTGCTGGCGGAAGGGGAGGAGACCCGGGTGCTGCACGCCACCCAGGAGCTGGTGTCGCTGGGGCTGGCCAAACCGATTCTGGTGGGCCGCCCAAGCGTGATTGAAATGCGCATCCAGAAGCTGGGCCTGCAGATCAAGGCCGGCGTTGACTTCGAGATCGTCAATAATGAATCCGACCCGCGGTTTAAAGAGTACTGGAGCGAGTACTATCAGCTGATGAAGCGCCGCGGCATTACCCAGGAGCAGGCGCAGCGGGCGGTGATTAGCAACACCACAGTGATTGGCGCCATCATGGTTCACCGTGGCGAAGCGGATGCGATGATCTGCGGGACTATCGGCGAATATCATGACCACTACCGCGTGGTGCAGCCGCTGTTCGGCTATCGCGACGGCGTCAGCACCGCCGGGGCGATGAATGCGCTGCTGCTGCCGAGCGGTAACACCTTTATCGCCGATACCTATGTCAATCACGATCCCTCGCCGGAAGAGCTGGCGGAGATCACCCTGATGGCGGCGGAAAGCGTGCGTCGCTTTGGTATTGAGCCGCGGGTGGCGTTGCTGTCGCACTCCAACTTTGGCTCTGCCGACTGCCCGTCAGCCAGCAAGATGCGTAAAACCCTGGAGCTGGTGAAGGCCCGCGCCCCGGAGCTGATGATCGATGGTGAAATGCATGGCGACGCCGCGCTGGTGGAAAGCATCCGCAACGATCGCATGCCGGACAGCCCGCTGAAAGGGTCGGCCAATATTCTGGTGATGCCGAATATGGAAGCCGCCCGGATCAGCTATAACCTGCTGCGCGTCTCCAGTTCGGAAGGGGTAACCGTCGGGCCGGTGCTGATGGGAGTCGCGAAGCCGGTGCATATTCTGACGCCGATCGCCTCCGTGCGTCGCATCGTGAATATGGTGGCGCTGGCGGTTGTCGAAGCGCAAACCGAACCGCTGTAAACGTCATAAAAAAGCCCCGGTACTCCGGGGCTTTTGGTCTGAATTGGCTTCGTTTAGATCCAAGCTTTCACTTTAATAAACTCGCTCAGCGCCGCTTCGGGGCTGCCGGCCTCCGGCTGGTAATCATATTCCCAGCGTACCAGCGGCGGCATCGACATCAGAATCGATTCCGTCCTACCGCCGGTCTGCAGACCGAACAGGGTGCCGCGGTCCCAGACCAGATTGAACTCGACGTAGCGGCCGCGGCGATAGAGCTGAAAGTGGCGCTCGCGCTCGCCGTACGGCGTGGCTTTCCGGCGTTCGACGATGGGTAAATAGGCGTCAGCATAGCCGTTCCCGACCGCCTGCATAAAGGCGAAGCAGTGGTCAAAATCCGGGGTGTTCAGGTCGTCAAAGAACAGACCGCCGATGCCGCGCTGCTCCTGGCGGTGCTTGAGATAGAAGTACTCATCGCACCATTTTTTATAGCGCGGATAGACTTCCTCGCCGAACGGCAGACACAGATCGCGGGCGGTACGATGCCAGTGGACGGCATCCTCTTCAAAGCCATAGTAAGGGGTTAAATCAAAGCCGCCGCCGAACCACCACACCGGGTCGGCGCCGGGCTTCTCGGCAATAAAGAACCGCACGTTGGCATGGCTGGTGGGCACATAGGGGTTCAGCGGATGAACCACCAGCGAGACGCCCATGGCTTCAAAGCTGCGTCCGGCCAGCTCCGGGCGGTGGGCCGTGGCGGAGGCAGGCATGGCGTCGCCATGGACGTGGGAGAAGTTGACCCCGGCCTGTTCGAACACATTGCCCTCGCGCAGCACCCGGCTGCGTCCGCCGCCGCCGCCTTCCCGCTGCCAGGCGTCTTCAATAAACGGCGCGCCATCTACGGCGCTCAGCTGCTGACAGAGGCTGTCCTGCAGCTGGAGCAGAAAAGTTTTAACCTGCGCGGCATCGGGTTTCATTAACGTCTCTTCGAATGGGCTTTCTGGTTATCGAACCAGTGGAAATAGCTGATAATGCCGTTGGCAATCGCGGTGGCGATTTTCTGCCGGAAGGCGGTGGTGCCGAGCAGTTTCTCCTCGTTCGGGTTAGTAATGAACGAGGTTTCCACCAGCACGGACGGTATGGACGGCGACTTCAGCACCACGAACGCCGCCTGTTCGGTATTGCGGCTGTGTAGCTTATGCACCGGCTTGATCTTTTTGAGGATATGCGAGCCCAGCGTCAGGCTGTTTTTAATGGTGTCGGTCTGCACCAGATCGAACAGCACCTGCTGCAGCAGATGGTCTTTATCCGTCGCTTTCTTACCGGCGACCTCGTCGGCGCGGTTTTCGCGATCGGAGAGGTATTTCGCCATGGCGCTACTCGCCCCGCGGTTTGACAGGGCGAACACCGAGGCGCCGGCGGCGCTCGGGTTGGTGAAGCCGTCGGCGTGGATCGACATAAACAGATCGGCGCCGTGCTGATGGGCAATCTCCACGCGGTCATACAGCGGGATAAAGGTATCGCCGGTGCGGGTCAAGCGGGCGTCAATGCCGTTGCTGCGCAAGATGCTGCGCACGTTCTTAGCGATCGCCAGCACCACATGCTTCTCTTTCGAGCCATTATGGCCGATAGCCCCGGTGTCGATGCCGCCGTGGCCCGGGTCGAGCATCACAATGCGGCGGGCGCCGGCCTTTTTGGCGGCGGGTTTGCTGTGTCCATTTGATGTTTTCAGTGGCTGCTCTTTTGCGCTGACCTGTGCAGTGACGCCGCTCAGCGTCATGGCAGCCAGCCCGGCTTTCAGCACCTGACGGCGCGAAGCAAGTATTTTTAAGGGTTTAAAAGTGCTCATTCGGCCTGAATTGTAAACAAGTGATGTCCAATGTTATATCGTATCGCGTTTGCCGTTACGACCATTCAAAATAAGAATTGTTTTACTTTTCATTTCAATACATGACAAAGTCATATTATGCCATTTTTTGTCGCTGATTTCGCCTGATATTGGCTATCAGTCATATTCGCGCCATAATCACTGTTTTTAACCGTCAATGGTGGGGAATACCATGGAGATTCGCGTTTTTCGCCAGCAGGATTTCGAAGAGGTTGTGACGCTGTGGGAGCGTTGCGATCTGCTGCGTCCCTGGAACGATCCGGAGATGGATATTGAGCGCAAGCTGAATCACGATGTCAGCCTGTTCCTGGTGGCGGAAGTGAACGGCGAAGTCGTCGGTACGGTGATGGGCGGATATGACGGCCATCGCGGGTCGGCCTACTATCTGGGGGTCCATCCGGAATATCGCGGCCGGGGTATCGCGAACGCGTTGCTCAACCGTCTGGAGAAAAAGCTGATTGCTCGCGGCTGCCCGAAAATCAATATTATGGTCCGCGAGGACAACGACGTGGTGCAGGGGATGTATGAGCGGCTGGGCTATGAGTACGCCGACGTTCTGACCCTGGGCAAACGCCTGATTGAAGATGAAGAATACTGAGTTTATCCCCGCCGATTTTGATGCCCATGGCCGTCTGCGCCTGCCTTTTCTTTTCTGGTGCGTACTGTTGTTACAGGCCCGCACGTGGGTGCTGTTCTTGATGGCCGGCGCGTCGCGCCAGCAGGGCGACGCGATTCTGAATCTGTTCTATCCCGATCACGACCGCTTCTGGCTCGGTTTACTTCCCGGCGTGCCGGCGGTGCTGGCCTTTCTGCTTAGCGGCTATCGTCAGCGCCTGCCGCGCCTGTGGCGGGCGATGCGCTGGCTGCTGGTGCTATCGCAAGTGCTGCTGTTGTTCTGGCAGCCGATGCTATGGCTGAGCGGCGAATCGCCCTCATCGCTGACCATTGCGCTTCTGGTCGCGGATGGCTATGCCCTGTGGTGGCTGGCAACCAGCCGTCGCCTCGGCGCCTGTTTTCGCCAGACTAGCTTTTAATGGCACTTTTTGCCGATCGTGAACTCCAACATGCGTTGAATGACTCAGAAAGGATTGTGAAATGAAATCGCTACGTGTAATGCTCTGCGCGCTTCCGCTGGCGCTCACCGGCTGCTCAACGATGAGCGCGGTCAACTGGTCGGCGGCCTATCCGTGGAACTGGTTTGGTTCTTCCACCGAGGTGACCGAGCAGGGGGTGGGTAAACTGACGGCGTCCACGCCGCTCAACGAACAGGCCATTAGCGATGCCCTGGGGGGCGACTATCGTTTGCGCAGCGGAATGAAGACCGATAAGGGCAATATCGTCCACTACTTTGAAGCGCTGAAAGACAACAGTGTGGCGCTGACCATCAATGGCGACAACGGCGCCATCAGCCGGATTGACGTGCGTGATGCCGAAATCAAAACCGCCAGCGGCGTGAAAATCGGCACACCGTTCAGCGATCTGTACAGCAAAGCCTTCGGCAACTGCCAGAAAGGCAGCAATGACAACGGGGCGGTCGTCGAGTGTCAGGCCGAGGGGAGCCAGCATATCAGTTACGCCTTCACCGGCCACTGGAGCGGCCCGGACGAACTGATGCCCTCCGATGATACGCTGAAAAACTGGAAGGTCAGCAAAATTATCTGGCGTCGCTAAATTGATCTGAAGAGACACGACGGCCCTGAAAAACGGTTACAATGGCGCGTTAGCAACGCGACAGCGTTGTGGTTGCATCATTTCAGGAGGAGCGATGTCTCAGGTTCAGAGCGGCATTTTGCCGGAACATTGCCGCGCGGCGATTTGGATTGAAGCCAATGTCAAAGGGGACGTTAACGCCCTGCGCGAAGCGAGCAAAATTTTTGTCGATAAAGTGGCCACCTTTCAGGCTAAATTCCCTGACGCCAAACTCGGTGCCGTGGTGGCGTTCGGCAATAACGTCTGGCGTCAGCTGAGCGGCGGCGAAGGGGCGGAAGAGTTAAAAGATTTTCCGGTCTACGGCAAAGGGCTGGCGCCGTCCACCCAGTATGACCTGCTGATTCATATTTTATCCGCCCGCCATGAAGTGAACTTCTCGGTAGCGCAGGCCGCGCTGGCCGCCTTTAGCGACGCTATCGAGGTGAAAGAAGAGATCCACGGCTTCCGCTGGGTGGAAGAGCGTGACCTCAGCGGCTTCGTCGACGGCACCGAAAACCCGGCGGGGGAAGAAACCCGTCGTGAAGTGGCGGTGATCAAAGACGGCGTGGACGCGGGCGGCAGCTACGTGTTCGTCCAGCGCTGGGAGCATAATCTCAAACAGCTGAACCGCATGAGCGTGCCGGATCAGGAGATGATGATCGGCCGCACCAAGGAAGCCAATGAAGAGATCGATGGCGACGAACGTCCGGTCACGTCGCACCTGAGCCGCGTTGACTTAAAAGAAGATGGCAAAGGGCTGAAAATTGTTCGCCAGAGCCTGCCGTATGGCACCGCCAGCGGTACCCATGGCCTCTATTTTTGCGCTTACTGCGCGCGTCTGTACAACATCGAGCAGCAGCTGCTGAGCATGTTCGGCGATACCGACGGCAAACGCGACGCGATGCTGCGCTTCACCAAACCAGTGACCGGCGGCTATTACTTCGCGCCCTCCCTGGAGCGTATTCAGGCGCTGTAATTTGTCCCCTCACCCTAACCCTCTCCCCAAAGGGGAGAGGGGACGGTACGGTGCGGTTATGGAATCTGCGTGTGGACTCTCTTTCTCCCTCTCGTTGAGGGAGAGGGAACCGTTCGGTGCGGTTATGGAATCTGCGTGCGGACTCTCTTTCTCCCTCTCCCTCAGGGAGAGGGGCGGGGTGAGGGCATTGGCGACTCAAGCGCTTCAAGTATCCTCTCCATCACCGCCTCTTCATACTCTTCAAACTCATTATTCCAGAAGCGTAAAACCCGCCATCCCTGACTCTGTAGCCAGCGGGTACGGCGAACATCGTAGACGCGTCTCTGATCGTGTTGACCGCCGTCAAGTTCAATCGCCAGCCGTGTTGCGCAGCAGGCAAAATCGAGAATATAGGGGCCAACGGGATGCTGGCGGCGAAACTTATAGCAAGCAAAACGGCGGTTGCGCAGTAAGTACCATAGTCGACGTTCTGTTGGCGTTAAGCTACGTCTGAGCTGACGAGCAAATATCTGTGTGTTTTTCATATAAACACAGTGCGCGCCTGGCTGCCGTTTGTCACAATGACACGTCTAACCTGCGAGCCGCTTTCAGCTAAGCTTTGCCAGGTGCTTATTCCCTTTTCGACTTCCAAATCGCCAAACGGTATATAAAACCGTTACTCCTTTCGTACCCGTTATAAATATGATGATCATCAGTAAATGATCATTTTTGATAAGGGTGCGCAATGGCCGTTAAATCACTGAAAAAAGGATATCTGGCGCTGGCGGCTTCCCTGCTGCTGGTGGCGCAGGCGCAGGCGACGGAGCTGCTGAACAGCTCCTATGATGTCTCCCGCGAGCTGTTTGCCGCCCTTAACCCGCCTTTTGAGCAGCAGTGGGCGAGGGACAATGGTGGAGACAAGCTGACCATCAAGCAGTCGCACGCCGGTTCTTCCAAGCAGGCGCTGGCGATCCTGCAGGGCCTGAAGGCGGACGTGGTGACCTACAACCAGGTGACGGACGTGCAGATCCTGCATGACAAAGGCAACCTGATCCCGGCCGACTGGCAAAGCCGCCTGCCAAACAACAGCTCGCCGTTCTATTCGACGATGGGCTTCCTGGTGCGCAAAGGCAACCCGAAAAACATTCATGACTGGAACGACCTGGTCCGCTCTGACGTTAAGCTGATCTTCCCGAACCCGAAAACCTCGGGCAACGCGCGGTACACCTACCTGGCGGCCTGGGGCGCGGCGGATAAAGCCGACGGTGGCGATAAAGCCAAAACCGAACAGTTTATGACCCAGTTCCTGAAGAACGTCGAAGTCTTCGACACCGGCGGACGCGGGGCGACCACTACCTTCGCCGAGCGCGGCCTGGGCGATGTGCTGATCAGTTTCGAGTCGGAAGTGAACAATATTCGCAAGCAGTATGAGGCGCAGGGATTTGAAGTGGTGATCCCGAAAACCAACATTCTGGCGGAGTTCCCGGTGGCCTGGGTGGATAAAAACGTCAAAGCCAACGGCACGGAAAAGGCGGCGAAAGCCTATCTGAACTGGCTCTACAGCCCGCAGGCGCAGACCATCATTACCGACTACTACTATCGGGTAAACAACCCGAAAGTGATGGATTCGCTGAAGGATAAATTCCCGCAGACCGAACTGTTCCGCGTGGAGGACAAGTTTGGCTCCTGGCCTGAGGTGATGAAAACCCACTTCGCCAGCGGCGGCGAACTGGACAAACTGCTGGCGGCGGGGCGTAAGTAATGTTTGCTGTGTCGTCCAAGCGCGTGCTGCCGGGCTTTACCCTGAGCCTCGGCACCAGCCTGCTGTTTGTCTGTCTGATTCTGTTATTACCGCTCAGCGCGCTGGTGATGCAGCTGGCGCAGATGAGCTGGGCGCAGTACTGGGATGTGATCACCAACCCGCAGGTGGTGGCGGCCTATAAGGTGACCCTGCTGTCGGCGTTCGTGGCCTCGATTTTTAACGGCGTCTTCGGTCTGCTGATGGCGTGGATCCTTACCCGCTATCGTTTTCCTGGCCGCACGCTGCTGGATGCCTTAATGGACCTGCCGTTTGCGCTGCCGACGGCGGTAGCCGGCCTGACCCTGGCCTCGCTGTTTTCGGTAAACGGCATTTACGGGGAATGGCTGGCGAAGTTCGATATTAAAGTGACCTATACCTGGCTCGGTATCGCCGTGGCGATGGCTTTCACCAGCATCCCGTTCGTGGTGCGTACCGTGCAGCCGGTGCTGGAAGAGCTGGGACCGGAATATGAAGAGGCAGCGGAAACGCTGGGCGCCACGCGCTGGCAGAGTTTCCGCAAGGTGGTCCTGCCGGAGCTGTCGCCGGCGCTGCTGGCGGGCATCGCTCTGTCGTTTACCCGCAGCCTCGGCGAATTCGGCGCGGTGATTTTTATCGCCGGCAACATCGCGTGGAAGACGGAAGTGACGTCGCTGATGATCTTTATTCGTCTGCAGGAGTTTGACTATCCGGCGGCGAGCGCCATCGCCTCAGTGATCCTGGCCGCCTCGCTGCTGCTGTTGTTTTCCATCAATACCCTGCAGAGTCGCTTTGGTCGACGCGTGGTAGGTCACTAATGGCGGAAGTTACTCAATTGAAACGCTACGACGCGCCCCGCATCAACTGGGGCAAATGGTTTCTGATTGGCGTCGGGATGCTGGTTTCCGCCTTCATCCTTGTGGTGCCGATGCTCTACATCTTCATTCAGGCCTTCAGCAAAGGGTTAATGCCGGTACTGGAAAACCTGGCGAACCCGGACATGCTGCACGCCATCTGGCTGACGGTGATGATCGCCTTGATTACCGTGCCGGTGAATCTGGTGTTCGGGACCTTGCTGGCCTGGCTGGTCACACGCTTTACGTTCCCGGGACGCCAGCTGCTGTTGACGATGCTGGATATCCCGTTCGCCGTCTCGCCAGTGGTCGCGGGTCTGGTTTATCTGCTGTTCTACGGCTCTAACGGTCCGCTGGGCGGCTGGCTTGATGCACATAATCTGCAAATCATGTTCGCCTGGCCGGGCATGGTGCTGGCGACGATCTTTGTCACCTGTCCGTTTGTGGTGCGTGAGCTGGTGCCGGTGATGATGAGTCAGGGCAGCCATGAAGATGAGGCGGCGGTATTGCTGGGGGCTTCCGGATGGCAGATGTTCCGCCGGGTGACGTTGCCCAATATTCGCTGGGCGCTGCTGTACGGCGTGGTGTTGACCAACGCCCGCGCCATCGGCGAATTCGGCGCGGTGTCGGTGGTCTCCGGTTCGATCCGCGGAGAAACGCTGTCGCTGCCGCTGCAAATTGAATTACTGGAGCAGGATTACAACACCGTCGGCTCGTTTACCGCCGCGGCCCTGCTGACGTTAATGGCTATTCTGACCCTGTTTTTAAAGAGTATGTTGCAATGGCGTCTGGCCAATCAGGAAAAACGCGCGCAACAGGAGGGAAATCATGAGCATTGAGATTGCCAATATTAAGAAATCGTTTGGTCGCACCCAGGTGCTGAATGATATCTCGCTGGATATCCCTTCCGGACAAATGGTCGCGCTGCTGGGGCCTTCCGGCTCCGGGAAAACTACCCTGCTGCGGATTATCGCCGGGCTGGAGCATCAGACCAGCGGTCATATCCGCTTCCACGGCACCGACGTCAGCCGGATGCACGCCCGCGACCGTAAAGTGGGCTTCGTCTTCCAGCACTATGCGCTGTTCCGCCATATGACGGTGTTCGATAACATCGCTTTTGGCCTGACCGTGCTGCCGCGCCGTGAACGACCCAATGCGGCGGCGATTAAAGCCAAAGTGACCAAACTGCTGGAGATGGTGCAGCTGGCTCACCTGGCGGATCGCTATCCGGCGCAGCTGTCCGGTGGTCAGAAGCAGCGCGTGGCGCTGGCGCGCGCCCTGGCGGTAGAGCCGCAAATTCTGCTGCTGGATGAACCTTTCGGCGCGCTGGATGCGCAGGTGCGTAAAGAGCTGCGCCGCTGGCTGCGTCAGCTGCATGAAGAGCTAAAATTTACCAGCGTGTTCGTCACCCACGATCAGGAAGAGGCGATGGAAGTTGCCGACCGGGTGGTGGTGATGAGCCAGGGCAACATCGAACAGGCCGATGCGCCTGAACGCGTGTGGCGTGAGCCGTCCACCCGCTTCGTGCTGGAGTTCATGGGGGAAGTGAATCGTCTGCAGGGGGTTATCCGCGGCGGACAGTTCCACGTTGGCGCCCACCGCTGGCCGTTAGGCTATACCCCGGCATACCAGGGGCCGGTGGATCTGTTCCTGCGTCCGTGGGAAGTGGACATCAGCCGCCGAACCAGCCTGGATTCGCCGCTGCCGGTGCAGGTCCTGGAGGCCAGTCCGAAAGGACACTACACCCAATTAGTCGTCCAGCCTCTGGGGTGGTATGACGAACCGCTGAGCGTGGTGTTAACGGGCGATGAGGCGCCGTCCCGCGGCGAACGGCTGTTCGTCGGGCTGCAAAACGCGCGCCTGTACAACGGTACCGAGCGTATCGAGCCACGCGGCGAGCTTGCTCTGGCGCAGTCGGCCTGATAGCTTAAATCCATGTGCTTTTGCCGGGTGAGGTTGTGCTTACCCGGTCTGAAATTATCACGCGTCTGGTAGGCCGGGTAAGCGAAGCGCCGCCCGGCTTTTTTATTGAGTAAACATCGTGAATACACTCGAACACACCATCGGCAATACCCCTCTGGTCAAACTTCAGCGTCTCGGACCGGACAACGGCAGCGAAATCTGGGTCAAACTCGAAGGCAATAATCCGGCCGGTTCGGTGAAAGATCGCGCTGCGCTGTCGATGATCGTCGAAGCGGAAAAGCGCGGCGAAATTCAGCCCGGCGACGTGCTGATCGAAGCGACCAGCGGCAACACCGGTATCGCGCTGGCGATGATCGCCGCGCTGAAAGGCTACCGGATGAAGCTGCTGATGCCCGACAACATGAGCCAGGAGCGCCGGGCCGCGATGCGCGCCTACGGCGCCGAGCTGATCCTGGTCACCAAAGAGCAGGGGATGGAGGGGGCTCGCGACCTGGCCCTCGAGATGGCTCAGCGCGGGGAGGGCAAACTGCTCGATCAGTTTAACAACCCGGACAACCCCTACGCCCACTACACCACCACCGGGCCGGAAATCTGGCAGCAGACCGCAGGGCGTATCACCCACTTTGTCTCCAGTATGGGGACCACCGGCACCATTACCGGCGTGTCACGATTTCTGCGCGAACAGAGTAAACCGGTGACCATCGTCGGCCTGCAGCCGGAGGAGGGCAGCAGTATTCCCGGGATCCGCCGCTGGCCGGCAGAGTATATGCCGGGGATCTTTAACGCTTCGCTGGTGGATGCGGTGCTGGATATTCATCAGCAGGATGCCGAGAACACCATGCGTCAGCTGGCGGTGCGGGAAGGCATTTTCTGCGGCGTCAGCTCTGGCGGCGCGGTAGCCGGGGCGTTACGTATCGCCCGCGAAAATCCAGGAGCGGTGGTGGTGGCGATCGTCTGCGATCGCGGCGATCGCTACCTCTCCACCGGCGTGTTCGGCGAGGAACACTTTAGCCAGGGAGCGGGTATTTAATCATCGAGCAGGTCGGTGCCGTAGGAGTTATCGACCGTGCACAACCAGCGCTCCCCCTGCTTCTGAAAGACATAGGTTGCGCGTCGCGTAACCTGTGTTATTCCCTGTGCCGTCGGGATATCCAGCCGGGTCTCCATAATCACCAGCGCATTGCCGCCGCCCTCAATGACCTCCATTTTCCCCTGGGTCACTATCAGCCGGTGCTGGAAATAGTCGGCAATGGCGATAAACGCTTTGCGGATATTCTCTTTCCCTCTGACCACCATGCCCGGTTTGACGACCAGCGCGGCGTCTTCCGCGTAATAGCCCATCAGGGTATCGTAATCTTCCTGCGAGATAGCGCGGTCGCAGGCTTCGATGACTGCTTTTAGGGTCAGGTCAATGTGATGCATCTCTGGTGCTCCTTATTGTGAGCGATGTGTCCGCCACCGTGAGCGTTTCATCCGTTTCGACGATCCGGGCATGCAGGTAAGACTACGCCTGTTTTCGTTTATTTTTACAGTAACTTGTCGGCAGTAGCTACCACTCCCCGATGCGTTCGACGCACTGCCTGCGTCAGGGAGCGTCTAAGACCTGGGCTATATCGGCCGCCAGGCGGGCAATCTCATTGTCATTCAGGCGGCCCAGCGACAGGCGTAGCCCGTGGGAGGGCGTACGAATGCCAAACACCCCCCCCTCGCGGACCAGCCAGCCGGCGCGGGCCAGGCGTAAGGCGTAGGGCTGGCTCGCCGTTGGCAGCGGCAGCCAGAAATTAAGGCCGTCGCCAGGCGTAGCATGGCTGTAGCCGTGCCGGGCCAGCGCTGCCGCCAGTTTCTCATTCTGCTGGCGATAGTGACGGCGGGTTTCCGTCATCGAGGCGATAAACGCCTCATCGGTGAGACAGGCCAGCGTCAGATCCTGCAGCAGATGACTGACCCACTGGCTGCCGGCGTTAAGCCGCAGGCGCAGCGCCGAGGAGGTGTCGATATCGCTGGCGATAAAGGCCAGCCGCAGGTCTGGCCCGAGGGTTTTTGACATCGAACGCACCACCGCCCAGCGCTGGGTGCTCGCGGGCAGAGGAGAAAACCAGGGCGTAGCCGACAGCAGGGCAAAATGGTCATCGACGATCGCCAGCACCTGCGGATAACGGACCAGCACCTCCCGCAGGGCATGCGCCCGGGTTTCCGTCAGGCTACAGCCGGTAGGATTGTGCGCGCGCGGGGTTAAGATCACCGCCCGCGCGCCGTTGCGTAACGCCTCCTCCAGCCCGACAGGATCCATCCCCTCGGCATCCACCGCCACCGGGCAGGGGGTAAAGCCAGCGTAACGCACCATATTGATGCTGCTAAGAAAACAAGGATCTTCAACCACCACGCCGTCGCCGGGGAGCAGCAAGGCGCAGAGCAGACGCTCCAGCGCGTCAATCGCCCCGCTGGCGAGGTTCAGGGCAAAGGGAACGGTTATCTCCCCGGCAAACCATGCCTCAGCCCATTCGCCAAGCTGCGGCTCGATGGGGGCATCGCCATACAGGTGGGGCGTGCGGGCAATTTGGCCCAGATAGCGTGCTAAATCAGGCAGTCTGGCGGGGTCCGGATTGCCGCTGGAGAGATCGTTCAGCGGCGTCGTGGGGTCACCGCCCTCCAGCGCCGGCAGCGGATCCCGTGCTTTGATGGCCGTGCCGTTTCGTCCCTGGCTCACGGCCAGACCAGATGTCACCAGCCGTTTATAGGCGGCGGCGACGGTATTGCGATTCACCGCCAGCTGGCTGGCGAGCTCGCGTACCGGCGGCAGAACTTCTCCGGGCTGCAAGCCACCGCTCTGCACCAGATGGCGGATATGATCGAAGATATCGCTGGCGGTTTTTCCGGCAAACATTATTGACCTATGACAAAATGAAATTTAGCATAGGACGAATCATAATCAGAGCGTGACCCGCTGTCCAGCGGGGGGAGAAAAGATGGGCCAGCAAGATGACATACAATCAGTGCTCTTTCACGACAAAAGCCGGGCGTCGGAAGTCGATATCGTCGCCGTGCAGTCGCAGGTAGTTTACGGCAGCGTCGGCAACAGCATCGCGGTACCGGCGATTAAACAGCACGGTTTGCGCGTGCTGGCGGTGCCGACGGTGCTGTTCAGCAATACGCCCCATTATGAGACGTTCTATGGCGGCATTATCCCGGAGGAGTGGTTTGTCGGGTACCTGCAGGCGCTTGAGGAGCGCGACGCGTTGCGCGAACTGCGTGCGGTGACCACCGGCTATATGGGCAACGCCGTGCAAATTGAACGCCTGGCGCAGTGGCTAACGCGGGTCCGCGACCGCCATCCCGATCTCTGTATTCTGGTGGATCCGGTGATTGGCGATGTCGACAGCGGCATCTACGTCAAGGCCGAGATCCCGGACGCCTATCGTCAGCACCTGCTGCCGCTGGCGCAAGGGATCACCCCTAATCTGTTTGAGCTGGAGACGCTGAGCGGCCGGCGCTGTCGCAATCAGCAGGAGGCGGTCGCCGCGGCGCGAAGCCTGCTGTCGGACAGTCTCAAGTGGGTGGTGATCACCAGCGCGCCAGGAGAGGCCGCTTCGACAATCAATGTGCTGGTGGTGACGGCCGATGCAGTGCAGGTGGTGGTTCACCCGCGGGTGGAGACGGACTTGAAGGGTACCGGCGATCTGTTTTGCGCTGAGCTGGTGAGCGGGTTGCTTTCGGGCCTGGCGCTGGGGGCAGCGACGGAAGCAGCCGCCCAGCGCGTGCTGGAGGTGATGAACTGGACTGCCGCGCAGGGGTGTGACGAACTGATCCTGCCGCCGCTGGAGCAACAGAGATGAAAAGCTATCGGTTAGTGATCCGTCAGCAGGGACGCATTGTTGGTCATTTTGATACCACAGGGGAGGCGGCGCTGGAGGATGCCTGCGTGGCGCGGTCGCTGTTCGGCCTGGCCGGAGGATATCAGTGCGAACTGCTGGTCTCTGACGGCGAGCGGCGCATTCTGGAGAGCACCCCGGAAGGATTGCGTCTCTTATCTCGCGAAAAATGCTATCAGCCGGTGACCCACGCGATATAAAAAAATGGCGCCTTTCGGCGCCATTTCTATGCAGCAATCATTACTTCTTAATGCGGATTACCGGGGTTTCACCCACGGTCACGCTACCGGACAGTTTGATCAGCTCTTTGATCTCGTCCATGTTGGAGATAACCACCGGAGTCAGGGTAGACTTGGCTTTCTCTTCCAGCAGCGGCAGATCGAATTCGATAACCGGGTCGCCGACTTTCACGCGCTGGCCTTCTTCAGCGATACGCTTGAAGCCTTCGCCTTTCAGTTCAACGGTATCAATACCGAAGTGAACGAACAGCTCGATGCCGCTATCAGATTCAATAGAGAACGCATGGTTGGTTTCGAAAATTTTACCAATGGTACCGTCTACCGGCGCGACCATTTTGTTGCCGGTCGGTTTGATGGCAATCCCATCGCCCACAATTTTTTCCGCAAAAACCACATCCGGCACGTCTTCAATGTTGACGATCTCACCGGAGAGGGGAGCAACAATCTCAATAGTTCCGGTGTCTTTCTTGTCATCAGAAACCAGAGATTTCAATTTATCAAACAAACCCATGATCTTCTCCTAAGCAGTAATTTGGGCCGCGCATCTCGTGGATTAGCAGATTGTTTTTTCTTCAATGAACTTGTTAACCAGCGTCATTAACTCGTCCGTTGTCGGTTGAGCAAGAGCCTGCTCTGCTAATACTTTCGCATCTTCGAAGTTCGTGTTACGAATAATCTTCTTGATGCGCGGGATGGAAATGGCGCTCATAGAGAATTCGTCCAGCCCCATACCCAGCAACAGAAGTGTAGCACGTTCATCGCCCGCAAGCTCACCGCACATGCCAGTCCATTTACCTTCAGCGTGAGAAGCATCAATAACTTGCTTAATCAGATTCAGTACAGACGGTGACATCGGCTGGTAAAGATGTGAAATCATATCATTACCACGGTCAACTGCCAGAGTATATTGCGTTAAATCATTGGTGCCGATACTAAAGAAATCAACTTCTTTGGCCAGATGACGAGCAATGGTCGCCGCAGCCGGTGTTTCCACCATCACGCCGATCTCAATGGATTCGTCAAATGCTTTACCTTCGTCACGCAGTTCCTGTTTGTAGATTTCGATCTCTTTCTTCAGCGCACGCACTTCTTCAACAGAGATGATCATCGGGAACATAATGCGCAGCTTACCGAAAGCGGAGGCACGCAGGATGGCGCGAACCTGATCGCGGAGGATCTCTTTACGATCCATGGCGATACGCACGGCACGCCAGCCGAGGAACGGGTTCTCTTCTTTCGGGAAGTTCATGTACGGCAGCTCTTTGTCGCCGCCGATGTCCATGGTACGCACGATAACGGCCTGAGAGCCACAGGCTTCAGCCACCGCTTTATAAGCCGCAAACTGCTCTTCTTCGGTTGGCAGCGCGTCGCGATCCATGAACAGGAATTCAGTACGATACAGGCCTACGCCTTCGGCGCCGTTGCGCTCAGCACCTTCGACGTCGCGAACGGTACCGATGTTGGCGCAAACTTCAACCTGATGGCCGTCGAGAGTAATCGCCGGCAGATCTTTCAGTTTCGCCAGTTCGGCTTTTTCTTCCGCAACCTGAGCCTGCAGATTACGCAGCGCTTCAATTTGCTCGTTAGACGGGTTGATCAGAACCTGGTTGTTCACCGCGTCGAGAATCAGATAGTCGCCGTTTTTCACCTGCGCCGTGATGCTGCCGGTGCCCACGATGGCCGGCAGTTCCAGGGAACGCGCCATGATGGAGGTGTGGGAGGTACGGCCGCCCGCGTCGGTGATGAAACCCAGCACTTTTTTCAGGTTCAGCTGTGCGGTTTCAGACGGGGTCAGATCGGCGGCGACGAGGATGACTTCATCCTGAATCGCGCTCAGATCGATGATAGCCAGACCAAGGATGTTGCGCAGCAGGCGCTTACCGATATCACGTACGTCAGCCGCACGTTCTTTCAGGTATTCATCGTCCAGCTCTTCCAGGGCAGTGGCCTGACCGTCGATAACTTCATTGGCTGCCGCGTCGGCAGTCATGTGCTTATCTTTAATCAGGGCTATGATTTCCTGCTCAAGCTCCTCATCTTCCAGCAGCATAATATGCCCTTCGAAGATGGCTTCTTTTTCTTCACCGAAAGTTTCACCAGCTTTGGTTTTGATGACCTCCAGCTGGGCGGAGGCCTTGGCGCGGCCGCTCAGGAAACGTTCGACTTCCTGATCAACCTTATCGGCAGAAATTTTCTTCCGGTCGATGACAATTTCATCTTCCTTCAGCAGCAGTGCTTTGCCGAAGGCGATACCCGGGGATGCTAAAATGCCTGAAATCATAACCCTACCTTACTTGTGACTGATATGAAAAAGAACCCGTGAACTTACTCGAGTTCAGCCATCAGTTTAACCAGATGCTCAACAGCTTTCTGCTCATCTTCGCCTTCCGCGGAGAGGGTCACTACGGTGCCCTGGGTCAGGCCCAGAGTCTGCAGTTTGAACAGGCTTTTGGCGCTGGCGCTTTTGCCGTTGGAGGTTACAGTGATCTCAGAAGTGAAGCCTTTAGCTTCTTTAACAAACTGAGCAGCAGGGCGGGTGTGCAGACCGTTCGGAGCGGTAATGGTAACTTCTTGCTGGAACATTATATTTCCCCAACTTATAGGTTTAGTGTTGTGGACCTAAAGTCTAGTCTAACGACTCGACTTTAGCCTGTATTGTTAGCGCCGGCGTTACGTTTCCGGCCTTGGCGTCGGCAGCGCCTGGCGCTGCGAAGACCTGCGGGCCATTGACGTCTAGCACGTCATTAAACATTATGCCGCGAAAGGAAGACTTGAACCAAATCATAAAATCGATTCAGCTGGCGGAAATCCTCTTCTGAATAATTTCGCGCATCAAAATAAATGTGCTGGTTAAATACCAGACCCTACGAGGTGAATCAATGCCAGGAGGGGTAAAACTTTGACGTATGCCACAAAAAAGCACCTGAAAAGGTGCTTTTTTACACATTATTTACAAGCTGGCACTACTGTTGCAGTTCTTTCTCGGTGAAGAGATCGGCAAACAGCGCGGTGCTTAAATAACGCTCACCCGAGGAAGGCAGGATAACCACAATATTCTTATTGGTAAAGGCCTCATCTTCCTGCAGCTTCAGCGCCGCGGCAACGGCGGCCCCGGAAGAGATACCCGCCAGGATGCCTTCTTCTTCCATCAGGCGGCGTGCGGTGGAGATCGCTTCATCATTGGTGATGCCGATTACTTTGTCCACCAGCTTCAGATCCAGGTTGCCAGGAATGAAGCCGGCGCCGATGCCCTGAATTTTGTGCGGGCCCGGCTTGAGCTCTTCACCCGCCAGCGCCTGGGAAATGACCGGCGAATCGGTCGGTTCAACCGCGACGGTGATCAGATCTTTTTTGCCCTTGGTGTTTTTAATGTAGCGGCTGACGCCGGTCAGCGTACCGCCGGTACCGACGCCGGAGATGAAGACATCCACCTGACCGTCGGTGTCTTCCCAGATTTCCGGACCGGTGGTCTTTTCGTGGATTTCCGGGTTAGCCGGGTTGCTGAACTGCTGCAGCAGCAGGAATTTTTCCGGGTTGCTGGCGACAATCTCTTCCGCTTTCTGAATGGCGCCTTTCATGCCTTTGGCGCCTTCGGTCAGCACCAGGTTGGCGCCCAGCGCTTTCAGAAGCTTACGACGCTCAATGCTCATGGTTTCCGGCATGGTTAGCGTTAGCTTGTAGCCGCGTGCCGCCGCCACGTAGGCGAGGGCGATACCGGTGTTGCCGCTGGTCGGTTCGACCAGTTCCACGCCAGGTTTCAGCACGCCGCGCTTTTCAGCATCCCAGATCATATTGGCGCCGATACGGCATTTTACGCTAAAGCTCGGGTTACGAGATTCTACCTTTGCCAGGATACGACCGTTACCAATTCGGTTCAGTCGTACCAGCGGCGTATGACCGATAGTCAGGGAGTTGTCTTCAAAAATCTTACTCATGGCCCGTCCTTAACTGTATGAAATTTGGGGGTACGGCATCAGCATACCCGCTTAAAGAATATGCGGAAGTAAGGATTTAGCATATCTATATGCGTAAGGGAAATAATGATGAGCAAGAAGGAATAAGCGGAGATATAAGGAGCGGCGCTCGCCGCTCCCCGGGGGAGGTGTGACGACTACTTCCAGCTGGCGTGTCTGTCGCGATAGCAATCGACCCACATGGCGGTGGCGCCGCAGATAGCCACCGGGAGGATCACCAGGTTTAACACCGGGATCATGGTGAACAGGCTGGTGAGCGCGCCAAACTGCATATTCATCACCTTGCGGCTGCGCAGCGCTTCGCGCATGGTCCTGAAGGGAACCTTGTGGTTATCGAAGGGGTAATCGCAGTATTGAATCGCCAGCATCCATGCGCTGAACAGGTACCAGAGTACCGGAGCCACCGTCTGGCCAACGCCGGGTATAAAGTAGAGCAGCAACAGCACGATGGCGCGGGGCAGGTACCATGCCAGCTTCTGCCACTCACGCTTCATGATGCGTGGAATATCCTTCATGATGCCAAAGACGCCGACGTCCGGCGGGGTGGCGCCAGTCAGACGCGCTTCCAGCTGTTCCGCCAGCAGGCCGCTGAACGGGGCGGCAATCCAGTTGGCAATAGTAGAAAAGAAGTAGCCAAACACCAGCAGGATCGACAGCACCACCACCGGCCACAGCAGGTAGTTCAGCCACTGCAGCCAGTCAGGTACATGGCTCATCAGCGAAGGGATCCAGCTGTCGAGACGGGTAAACAGCCACCAAAAAGCACCGCCCATCAGCAGCACGTTAACCAGTAAAGGCAGGAAGACATAACGACGTATGCCCGGCAGCCCGATGAGTTTCCAGCCCTGCGAAAAATAGTGTACGCCGCTACGCGGGGTCGGTGCGGATGATGAAACCATAGCCAGGCATTGCTCCTTTTTTAACATCCAGTGTGAATGCTCGCTTATTTTATCGGGTCGTCAGACAATAACCAGTTAGGAAATGTTCGAAAAAACAGCAAAAAGCACGATTTAGTTCATCTTTATGTGGTGAAAGCGACCGACGCACTTGCACTTGAGGTAATCGGCAAATACTCTTAGTGAGTAAATGTTTGCCGTGGTGGCAAGGTGTTAGAACAACAGAGAATATAATGATGCAGGATTTGCGTCTGATATTAATCATTGTTGGCGCGATCGCCATAATCGCTTTACTGGTACATGGTTTCTGGACCAGCCGTAAAGAACGTTCTTCGATGTTTCGCGATCGCCCACTGAAACGTATGAAGTCGCGCGACGATGAGTCGGAAAACGACGACTTTGATGATAATGTTGAAGGCGTAGGTGAAGTCCGCGTTCATCCGGTGACTCACGCTCCGCACGGCGCGCATGGGGAGCATGAAGCCCCTCGTCAGGCGCCGCAGCACCAGTACCAGCCGCCTTACGAGCGCCAGATGCAGCAGCCTGTGCGTCCTGAGGAACCGGTTCGTCAGGCGCCGCCGCCGCGCCAGGCCCCGGTACAACCGCAGGGACAACCGTCTGCGCCGCATGCCGCTCCGCAGCCGGGCTGGCAACAGCCGCAACCCGCGCAGCCGCCCGTGCAACCGCAACACCAGCCGCAGCCTGTTGTGCAACAGCCTGTCGCGCCGCAGCCGGTGACCCCGACCGTCGCCCAGCCGCAGCCGGCCGCTCCGCAGCAGCCTGCGCCACAGCCTGTTGCCGCGCCGCAGCCCGCGGTGGCTGAACCGCAGCCGACAGAGCCGCAGCAGCCTGCAGCGCCGCAGCCGAAAGAGCGTAAAGAGACGGTCATCGTGATGAACGTCGCCGCGCACCATGGCGCGCAGCTTAACGGCGAGGTGCTTATCAATAGCATCCAGCAGGCCGGCTTCAAGTTTGGTGAAATGAATATTTTCCACCGCCATCTGAGCCCGGACGGCAGCGGCCCGGTGCTGTTCAGCCTGGCCAACATGGTGAAGCCGGGGACCTTCAATCCGGACAGCATGGCGGATATGATGACCCCTGGGGTGACTATCTTTATGCAGGTCCCTTCCTACGGTGATGAACTGCAGAACTTCAAGCTGATGCTGCAGTCTGCGCAGTATATCGCCGATGAAGTGGGCGGCGTGGTGCTTGACGATCAGCGTCGCATGATGACGCCGCAAAAACTGCGTGAATACCAGGATCGTATTCGCGAAGTGAAAGACGCGAACGCCTGACGTCCCGCGTTATCTCAACTCCTTCTCAACCCCCGCCTGTCGGGGGTTTTTTATCATTGATGGTGTGATATGGAACCGATCGAACAACAACTGACTGAACTGCGAACCACGCTTCGCCATCATGAATACCTGTACCACGTTATGGACGCGCCGGAAGTGCCCGATGCGGAGTATGACCGGCTGATGCGCGAGCTGCGCGAGCTGGAGAGCCAGCATCCGGAGCTGATTACCCCGGATTCGCCGACTCAGCGCGTGGGGGCGGCGCCACTGACCGCCTTCAGCCAGATCCGCCATGAAGTGCCGATGCTGTCGCTGGACAACGTGTTTGACGAAGAGAGCTTTCTGGCCTTCAACAAGCGGGTGCTGGATCGCCTGAAAAGCACTGACCCGCTCATCTACTGCTGCGAGCTGAAGCTCGACGGTCTCGCGGTGAGCATTCTCTACGAAAACGGCGTGCTGGTGCAGGCGGCGACCCGCGGCGACGGCACCACCGGCGAGAATATTACCTCTAACGTGCGAACCATCCGCACCATCCCGCTCAGGCTGCATGGCGATAATATCCCCGCACGCCTGGAGGTGCGCGGGGAAGTGTTCCTCCCGCAGGCCGGGTTCGAAAAAATCAATGAAGAAGCTCGCCGCACCGGCGGAAAAGTGTTTGCTAACCCGCGCAATGCGGCGGCGGGCTCGTTGCGCCAGCTGGACCCGCGCATCACCGCGAAGCGACCGCTTACTTTCTTCTGCTACGGCGTTGGGGTGCTGGAGGGCGGTGAGCTGCCGGCCAGCCACTCGGCCCGTTTACAGCAGTTCAAAGCATGGGGATTACCGGTGAGCGATCGCGTCACTCTTTGCCATACCCCCGAGGAAGTGCTCACTTACTATCGTAAAGTCGAAGAAGATCGTCCCCATCTGGGCTTTGACATTGATGGCGTGGTGATCAAAGTCGATTCGCTGGCGCTGCAGGAACAGCTGGGTTTCGTCGCCCGCGCGCCGCGCTGGGCCGTGGCCTTTAAGTTCCCGGCCCAGGAGCAGATGACTTTCGTCCGGGACGTGGAGTTCCAGGTGGGCCGCACCGGGGCGATTACGCCGGTGGCGCGCCTGGAGCCGGTCCATGTCGCCGGCGTGCTGGTGAGTAATGCCACTTTGCATAACGCCGATGAGATTGAACGCTTAGGCTTGAAAATCGGCGACAAGGTGGTGATTCGCCGGGCAGGCGATGTGATCCCGCAGGTGGTCAACGTGGTGCTTTCCGAACGTCCGGCAGATGCCCGGGATGTTGAATTCCCGACCCACTGCCCGGTCTGTCAGTCCGACGTTGAGCGAGTGGAAGGCGAGGCGGTAGCCCGCTGTACCGGCGGCCTGATCTGCGGCGCGCAGCGCAAAGAGTCGCTCAAGCACTTTGTCTCCCGTCGCGCGCTGGACGTTGACGGTATGGGCGATAAGATCATCGACCAGCTGGTGGAGAAAGAGTACGTCCATACCCCGGCGGATCTGTTCCGGCTGACCGCAGGGAAACTGACCGGGCTGGATAGGATGGGGCCGAAGTCCGCGCAAAACGTGGTCAACGCTCTCGAGAAAGCCAAAGAGACAACCTTCGCGCGTTTCCTCTACGCCTTGGGCATTCGCGAGGTAGGAGAAGCCACGGCGGCAGGCCTGGCGGCGCATTTTGGCACCCTCGAAGCCCTGGAGCAGGCTTCCATTGAGGAGCTGCAGAAGGTCCCTGATGTCGGCATCGTCGTCGCCACCCATACTTTCAACTTCTTTGCCGAAGAGAGCAACCGCGATGTCATCGCGCAGCTGCTGGCGGAAGGGGTTCACTGGCCGGCGCCGGTGGTGGTGAAGGCGGAAGAGATTGACAGCCCGTTTGCAGGCAAAACCGTCGTCCTGACCGGCAGCCTCAGTCAGTTGTCGCGGGATGATGCCAAAGCGCGTCTGGTGGCGCTGGGGGCGAAGGTGGCGGGCAGCGTGTCGAAGAAAACCGATCTGGTGATTGCAGGCGAAGCGGCGGGTTCTAAGCTGGCGAAAGCGCAGGAGCTCGGCATCGAGGTGATTGACGAAGCCGAAATGATGCGCCTGTTGGGAGAATAACGTGGATAAAGCGCAGCTGGTCGAGATCGCCAATACCGAGATGCCGTTCGGTAAATACAAGGGGCGTCGTTTAATCGATGTCCCGGAAGAGTATTTATTGTGGTTCGCGCGCAAGGATCAATTCCCTGCCGGCCATCTCGGCGAGCTGATGGCGCTGACCCTGCTGATTAAAAGCGAGGGGCTGAGCGATCTGGTCCAGCCCCTGAAGAAAGCGCGTTAGGCTTTGGCGGCGTTAGTTTTTTCCTGAGCGAGACGCGCATCGGTTTGCCGTTTATAGCGCCGCGCCAGCACCGCGCAGACCATCAGCTGGATTTGATGGAAGATCATCAGCGGCAGCACCATGATGCCGAGGATGGAGGTCGGGAAGAGAATATTGGCCATCGGGATGCCGTTGGCCAGGCTCTTTTTCGAACCGCAGAAGACGATGGTAATTTCATCAGCTTTGTTAAAGCCGCAGCGGCGGGCGACGAACACGTTGACCGCGATGACGATGGCCAGCAGCACCAGGCTGACTACCACGATAAACAGCAGCGATCCCAGGCCCACTTTATGCCAGATCCCGTTCACCACCGCCTCGCTAAAGGCGGAGTAGACCACCAGCAGAATCGAGGTCTGGTCGGTCTTACCAATCCACTTCTTATGCTTCGCCACCCAGTTGCCGATCCACGGCCGCGATAAATGGCCGAGCACGAAAGGCAACAGCAGCTGCAGCATGATCTTTCCGACCTGCTCGAGGCTACCGCCTGCGCCGTGAAGGTTCATCAGGACCCCCACCAGCAGTGGTGAAACAAAGATGCCCAACAGGCTGGAGGCCGAAGCTGAGCAGACCGCCGCCGCGACGTTGCCTCCGGCCAGCGAGGTGAAGGCGATGGCGGATTGCACGGTGGCCGGCAGAATGCACAAATAAATAAAGCCGCTGTAGAGCATCGGATCGACCTTCACCGGCGCCCACCAGGCAAACAGAACCCCCAGCACCGGGAAGAGGATAAAGGTGCTGCACATCACCCACAGATGCAAACGCCAGTGGCTGCCGCCGGCGATAATTGCCTCCCGGGAGAGTTTGGCGCCATGCATAAAGAACAGCAGGGCGATGGCGGCGGTGGTGAGATGTTCAAAGAAGGGGACGAAAGCGCCACGGGCCGGGAAGAATGAGGCTAACAGGACAACGGTGACCAGGGTTGCCGTAAACGGATCGAGAATGCGGAAAAGTTTCATAAACGCTCCTGAAAAGAGATGCGCTATTGTGCTTTTTTTGATTTGAGAAATAAAATTGATTTATTGCATCTATTCATGAATTAAAAAGATGAATTACTCTCTGCGTCAGTTAAAAGTATTCGTTACCGTTGCCCGCGCCAGGAGCTTTAGCCGGGCGGGGGAGATGATTGGCTTAAGCCAGTCGGCCGTCAGCCACAGCGTCAAGGAGCTGGAGCATCAGACCGGAGTCCGTCTTCTTGACCGTACCACCCGGGAGGTGGTCCTCACCGAGGCGGGTCAGCAGCTGGCAGGCAGGCTGGAGCGTTTGCTCGATGAGCTTGCGGTGACGCTGCGCGATGCCGGTCGGGTAGGCCAGCAGCTGAGTGGCACCGTTAAGGTCGCCGCCAGCCAGACGATTTCCGCCCACCTTATTCCGCAGTGTATTGCTCACAGTAATCGACGTTATCCTGATATCGATTTTGTGCTGCACGACCGGCCCCAGCAGTGGGTCCTGGAGAGTATTCGCCAGGGAGAAGTGGATTTTGGCATCGTGATTGATCCGGGCCCGGCGGCCGATCTGCAGTGCGAGGTGGTCCTGGCGGAACCTTTTTTGCTGCTCTGCCGGGAGGATCATCCTTTTGCCAGCCTGACTGAAGTGCCGTGGCAGGCGCTACAGAATGAGAGACTGATCCTGCAGGACTATGCTTCCGGCAGCCGTCCGCTGATTGATGCGGCGCTCAGCAGGCTGGCTGTCCGGGCGAACATTGTGCAGGAGATTGGCCATCCGGCAACGTTGTTTCCGATGGTGGAATCGGGAATTGGCATCAGCGTACTGCCGGCGCTGGCGCTGCCGTTACCGCAGGGAAGCCATCTGGCGGTGAAGCGACTGACCCCGGTAATGGAGCGGCAGCTGATGCTGGCATGCCGGAAAAACCGCTCGCTGTCGACCGCCGCCCAGGCGTTATGGGAAATCGTGCGAGAAGAAGGGGGCAATCTCACCGCCGCCAGGGTTGAAGATCCGCTGTATCAGCGTTGATTGCGTTTTATCGCCACGGGGAAGCTCGTGGCCGGGGCTGTGTTCCACGCATAGCAAAAAGGCGCCTTTAGGGCGCCTTTTTACATTGGTGGGTCGTGCAG